>JBNIDO010000069.1:0-15440 GCA_050108095.1 Bathyarchaeia archaeon
CCATCAATTCGTCACCCATGAATATGAGGAATAAAAATTGGCAACATTTAGCGGTTGTTACACAGCACTAATAACGCCCATGAACCGTAACCGCCAAGTCGATTACGAAGGATTACAACAACTGGTAGATTTCCAAATAAAAAACGGCGTCAAAGGCATCCTCGCCGTCGGCACAACCGGCGAAAGCCCCACTCTAGACTGGAATGAACACAGCAAAGTCATCGAAAAAACCCACGAATACGCGGGCAACCGCTACTTAACCATCGCAGGAACAGGCAGCAACAGCACACAGGAAACCCTCGACGGCACCGAACACGCCTACCACGCAGGCATCACCGCAGTCCTGCTCGTAGACCCCTACTACAACGGACCAAGCTCACTTGAAATCAGAAAAGAATACATCGAACCCGTAGCAAAGCGTTTCCCCGAAGTCCAAGTTATCCCCTACATCATCCCCGGTAGAACAGGCACCCAACTGCTCCCACAAGACCTCGCCGCCCTACACGCGGAATATCCCAACGTTTCCTGCGTCAAGGAAGCCACAGGCGACCTCAAAAACATGGAGCTAACCCGCCAGCTCTGCGGAGAAAACTTTGACATCCTAAGCGGGGACGATGACAAAACCCTATCAATGCTAATCTCGCCCGATGTAGAAGCCAGCGGAGTAATCTCAGTCGTTTCAAACGTAGCGCCACAAGCAGTTGCAGACATGGTACATTATGCATTGGATGGCAACGAGGAAGCAGCCAGCGTAATCAGCCAAGCAATCCAGCCGCTGTTTAACATAGTGACGGTGAAAACCACCGAGCAAACACCATACGGTCCAGTAGCCTGCAAAGCACGTAACCCAGTTGCCTACAAGACGCTGATGAACGTGCTGGGAATGCCCTCAGGGCCCTGCAGACAACCGCTGGGCAAAATGACAAGGGGCGGCGTTGAAGTGGTATTGGCAAGCGCACGCAAAGTCTACGAAGCCAACCCACAGGTCCTTGAGCCCATAGCTGACTTCTTCAACGTGGACTTAAAAGACCGCCTCTACAACGAAAAGTACCTAGAGGGACTCTACTATGCTTAAGCTCTGTGTCGCGGGCGCAGCGGGCAGAATGGGGCAAGCCATCATAGGTGAAGCCACCACCAGAGGACACCAAATTGTAGGAGCAGTCGAAGCCCCTAATTCGCAAGCGGTGGGCAAAAGCCTCCGCCAACTCGGCAGCAACTCCGACACAGTGATCCAAAGCTCTGACAGTCTATCTCAAGCCCTTAAAGACGCCGACGTTTACGTAAGCTTCACATTGCCAGCCGCTGAATTAGTCAACATCCCAATCGCGGCAAATCTCGGCAAACGCATAATCCTCGGGACCACAGGCTTCACGCCAGACCAGAACCGACAGGTAACTGAGGCAATGTCGGGTAAAGTGCCGGCTGTGTTCTCGCCGAACTTTAGTGTAGGCGTCAACATACTTTTCAAACTTGCAGAACAGCTCAAAGCGTTCCCCCAAGGATACGATATTAGCCTATGTGAAATCCACCATACAGGCAAAAAAGACGCGCCAAGCGGAACAGCAAAGAAACTTGAACAAATCATTTCGCAAACACGCAACTACAGTAAAATAGTCTATGGCAGAGAAGGCATCAGCCCACGCCAGCCTGGGGAACTCGAATCGGTCGCCTTACGTGCAGGTGGAGTACCAGGAATCCACAACGTTATCGTCGCCGGACCAAACGAGATGCTGCGCATAGAACACACCGCTTTCAACCGTGCCGTCTTAGCTCAGGGCGCCATCCTCGCCGCCGAGTGGATAAGCAAACAAACCACGCCAAAAGTTTACTCTATGGCTGACGTGCTAGGACTATCTTAACACCGAAAAATTCACCATTACCTTTTTATCAAGTTAAAAGGATAGAGAATTTGTCAAAGGAAGAGTGTAAATGTCAAATAAGCGTAAAGTTGCCATTTTAGGCGCAACAGGCGCCGTGGGACAGCGGTACATTCAACTCTTACAGGGACACCCCTGGTTTGAGGTTTCAGTGCTTGCCGCTTCAGAGCGGAGCGCAGGCAAAAAGTTCAAAGATGCCTGCACTTGGCTCATGGAAACAGAGATGCCCAGAGAAATCGGTGAAATGCCAGTCGCCAACATAGACGTTAAGTCAGCGGAGCAAACAGGCGACTTCGACATAGTATTCACTTCCCTGCCGGGCGATTTGGCGGGTCCAGTAGAAAAGGAATTCGCAGCCCTCTACCCAGTGTTTAGCAAAGCCAGCGCACACCGCATGGAGAAAGACGTTCCCCTACTCATACCCGAAATCAACCCAGACCACATTGAACTGGTCAAGATTCAGCAGAAACAACGCTGTTGGAGCGGTTTCATCTCCACTGACCCAAATTGCAGCACAACGCAGATGGCGATTTCGCTAAAGCCGCTCATGCAGTTCGGTTTAAGACAGGTTATGGTTACCACTATGCAGGCTCTAAGCGGTGCAGGATACCCTGGTGTAGCCTCATTGGACATCATCGACAATGTGGTTCCTTTCATTTCAGGCGAAGAAGACAAGATGGAGTCTGAAGCTCTCAAAATCTTGGGAACCTACAACGGAGCAGAGGGCATAGCGAACGCTGATTTCAAGATAAGTGCAAGTTGCAACAGAGTCAACGTTAAAGACGGACACTTAGAATCCATATTCGTAAAGCTGGACCAAGAACCGTCACTTGCGCAGATTGAAGCGGCATTCGAAGACTTCAAAGGCGCTCCACAACTGCTCAAGCTGCCCTCTGCACCCGCCCAAACCATTGTGGTTCGGCATGAAAAGAATCGGCCCCAACCACGGTACGACCGAGATGCAAGCCAAGGCATGGCAGTCGCAGTGGGCAGGATACGCAAGGATCCAATCTTGACTTTCAAGTACATGTGCCTTGGACACAACACGGTGCGCGGCGCTGCAGGCGGAGGAATACTTGGTGCAGAGCTGTATGTAGCTAACGGTTTAGCTTAAACAGCCCAATTACAAAGATAGGTGTATGGTATGGTTAAGAGAAAGCTTCGTGAACCCCTCGAAGACCGAAAAGGCAACCTCTACTTTGACGGCTACTCAACGTTAGAGTTGGCAAAACAGTTCGATACTCCTTTGTACTTGATTAGTGAAAAACGCATAAGAGACAACTACGACCGCCTCTACGGTGCATTAGTAAACAACTACAAGTACGTGCGTATCTACTACGCCGCCAAAGCAAACACCAACATGACGGTGCTGCGGATTCTGCAGTCCCAAGGTGCATACCTCGATACAGTTAGCCCCGGCGAAGTGTTCTTAGCACTTAGCAGCGGCTTCACCCCCGACCGCATCCTATTCACCGGAACCAGCGTCAGAGACGACGAACTAAAAATGCTCTCAGACGCCAACATCACAATCAACGTCGACTCCCAATCCGAAATGGACCGCCTCCTCAAGATTTCCGTGCCGCAGATTCTCTCGGTACGCGTTAACCCAGAAGTCGGCGCTGGACACCACAGCCACTGCATCACCGCTGGTCCCGAATCCAAGTTCGGCCTCTGGGAAGAAGAAGTCATCCAAGCCTACGCCATAGCCCAACGCGCCCGCGTCGGACGCTTCGGCATGCACATGCACATAGGCTCAGGAATTCTCGAAGTTGAACCCTATGCTTTGGCAGTGGAGAAACTGCTCAAAATCGCTAAGCGGGTCCACGATGAAGTGGGCATCGACTTTGAATTCATAGACATAGGCGGCGGAATAGGGGTCCCCTACAAACCC
This sequence comes from Bathyarchaeia archaeon, assembly GCA_050108095.1. Taxonomy (GTDB): domain Archaea; phylum Thermoproteota; class Bathyarchaeia; order Bathyarchaeales; family Bathycorpusculaceae; genus Bathycorpusculum. The sequence goes on from JBNIDO010000069.1 coordinate 3,769, forward strand.
GAAGACAAGGAGCTTGACCTCGCCGAGTTCTCCAGCAAAGTCGTCGGGTTATTCAAGAACAAAGTCAAAGAATACGGGTTAGGCAAGCCTTTTCTCTTCGTTGAACCCGGCAGGTACATAGTCGCCGACGCCAGCATACTACTCACAACAGTGAACACCGTGAAAGTGACGCCCAACCACAAATTCGTTGGCGTAGACGCAGGCTTCAACACGCTTGCGCGTCCCACCATGTATGGCAGCTACCACCACATCCTAGTTGCAAACAAACTAAATGAATCCGGCAAAGAAACCTACAACGTAGCAGGTCCAATCTGCGAGTCAGGCGATTTGCTCGCAAAAGACCGTCAACTGCCCGAAATCCAAGAAGGCGACTTACTTGCCGTCCAAAACGCAGGCGCATACGGCTTTAGCATGAGCAACCAATACAACTCTCGCCCCAGAGCAGCCGAAGTCATGATAAGAGGCGGCAAACCAGTCATAGTGCGGAACCGCGAGCAACTCGGCGACTTGATTTCCAGCCAAAAAATCCAAGGGGAAACCTAATGCGTTTTTGGAAGATGCATGGATTAGGCAACGACTACGTTGTCATCGATAACCGAGACCAAAAAATCACTGATAAGCAGGCGCCCAGGCTCGCCGAGGAGCTTTGCTTGCGTAAATTTTCGGTTGGTGCAGATGGGCTTCTGCTGGTTTATCCTTCTGAAGTCGCTGATGTGAAGATGCGGATTTTCAACGCTGATGGCAGTGAAGCTGAGATGTGCGGCAACGGTATAAGATGTTTTAGCAAGTACTGCTACGAAAACGGTATCGTAGAGAAACCTGAGTTCTCAGTTGAGACATTGGCAGGCATAAAGCAAATCTGGTTAACAATCAACGGTGACCAAGTAACGTCGATAAAGGTTGACATGGGCGCACCCAACTGGCAGCGCTCCTCGCTTCCCATGGTCGGAGAAGGTACATGCGTAAACGAAAAGTTAGAAGTTGACAACGACCTCTACAAGGTAACCTGCCTCTCGATGGGTAACCCGCACTGCGTCACCTTCGTAGGAGACATCGATGTTTTTCCAGTTTATTCTGTGGGAAAACTCGTTGAAAACCATAAGGCTTTCCCAAGAAGAATCAACGCCGTCTTCGCCCAAGTTCTCAGCCGCAGTGAACTAACTGTTCGGGTTTGGGAGCGGGGCTGTGGAGAAACCCTCGCCTGTGGCACAGGAATATGCGCCGCCGTCGCAGCAGCAAACAAACTGGGCAAAATCGGCAGCAAAGTCCACGTCCACGCTTTAGGAGGCGACCTCCAAGTTGAAGTCGGCGACACCATTTACCTGATTGGTCCAGCCGAGAAAGTTTTTGAAGGAACACTATTCAAGGAGACAAAACTTTGACGTTTGAGTTTGCAGAACGAATCAAACGGTTACCACCGTACTTATTTGCTGAAATCGAAAGGGTTCAAAAAGAAAAGAAAGCCCAGGGAATCGACCTTATTTCGCTGTCTATCGGCGACCCTGATCTGCCGCCGCCCCAATTCGTTGTGGACGCGCTGGCTAAGGAAGCCGCGGGCCTTAAAAATCACAATTACAGCTTCAGCCAAGGCGAACCCGACTTCAGAGAGGCAGTAGTGCAGTGGTACAAGAAACGCTTCGGCGTCGACATAACGCAAGGCCAAGTCGTCGCGCTTTTGGGCTCAAAAGAAGGCATAGCTAACATCGCACGGGCGTTCATAAACCCAGGCGACCACGTGCTCTGCCCTGATCCCGCGTACCCAGTCTACGCCAACGGCAGCACCATCCTTTGCGACGGTACTCCTGTGCCCCTGCCGCTGCTGGAAGAAAACAAGTTCAAACCGGACCTTGAAGCAGTCGACGCCCGACGCGTCAAAATGATGTACATCAACTACCCCAACAACCCCACCGCAGCCACCGTGGACTACAAATGCCTCAAAGAAGCCGTCCAATTCGCAAAAGACAACAACATCATCCTCTGCTACGACAACGCCTACTCAGAAATCACCTACGACGGCTACCGTGCACCCAGCATACTAGAAATCGATGGCGCCACAGACGTCGCAGTAGAATTCCATTCACTGTCTAAAACCTTTAACATGACAGGAGACCGCATCGGCTTTGCAGTGGGCAACAAGCAGCTTGTGGCGGGTTTAGCGAAGGTGAAGTCGCAGATTGACTCTGGTCCGCCCGTGTACACTCAGAAAGTCGCCATGACAGCACTGGGCAGCTACAAAAGCCGTGACCCGCCGGAGTTCCTAAAGAAGAACAACCAAATCATGGCCGAACGCCGCGACCTCCTCGTTGACACCCTAACTAAGCTTGGTTACCCATGCGAGAAACCTAAAGCCACTTTCTACGTCTGGGTGAACTGCAAAGGCGACTCCATAAAGTTCGCCGCTAAACTCCTCGATGCAGGCGTCGTAGTCACACCCGGCGTCGGCTTTGGCAGACATGGCGAAGGATACGTACGCATAACCTTCACGCAGCCCAAAGAACGCATAGCTGAAGCCTGCAAACGCATCGCCAATGCTCTCTAATTTTCGCCATTATTTTGGCAAATAAGCAAGCTTTTAACAAATGCCTATCGTGGAAAAAGCGGCGGCGGGGCCAATAGCAAATGCGCCTGCACCTATCGTGGTAATTATGAACAGCACGTAGATTGTTAGCAGTACTGCACCTTCTTTCCAAGCGATTTTCCTTCTGGATAGGAAGTACCAGAAGAACGTGTTGATGATTATCGAGAACAGTATCAGGTTAAGGTAAACCGACATTTCCAGATTGACTGCGTTACCCAACAATGTGGGCACAAACATAGTTACACCCAAGATGAGTGTGGTGTTGAAGAAGGCTGCGCCGATAATGTTGCCTATAGCCAAGTTGGCGTGCCCTTTGAGTATGGATTTGACGCCTATGGTTAACTCGGGAAGGCTGGTGCCCAACGCGACTATGGTGGCTCCGATGATCTCCTGAGAGACACCTGCAGATGTGGCTATGACGATTGCTGACTCAACCATGAAGTTGGCGCTCACAACTACACCTAACGCACCTAGAATCGTGAAGACTATGAACCGTTTGAGTTTGCCTTTGTCTCCTGGTTCTGTTTCTACGTCGGCTTCGTCGGTGGTTATCCGCACTCTAGACAGCCTGTAAATGTAGATGCCGAACACCGAGAGCAAAATCAATCCTACAAACCACGCCCATTCCTGCGGAATATAGAGCAGAATCAGTGGCACCACCGAAGCTACGAACAAGCCGAACTCGATGTTGTTTAGCTCTGAATCGACAAAGTTTGGCAGGATATTATTGTTGCTGACTGCAATGTTTTTCTTTCTTTTGCATTGCACGAAAATGTTTGCGCCCAAAAGTACTGCGCCTATGCCTAGTATGGCGGCTATGTTGAAGATGTTGGAACCTATGGCGTTACCGATAGATAAAGCTGCACCGCCAGATATAGCCGCAGATACCGCCACCGTCAACTCTGGCAGCGTAGTAGACAATGAAATCAAGGTGAAGCCGACGGAGGTTTTTCCCAGTTTGGATATGGCAGCGATTTTAGTGGCGTATTTAATTACGACATCGCTGGTCAGGTTTAGGAAAACGATGGCAACCGCGATTATTGCGATGTTTATGAGGAAATCTATGCTCAATAAATCCAATGCTTATTCTGCCCTTCCGCGTTGGGAAAGTTCTTTTTAGGCTGAAACGATTATTTGAATTTAAGCATTACTTAATTTTACGACGAAAAATAGATGGGCTCGAAGCACATTTTCAACGATTCCTCTTACGCACAACTCAGTATGCGCAAGGGGCAACTTACTTTTTGACAAAGACAGTGCTGGTTGGATACGCCATCTCTATGCCTTCTTTCTCAAACTCCTCTTTTATGGCGAAGTTGATTTTCTCTTGCACTTTGAGGTACTCGCCCCAGTCACCTGACTCCACGTAGTAAATAATCAAGAATTTCAGACTGAAATCGGCGAATTCGGTGAAGTGCACGCGTTCAAGCGTCGCTATCTCCATTCTATTGATTATATCACTTATTATGTCTGGGATTTTTTGGAGTTTCTCAGAGGAGGTCTCGTAGGTTACTCCGATGTTAACTACTATGCGGCGCCTTTTGAGTTTTCTAAAGTTCCTTACGTTGGAGCTGGTTAATTGTTGGTTGGGCAAGACTAGTTCTTCGCCTTGTAGGAGCTGCAACCTTGTGGAGCGGATGCCAATGGCTTTGACTGTGCCTGCTTGGTCGCCGACGATTATGAAGTCTCCGATTTCGAAGGGGCGGTCAAAGTAGATGGAGAAGGCACTGAAGAAGTCGCTGAGCGTGCTTTGTAGGGCGAAGGCTATGGCGATGCCTCCAACTCCCAAACCGACGACTGCGCCAGTGAGGTCCACCTGAAACACGTAGAGAATTATGAGCAATGCTACTACGAAAACGACAATCTGAATAATTTTCTTTAGAAGGAAAAGGAGGTGAGGGCTGTTTTTGGTTTCCAGATTTTTCTTAGAGGTGTACCAGTCTGCGAATATGTTTGCTACGCGGGTGACTGCGAACGCTCCTAAGAGGATTTCTATTACTGCGAAGACTTTGATGAGGGTTTCGTGGTAGGGCTGCAGAATTGATAGCGGTTGTAGGGCACCTTCGATGCCGAAAATGACTATCATTATGATTATGATGAGTTTTACGGCGGCAATGATTTGGTCATCGAGATTGGTCTCGGTTTTTTTTGCCCAACTGCAAAAGTACTTGTTGAAAATCAGGTAGGCGCCCCACCCGACGCAGGCGACGACGATAAAGATGATTATGGAAGTTATGATTTCGCCGTTAGATAGGCTTGTGTTGAATATTTGCTTGAAGGTTTCGGGGAGAGTTGCCATCTTGGGCTCTTTTTAGGCTGTCAACATATTTAAGTTTCTTGGGTGCCCTGCAAAGAAGCCCCCTTATTTCGCTGTTTAACAGAACTCTCTTTTAAAAGACTAAAAGAAAAATTGGAGCTGCTTACTTGGCAGCTGCTTTTGCAAGCTTCTTAAGAATGGCTTCTTTAGCGATGGTGTAGGCGATTTCGTAGTCAAAGAGTCCCTGCGGTTCAGCAGTGGCACGCTTAATCATTTCCACTTCTGTCTTAATCTTGAGTTTGCCGATGGCTAATGCGCCGATGCCCCATACGCCTTCTTTGAGTTGTACGCCATCGTCGTTGGGTCCTAATCCTTCAACACCTAAGGGTTTGATGGCGTTGATGTCTGCGACGATTTTGCAGTTTGGTGCGGCATCAAGGTCTGCTTTGGTAAGTAGTTGAATTCCGCCTGCGCCTGCGGCGAGGATAATTTCGGCGTCTTTAACGGCTGCGGCTGTCTGTTCCGGCTTAGCAACCTCGACAACTTTCACGCGTGTGGCTCCGCATTCAGCGTTAATTTTGTCTGCGACCGCTTGACCCTTAGCTAAGCTGCGGCTGCTGATGGTTACGTCAGCTTTTTCTGCAGCATAGATGCGTGCTGCGGTTTGACCGACTGGACCAGTGCCTGCGAGAACGGTGACTTTTTTGCCTTCTAAGGTTCCAAGACCTTTTTCCATGGATGCGCCGAAGGTTTTGGCGACTGCGGCTGCGGCTGTGCTGTATCCGCCTCTTGGGTCAACGATGATGCTGTTTCCCCATGGCGCGGACTTCATGGCTTTCTGGGTGGCTGCGACGACTTTCTCTACTTCTTCAAAGTTGCTGCCGTTGATGAACACTTTGGTGTGGGCTGCGCCTGCTGGTCCACGTGGGAAAAGCAGGTCAAACACAATTTTTGGGGCGTCTTCGCCTGTAACGTTTTCGAATTTGAATATCATCGAGTCGGGGAATGCGTCGATGGCTACGAGCATGTCGAATGGGCTGCAGTATTTGTCTGTGTCTAGGAAAACGAAAACTGTTTTGAAGGTTGGTTGTTGTGCCAATTAATTTACACCTTTAACTTGTCTGTGATGCAGTCTGGGAATTTAAGAATTTTCCAATGCATATCTCTCTTTTAATGCTAATTATTGCACTGATCTGCCCAAGTAGAAACAAAGCATTTGTCAAAAAACATAATAAATCACCTTCTGGTTTTTATAAAAAATAAGTCATCAGGTCGGATACTGAGAAACGCGCAATAGAAAAACTGACTCGCCCAAGATGGATTTGTTGTTCTCAAAAATCTCTGAGGGCATAGCTTACTGCCAATTAATCACTGACCAAGCTGGAAAACCAGTTGACTGGGTTTATCTTGCCGTTAACGAAGCCTACGAGAAAATTAACGGGGCAAAAAGCAAAGACGTCTTAGGCAAGCGCGCTACAGAGGTCCTTCCAAACATCCAAAGCGACCCCAGCGACTGGATTAACCTCTACGGCAGGGTTGCCTTAACAGGTGAATCCATAGTAACTGAGCGGTTTTCGGAGGCACGTAATAAGTGGTATCATGTTTCAGCTTATAGTCCACAGAAAGGCTTCTTTGTTGCTATATTTGAAGATATTACCGAGCGTAAGAGAACAGAAAAAGAGTTGCGTAAAGCAAAAGATGATTGGGAACGCACTTTTGACGCTGTACCAGACTTTATAGCGTTACTGGACAACAATCACCGCATAATACGGGCAAACAAAGCCATGGCAAAGCAGCTTGGCGTAACCCCCAAAGAAGTACAGGGCCTCATATGTTATGAATGCATTCACGGGTCTTCTTGTCCACCTAACAGTTGTCCCCACAGCCAGTTACTCAAAGATGGAAATCAACATACCGCCGAAGTCTACGAGCCCCGCCTCGGCGGATACTTCATAGTTACCGCCACACCCCTCAAAGACCAAAAAGGACGCATAATTGGCTCGGTTCATATAGCAAGAAACATTACAGAGCGGAGGAAAGCCGAAGAAGCCCTAAAAGAAAGCGAGTTATGGTGGTCAACCACTCTAGCTAGTATCGGCGATGCAGTCATAGCAACCGATAGGGAAGCCAGAATTACCTTCATGAACCCAGTGGCTGAAGCATTAACCGGCTGGACACTAAAGGAAGCCAAGCAAAAACCAGTAAAACAAGTATTCCATATTATCAACGAACAAACACGAGAACCAGTTGAAAGCCCCGTAGATAGAGTCCTAAAACAGGGGGTTATCGTAGGCTTAGCCAACCACACGCTTCTTGTATGCAAAGACGGAACTGAGGTTCCCATCGACGACAGTGGAGCACCCATAATCAGAGATGGTCAAACACTCGGGGTTGTGCTTGTCTTCCGTGACATTACAGAGCGCAAGAAAACTGAAGAAGCAATCCACCGTCAAGCTGATTTAATCGATTTGAGTCCAGATGCTATAATCGTGCGTAAGATGAATGGCACCATAACCTTCTGGAACAGGGGCGCAGAGAAACTCTACGGTTGGACGAAGAAACAAGCCATCGGCAAAACCACACAGGAACTCTTCAAAACAAAATACCCCCAACCCTTCCACGACGTAATTGCAGAGTTGAAGGAGAAACAGCGTTGGACAGGAGAACTTATCCATAAAACCCAACGTGGTACAGAAGTGGTTGTGCAAAGTTGGTGGCTTGCCGAGCAGACAGAACACGGCGAAATAACCAGTATCCTTGAATCCAACGTGGATTTGACTGAACGCAAAAAAGCAGAAAAAGAAATCGCCCGCTTAGCATCTTTTCCGACACTTAACCCTAGCCCAGTCATCGAAGTCACTGGTGACGGAGAATTAACATTCATTAACCCTGCAACCGCAAGCATATTTCCCGATTTAGCGGAACTGGGCTTAGACCATCCGTTCTTCTGCAATTGGGAAGAAGCAAAAAAGCGATTCAACGACAAAAACACAAATACGTTTGGTCGAGAGGTCCAAGTTAACGGGCACTGGTACCACCAGCAACTCTACTTGGTGCCGTACACACAGAACATACGCATTTACTCCACAGAAATCGACGAGTTAAAGCAGACTGAGGAAGCGCGTGCCCGAGTCCAGAAGAAACTGGAGGAAAACGCGGTTGTTCTTGAGGCCTACGCCAGCCAGATGGAGGAGCTTGCCGAGCAAAGGGCACAGGAACTAAAGAGCTCGGAGCGGTTAGCTGCGATTGGGCAGACCGCAGGCATGGTGGGGCATGACATCCGCAACCCCTTGCAGGCGATTACAAGCGACATGTACATCATCGCTGAAGAAACCAAGACCATGCAAGACGGCGAAAGCAAGCAAGCCATACTTGAAAGCGTCGAGTCAGTCAACCAAAACCTTAGCTACATCAATAAAATCGTAAGCGACCTCCAAGACTACACGCGACCACTAAAACCTAACCTGCAAGACGCTGACCTCGCCGAACTCATCGAAGGCACATTGTTAACAATCAGTATTCCAAAGGGCATAGAAGTCTCCACTAAAATCGATGAAAGAGCTAAGCCGATAAGAACTGATGTTGCCTACATGCGTAGAATCCTCACTAACCTAATGACTAACGCAGTTCAAGCGATGCAAGAAGATGGTAAACTCACTGTAACAGCAACAAAGAAACGAAGTAACATAATCATCGCTGTTTCGGACACAGGTGTCGGCATTCCAGAAGAGGTGCAGGCTAGAATGTTTACGCCGCTCTTCACCACCAAATCCAAAGGTCAGGGCTTGGGGTTGGCGGTTGTGAAGCGGCTGGTTGAGGCGCTTGGCGGCACCATCCGTTTTAATAGCCAAGAGAGTAAGGGTACGAAATTCATCGTCGCATTCCCGCAGGCAAAATAACTCTCTCATCTGGCGTCTAATGTTCAAAGTACGCAGAAAACCTACATAGTGCTGTTTTTCTTGTTGTGTTGTTGCAGAAAACGCCCTATACACAACAACAACCAGCGGCTTATGGCAGCAGCTGCTTTTTGGGTTCTGCGTCTCTTAGGCGTTGCAGGCTGGTTGTGGCGCAAAACCCAAACAGAACAGAACAATGATCCCGTTCTACTGGTATAGAGCGATGAGGACTATTGCGTTTTTTAGTTCAAACCATTAAGGTAATCTTTGACGGGGCCGATTAACTCCACCACTTTGCCGTACAATTCGTCCGCCACCGCTTCTTTGGCTCTATCCCCGTCAATCTGGATTAAGTCTCCTTTTTCAACGAACTTGCGGTAAATCTCTCGGACTTTCTGCTGGGTCTCCAGCGTCTCCATCACCGATTTCTTTCGCTGCAAACGCTCAATCACCTTTTCAGGCGGCACGTCGATGAATATGGCGAAGTCAGGCTGCAATGCTCGGGCGTTGATGGTTTTTATCCAGTCTAAACTCAACCCTGCACTGCCCTGGTATGCCAGTGTAGAGTAGGTGTAGCGGTCGCAGATGACGATTTTGCCTTCGTCTAGGGCGGGTTTGAGTTCGGTTTGCATGTGTTCGATACGATCGGCTGCAAAGAGGAGGGCTTCGGCTTCTGTTGGGAGGCGGGTTTGCTCGTAGAGGCAGCCTTCGCGGATAAACATGCCGATTTTGCCCCTGCTGGGTTCGGCGGTGAGGTGAACCCTATAGACCTGCAACAGTTTCTCGGCTAGTAGTGTGGCTTGGGTTGTTTTGCCGCTGCCATCCAACCCTTCAATGACTATGAAAATGCCTTTCTTAACCATATGACTCCACAGCGCTACACATTATAGGGAGACACATAGATAATAATTTACTAACCGAGATGACGCTTGTGCCCAAAGCCTACTGGGGAGAAATCAAAGATCCCGTGCATGGATACGTCTACATTACTGAACAAGAAAAAAACATAATCGACAGCCACCCCATGCAGCGGTTGCGTAGGCTGCGGCAGTTGGCGGGCTCCGAGTACGTTTACCCAGGTGCTAACCACACTCGCTTCGAACACAGCTTAGGCGTCATGTTCCTTGCGGGGCAAGTGCTGGTGAACCCAAACATCTCCAAAGTGGTGGGCGACGAAGAAGTTGACATGTGCCGCCTCTCCGCCCTGTTGCATGACTGTGGACACGGGCCATTTAGCCACGTCTTCGAGCATCTCCTGATTAAAGACCTCGAGAAGACCCATGAGGATATTACTGCTTGGATTATTGAGAAAAGTGAACTCGCCGATAAACTAGGCAAGATGGGCTATAACCCCAAAGAAGTCGCAGGCTTAGCCGTTGGTAAACTCCGCAAAAAGAACCGTGCGTTCCTCGACCAAATAATCAGCAGCGCTGTCGACGTGGACAAACAGGACTTCATCGTCCGAGACACTTACCATACAGGCGCCGAATACGGCTTCATAGACGTGTACCGCCTCATCCACGCGCTCGATGTTATGGGGGAGAATTTGGCGGTTGAACTCGGCGCGCTCTCAGCTTTGGAAGCCTTCGTCATCGCCCGCATCGAATCCTTCAAGAGCATCTACTTCCACCGCGTCGGACGGGCAGCGCAAATCATGTTGGCAACCGCCATGGACAAAGCCAACAGTGAACTCGGCTTAACCACATTCAAAACACCCGAAGAATACATTGCACTAGACGATTACACGGTGTGGGCGGCACTCAAAAAATGCAGTGCATCCAACGAAATCATCGGCAACCTCGAAAACCGTCGCATGCTCAAATGCGCCTACGAGCGGACGTTCTACGAGAAAGACGCTATGATATCCAACCTGTTCGGTCGGGAATCTTACCGCAAGCAGGTGCAGAGTGAAATCGCACAGGAAGCAGGTGTCGAATTAGACAAGGTCATCATCGACGTGCCTACCGTGCCCTCAGTGCCCTATCACCATGCTGTTTTGATGGAATCCACTGAACTCCCAGTGTTTACCCGTAGCCCTGCTGGGGAGAAGAAGCTGCAGCGGCTAAGCGAGAGCTCCAAGATTTTTGAAACCCTCAAAGGCTTCATGAACATTCTGCGGGTCTACACTGACCAAGCCGACCGCGCCAGAGTCGAGAAAGCCACCGCCAAGGTCTTGGGCAAGATTCCTTCAGCGGCGAAAATCTCTTTTTAGCAACTTCCAAGCTGTTTTTTATATACTAGTCCTTGCTTAGGAGAGTAGAGGATTGAAGAAAGAGTGGGAAGAAAACGCATGTCCAACCAAACCGGCAACTCAGATGATAAAAAGATAATTAGCGTTAGAATCAAACGTAATCCAGATGTGCCAGCGGAACCCTCAGTCCTCTACTCGCGGCAAGAAATCAGAAAAATCACCACCGAATTCGTGTCATCTTGGATACGAGGCGACATCATCATCCGTTTTCCCACCGCCGCTGAACTCGCCAAGCAGACGCCGCTAAACATCGCGTTTCCCAAAGACCCCTCGGTGAGCGCTGAACTCAAAATCAAAGAACACTACGTTGACTTGCTCTCCGTCGTTGCTGGGATTAAGCCTGCGTCGTTCGAGGAACAGGAGAAGGCGGTTGACGAAGTGTTTAGGATGATGCTTATGTTCCGTAGCGCCAACCGCATCGAAGGCAAAATCATCTCCAACGACCTAGAGAAAAGAATCCAGAAACTCGAAGAAACCACCCAAGCCCAGGGCAAACTTGTGGAGCAGATCACTGGCTTCTTATTTACCCCCAAAAAGGGCAAAGCATCCAAGCCCCCAGCTAAATAGGCATGGCGGAAGGGTAAGGTTTATTCGAGACAATTTATATTCTGCTTGTGCTTTCGGACTATTGCGCGCTCCGGTAGTATAGTCCGGCCAAGTATGCCGGCCTTTCGAGTCGGCGACCCGGGT
>JBNIDO010000070.1:0-15173 GCA_050108095.1 Bathyarchaeia archaeon
AGTCAGGCCAATGCCCAATAATCGCTGACATAACGACTGCGGCTTCAATCATCCAAGGTATTGGCCCCCAGAAGTAACCGAGGAACTTCTTGATTGGGCTGATTTTCTTTTCGATGATTTCGTTGGCGCCATACGTTTGGAGTCTCTGCTGTGCTTCGCTTGTGGAGAGCCCCTTTTCGCTGCTAGAGAGCTTTTTGAAGAGGTTTTGGGCAGAAGTTTTTTTGGATTCCTCTGTGGTAACGATTTCTTGACTCACTACAATATGGCCTACCCTAAACTCTACTCTAAAACGGCTGGCGGTAATTACAAAACGCTACAGGAAACCTAAAGGTAGATAATCTAATAAAAGCTTGTTACTGCGCGAGTAAAGCTACAAAGAAGCCCTTATTGCACAACTCGATGTAGCTAGTACACGGAGACTTTGTCGACGCCTGGAACTTTTAGCAACTCGGGGATGAGTTCTCCTGGGATTTTGCGCTCCACAATGAAGGTCAGTTTGGGCTCAGGCGAGAGTTCTGGGTCATCTACGATGGCTTGACGTATGCCTAGTCCCGCCTTGTATAATACTTGGGTGGAGTTAGCTAGTATGCCCCGTATTGCTGCGCTGGCGGGCGTGATTTCGATTACGCCTAGGTCAAGGTGTTTAGCGATTTCTTTTAGGCTGTGGCCAGCGGGGCGGATTTCCTCGAAAATCATGCGCAACTCGGGGTTGTTGTGGATTGTGGTTAGGGTTTCGTTGACGGTTCGGCGGTCGACCCCTGCAACGCGAGCCACTCGGACGGGTGGGATTTCGATTTGGTTGAGGTAGATTTTTTCGCCTTGCGCTGAGAGTCCGTTTTCGATGAGGACTCTGGCGACTTTGAGGCGTTCGGGGTATGTGTCGAGTTGGCTTTCGATTTTCTTCCACATTTTGGGTCGCTAACGCATAGTTCTGTGCATCTAAGTATAAATGTGTTGTTTAGGGTTTGGCAGCACATATGGGCAATATGTACATTTCTGTACAGAAAAGGCTTAAATAAAACCTTCAAGAACAGATTTCTGCAAAAGGCGATAGATTTGCCAGACAAAAAAATCCTACTCAAAGAATCAGACATACCAAAACAATGGTATAACATAGCCCCCGACCTACCCCACCCCCTGCCACCCTTCATCGAAGCAGAAACAGGGAAACCGGGCGTCGGCATCGTTCCCAAGATTTTTCCCAAAGCAATCATCGGACAAGAAATCAGCCAAGAACGCTGGATAGACATCCCTGACGAAGTACGGGAAGTCTACAAAATCTGGAGACCCAGCCCTCTCTTCCGTGCTACAGGCCTAGAGCAGGCGCTCAAGACCCCAGCCAAAATCTACTACAAGTACGAAGGCGTATCTCCTTCAGGCAGTCACAAAGCCAACAGCTCCGTACCCCAAGCCTTCTACAACATGAAAGAAGGCATCACCCGCGTCACCACCGAAACCGGTGCAGGACAATGGGGCAGCGCACTCAGCTTTGCTGCTAACAAATTCGGCTTAGAAGCCACCGTCTACATGGTCCGCGCAAGCTTCGACCAGAAACCCTACCGCAAAGCCATGATGAACGCTTTCGGCGCAGAATGTATCGCCAGCCCAAGCAACAAAACGGCGGCGGGCAGAAAAATCCTTGCTGAAGACCCCGACAGCAGAGGCAGCTTAGGCATCGCAATCAGCGAAGCAGTCGAGGACAGCTTGGAAAGCGAGAAAACAGGCAAAAAAGCCAACTACACCATCGGTAGCGTCTTTAACCACGTCTGTATGCACCAAACCGTCGCGGGACTCGAAGCCCAGAAACAGATGGCAATGGTCGAAGATTACCCTGATGCAGTCTACGGCTGCATAGGCGGAGGAAGCAGTTTCAGCGGCTTGTACTGGCCCTTCTACTACGATAAAGTCAGCAAGAAAGCACCTAAAGAAACACAATTCATCGCCGTCGAACCCACGGCATGTCCAAAAGTCACCCGTGGCTACTATACTTATGACCACGGCGACACCGCCAAACTAACCCCTCTGGTTCCCATGCACACTCTGGGTCATGACTTCATGCCAGCACCCATCCACGCAGGCGGACTCCGTTACCACGGCATCGCACCCACCATCAGCGTTTTAGCAAAAGAAAAACAAATCAGCACCCTCGCAGTGAACCAGGTAGCTGCTTTCGACGCTGCCAAAACGTTCATCCGCAGTGAAGGCATTATCCCCTCGCCTGAGGCAGCCCACGCCATCAAAGCCGTAATCGATGAAGCACTCCGATGCAAGCAAGCCAACGAGCCCAAAACTTTGCTGTTTGCTTTGACGGGTCACGGTTTCTTTGACATGTCTGCTTACGAGGAGTACTTTAGTGGACGCTTGCAGCCTTATGAGTACCCTGCGGAGAAAGTCGCGGAGTCCATGGAGAAGTTGCGCAAGCTCTATCCGTGGCTAAACGAAGTCAGCAAGCAATACATCGGCTGCGAACCCTACTAAGGCCGCAACCAACCCCCATTTACTTTTCTCTTTTTGAAGACCCTTAAAACTGCTGTTTTTACCCTAAAATTCCATGTAAATGGTCGAACTCTAACTCTTAGAGTCGCATTCTCTAACGCTTAGAACTCCACGCCGCTTTTTCTTCTAAATGTTAGGGCTATATCAACAAAAAAGAATATGGGAACTCGAAAAATGGAGGCAAAATAACATGAACGTGAACTTTGAACAAACAAAAAAATTGGCTGGCGAGGGCGCGATACTTCTTTTACTCAGTGTCATTCCCTACGTCGGCTGGGTCCTAGGAATAATCGGTATAGTCCTACTCATGAAAAGCATGAAGGAATTCTCAGACTACTACCATGACCAAGCAATCTACCAGAACGCATGGACTGGGCTGAAATACTACATCGTCGCCATCGTGGCAGTTGCAGTGGCTGGCACAGCAATGTTCATCGGCGTCGCGTCGGCAACAGCGTTCACATTTAACGTCTTCACATTAACCGCTGGCTTTGGCATAGGCTTAATTGCATGCCTAGCAGGACTCGTCGTCGCATTCGTATTCTACGTGCTTGCAGCTTCACACCTAAAAGACACCTTTAACACACTCGCAGAGAAATCAGGCGACCAATCCCTTAGCACCGCAGGCACACTGCTCTGGGTGGGCTCACTACTTACAATCATCGGCGTCGGCTTAGTGCTGATCTTTGTTGCTTGGATATTTGCCGCTGTAGGCTTCTTCGGCATGAAGAACCAACAGTATCCACAGTACAGCCAAACCCAACCATACAACTACTCGCCACCCCAGCAACCAGCACAACCCATAAACCCACAAACAACAGCTTAGACAAGTGAGGAATAAACAATTGACCCAGCAGCCCCAAGTCAACACAGGCTCGGATTGGCAACGATTCATGGCAAAACACAAGGCAGCATTCGCGGCGTTCATAGCAGCCGCGGTACTGCTGGCGGCAGGCGGCGTGTACGTCTTCGTCTGGTTCACGGGTAACGCGCAGACAACAGGACTGGTCCCATCAGGTCTAAACCTCTGGACGATGAACAACCTTGTGCTGTTCATTCTCCACGCTATCTTTTGGGAGTTGGTCCTAATCGGCATCCCAGTAGCAGTGGGAGCAGGCATAGGTTGGCTATGGTGGAAGAGAATCCCCGAACAAGAAAAACAGCAGTACAACCTCTCCACCAAAGGCAAAAAGCGGTCAGGTGCAGGAGGAGCAGCTTCGCCGTTGCTCTTCATCGCCTTCGCCATCAAAGTCTACATAGACGGAAACTGGAACACAGCCATTGCAAGCTGGAACATAGATTACGTCGTCGGTTCCATGGTGACCATACTGATCTGGATAGCCGCCATCTTTGCAGTCCCCGCCATAATAGTGTTCATCTGGTGGATACGCCGCCGATGAACCAACCACCCTTTTTTGAACCCAACCTTTAGGTGAACTATATGATAACCGACCAAGACGAGGCACAGAAGCAAACGGAATTCTTCTTTTTATTAATCCCACATGCCTATTTACTACAGAGGCTCATAGCATTTGACTACTCAGGCGATTCCCCAAAAAACAATAGGCTTCATCGTAAACCCAGTCGCAGGCATGGGCGGAGCCGTCGGGCTTAAGGGTACAGACGGCAAAGCTATCCTACAACAAGCAATAGCGCTCGGCGCCAAACCCATAGCTGCACAGCGTGCAGAAACTTTTCTGTCTGAAATCGCCACCGCTAAAGCACATCTAAAACTGGTTGTCGGCGCAGGTGAAATGGGTGAGAACGAAGCAACAAAACAGGGCTACACCTGCGAAGTTATCGGTGAAGCAAAAGCCCAGACCGCCCCCGAAGACACCCAAGCCATCGCCAAGGGCATCGTTGAGGCGGGTGTGGATTTGCTGGTTTACTGTGGCGGTGACGGAACCACCCGCGACATCCAAAAAGCCGTCGACTTAAAACGGCCAGTGCTGGGCGTGCCCACGGGCGTCAAGATGCATAGTGCGCTTTTTGCGATTAGCCCGCAAGCCGCAGCGCGGGTTGCCATTCAGTTTCTCTGGGGCTGGTTACCTGTGCGCGAGGCGGAAGTCATGGATATCGACGAAGAAGCTTTCCGACAGGGGCATCTCTCAGCGGAACTCTATGGCTACATGCTTAGCCCCTTTGAACCACATCTCATCCAGGGTAACAAGATGGAGAGCGCCACCACAGAAAACGAAGTGGAGAATCAGGCAGCTATCGCCATCTACGTCATCGAAGAAATGGCTCCCGACACCCTCTACATAGTTGGTCCAGGAACCACTACGCGCACAGTCGCCGACCTTTTGGACCAGAAAAAAACGCTGCTAGGCGTGGATATCTTCTTGAACAAGCAAATAGTTGCTAGAGATGTCAACGAAAGACAAATCCTCGAACAAATCAGAGGCAAACCCGCAAAAATCATCGTTACCCCAATCGGTGGGCAAGGCTTCATCTTTGGCAGGGGCAATCAGCAAATCAGCAGCAAAGTAATTCGCCAAGTCGGCTTAGAAAACATCATGGTGATTGCCACCAAAAGCAAGCTGGATAGGTTAAAAAGTCTCCGTGTTGACACTGGCGATGTGGAGTTGGATTGCCAGTTCAAAAAGCGCGGGGTCACGGTTGTAACGGATTACAAGATTACTCAGGAGTTAACTGTGGAGTAGGCTATTTCCACTCCCAGATTTTGCCCACCCAATTACCCATCTCATCGGTCTCGTATTCATGCACCAGAACTACCTTGACAAGCCTTTGGAGCTTCTCTGAATGAGTGGTCTGGATGGATGCCGCTCGGGTGACGCCGCCTTTGCCCCCTTGCCAACTAACCGCGTTACCCCTAAGCATTACTCCGCTGCCGTCCATGAGTGTTATTAGGCTGTTGACTTCGCCCATGAATACGCCGTTAGCCATGGTGGACAGTGCGGTGGACATGATGAAGGCTTGCATGCCGAGGATTTTGCCTGTGCCTTGGTTGGATGTTTCGATTTTTCCGTCGCTTAAAACTCGGTAGCCCATGTTTTTGCCGGTGAATTCACCGATTAATTCTCCAAGCACAACGTATACCTCAAGTGAGGATAGCTGCTTGAGGTAGTTTAGCGTATGTGACTGTGCCAGTGCAGTCACCGCAGATGAGCAGAAAACTTTTTTATAAACAGACACCCTCTAGCCTGATTGTACATCAACCAGTAACTTGTTTTGGTAATAATCGAAATATACCCCAAGCAACCAGTTATGTAGAGGAGACCCAAAAAAAATGATACCGATTAACAGACCAAGCACTGATGAAGCAGAAGTCCAAGCAGTCATCGAAGTTATGCGTAGGGGACCCGTAACCAACGCCCTAGGCGCAGGACCAAAAGTTTTAGAGTTCGAGAAACTCTTCGCCCAATTTGCAGGCACCAAACACGCAGTCGCCGTAAACACAGGCACAGCGGCGCTGCATTCAGCGGTCATGGCGGTAGGCGTCAAACGCGACGACGAAGTAATAGTGCCCAGCTTCACCTTTGTAGCCACCGCCGAAGCAGTCGCGTTAGCCGGGGCAAAACCCGTTTTCGCAGATATCGACCCCAAAACCTACACACTCTCACCAGCAGCAGCCGAGAAAGCCATAACCAAAAAAACCAAAGCCATCCTGCCAGTGGATCTATATGGTTTCTCAGCGGACATGAAGCCGATGCGGGAAATTGCAGAGAAGCATGGTTTGGCACTGGTTGAAGACGCTGCGCAGGCGCATGGCGCAACCTACTCTGGGAAACCAGCCGGGTCATTCTCTAATGCTGCATGTTGGAGTCTCTATGCAAGCAAGAACATGATGACTGGCGAAGGCGGTGTAGTCACCACCGATAGCGATGAACTTGACGAGAAGCTGCGCATGATTCGTACTCATGGGGAAAAAGCCAAGTATGCCTCAGAGATGCTGGGAAGCAACTATCGATTGCCAGAACTCGAAGCAGCAATCGGCATCGTACAACTAAAGAAGCTGCCCTCGTTTGTTGCTAAACGCCACGAAAACGCAAAGCAACTGACTGAAATTCTCTCAAAATCCCCGAAGCTTATCTTGCCCTATGAAACTGAGAGCTGCCACCATAGCTGGTACCTCTACACAGCACGATTAGTAGACGCCACCCAAGCCCAACGTGACAAACTCCTCGATGACCTGAAAGCCAAAGGCATAGGCGCAGAAGCCTACTACGTCCACCCGATAAACACAATGCCCTACTACCGTGACAACTACGACGCCAAAGAATTGCCTGAAACCGAGAAGGCGGCTAAACAGGTGTTTTCATTGCCAGTTCACCCCGCAGTCACAGCTGAAGAGATAAAGTTCATCGGCGAAACAGTGCTAAGCCTTCTATAGACAAAGCGGCGGCTCTAAATAGAGGTATATGAGAGTGTAAAAGTTAAATTGCACTTTTACACTATATTTTTTGATTTCACGCTTAAGGGTTTTCTGTAAAGGGGTATGATGTGTTTGAGTAATGATGAAGGCATCTCTCGTGTTAAAATCAAGTTCCTCATAGAAGGTTTAGGCGAAGCAGAAGGCGAATTGGTCAGATTCATGGCTCCACGAACCATAGACTACGTGGTGCGCAAGCTTCCAATGGAGGGTCGAGCAGCACTCTACAAAGAAGAAGTATACTTTGAAATCCCAATAAAGATGGGCGAAGAAAAAGCTAAACCAACAGTTGAGACGGGCACCATCGCGTTTTGGCCCATGGGCAGTGCACTCTGCGTCTTCTACGGCAAATCCCAACCCTACAGCCCAGTAAGCATACTGGGGAAAATAACAAGCAACCTAGATTTGTTTAAGCAGGTTAAAAGCGGCTCAACCATCAAAGTCGTGTTGGCATAACTAAACCGAGCTTTCTCTCCAAAGAGCAAGCAGCCGTTCACATTCTTCCCTAACTTCTTTGCTGTCCGTTTTCTCTTTGAGCGCTTCAAGAAATTCCATGCGTTTGGCTACTGAGCGTTTCTCTGCGACGCCGCCATAATAGAGTTTCCCTTGCAAGTACTCCTGCATACTGAAGGCTTTCTGTATAAACAGGCTGGCAGCGTCTATGGGGTTGTCTACGGCGAATTTGTTAGCCCAGATGGCGACTTCTGCTTGCCTCAGTTGGGTCATGCCGTCGATTTCCACGATTTCGCGGATGTAGGTTTGGAGGTAATCGTAGTACCCTGCGGTTTTTATGTATTCAAGGGCTTCTTTGACTTTCCACGTAAAATCTGACTGTCCATTGACTACTAAGTTGTGCCTATAACCTTGTTCAGCGAGTGCTCTGGCGGCTTTGACTTCTTTGCCGGTATAGACTTTTTCGGGAAAACTCAAACAACTAAACTCCAAAATATGCTAAATAAAATTAAAGTTTAGCAGCTTAGGCTGCTGGCTTGTAGATTTTTAGGTTGTGGCTTCCGGATACAAGTTGGATTGCACCGTTGGCTTCTAGCTGCTCGAGGAAGTCTTTTGCTGCGCTGAGACGTATGCCATAGCGTGTTGCAACTGCGTATGGTGTTAAGACGTTCATTTTTTTGACTTCAGCCACGATTCTGCCATCTTTTACGTCTGGAGCCAATATGCTGACTGTAGTTTTCTTCTGCGGCGGACCTTTCTTTTCTTCTTTCTTCTTCGATTTATCTTCGGCTGCTTTGTCTCCCTGCTGCTTCTCCATCTGCTTTATGCCAAGCTTCTTTTTTCCACCCATTAATTATTCACCTTGCAAATATTTTATAATTCCAACATCTAGACTGTCTGGCTTATTTCAACCTTATGTTTGTTTTGCCATTCTTTGATGGGAACGCCAAGTTTCTTCTCAACCGAGGCGCGGTGGATGGAGTTCATGGTGCAGAAGGGTATTATTCTGCCGTCGGGCACAGCGTAGTGGATGACACAGTTGCTGACGCGTTCAAGGTCAAAGTTGTAGGGGTCCATAAAGTGCATGGATGAAATCAGGACTGCTGAGCGGGCGAAGTCGCCTAAGGATTTGTAGTCGCCGTTAACCAGCACTTTTAGCACGTACTTACGGAGGAAGCTGAATTTGATGTGGCGCCCTGCACCGACGAGGCGGAGTTTGGCTTTGCTCTTGTTACCTTTGGAGGCATCGTCGTAGACGCTCTGGAGGGTGGCGACGAACTTGTCGATGTTGCCGTAGCGTGTGATGGGGGTGATTTTGCCGTTTTCTATGAAAACGAAAGTTGCCATGCCGCAGTGTGGGTGCGCTGTGAACTCGACATAGCGTTTGTCTTTGATTGCTCCGACGGCTTTAGAGACGGGAACTACCACAGGTACTGGGTAGAAGTCGCTGACTTTGATGACGCCGTCGGTTTGTTCTTCTATTTTCTTCATGAAGTCAGGGATGGTGATGCGCATCTTTTCCCGTTCATCAGCTGGCAAACGACCGCAAAGCGAAACTGGCTGTATGTTTATGCATCGTATAACATCGCTGTTCTTGGCGGCGAAGTTGATGATGTCGCCCAATTGGCCGTCGTTGACACCTTTAATCAATGTGACAACTAGGACAGCGCTGTTCCATCCTGCAGCACGGAGGTTCTCAATCGCCTTCATCTTTATGTCAAGCAAATCGACGCCACGTATGTACTTGTAAACGTCGGGGGTTAAGCCATCAAACTGGAGGTAGATGGTGCTGACGCCTGCTTCTTTGAGTTCCTTGCAGTACTCGACGTCTTGGCTTAGGCGTAAACCGTTGGTGTTAACTTCGACGTGGTTGAAGCCGAGTTCTTTGGCTTTTCTGATCATGTCGGGGAGTTCTTTGCGGATGGTGGGTTCTCCGCCGCTGAACTGAAGCGCCTGCGCCGGCACCGGTTTAGTGGCACGCAGGTTCTCAAGCATGCCTACAACCTGCTCCATAGTTGGTTCATAGACGTAGCCGGCATAGTTTGCGTTGGCAAAACACACGGGGCATTTGAGGTTACAACGGTTAGTGACGTCGATGATTGCCAATGCGGTGTGTGAGTGGTGTTCGGGGCACAGTCCGCAGTCGCTTGGGCAACCCAACTTCTTCTCCGTGCGGGGGTTCTCTACGCCTGTTCCTTGGTTTCGGAATTTCTCAGCGCGAACGTATTGGTCGTAGTCCGACCAGTAAAGCTCATTGAAAGAGCCGTGTTCGGAGCAGGTTTTTTTGATGAATACTTTGCCTTCGTCCTCGTAGATGGTTGCGTCGAGGGGGTTTAGGCATTCGGGACAGATACTTCTAGTCGGTTTAATATCTTTCATGCAGGATTTGCCTTCTGACGTGTAAGCGTTATAGTCGAAGTGCTTAAGAGCAGAAGTGATGATAAATAAGTTTCCAAACGTTTCCTACGGTGATTGAGGGGAAAACCATGGCAGTGAACGAGGAAACCCGCAGTACACTACGTGAAATGGGCTTAAACGCCTACGAAATCGACGCCTACCTAGTTCTCCTTGAAGGCGGAGAATTGACGGCGATGGAAGTCAGCGAGCAAGCCAGCGTACCGTATAGCAAAATGTATGAGGTCCTCAACTCGCTCAAAGACAAGGGCTGGATTAAAAGCAGCGAAACCCGCCCCTTCAAGTACTATCCCGTGCCGCCCTTGGAAGCCACACGCTCCACCAAACTGCGACTCGAAGACAAATACGCAGGATGGGAAAACACCATAGCTGAAGCCCTCCAACCCCTCTACGAGAAACGTGAACTCGTCGAACGCCCCGACATGCTCATATTGAGGGGGCAGCAAGCGGTCCTAAACAAGCTAGAGGAAATCGTAAAAAAAGCCTCTGTTGAAATCGTTGTGGCAGCGCCAGAGTTCGCCAAGCCCGTGATTACTTTGGCGGAACCTCTGCTTAGAAGCGGAATCAAGAAATCCGTTACTATCAAGTTGATGGCGGCGGGCAAAAAAGAAGATTGGCTTTTCCTCAAAAAATTCGCTGGGTTTGGCGAGTTGCGTATCCGAGACCACATGTTTGGCGGCGGCATAATCGCCGACGGCAAAGAAGCCATGCTGTTTCTGGGCGAGGATAAGCCAAGTCTGGTGATTTGGAGCGACCACGTGGGCGTTGTGGGGTTTGCACGGGAGTACTTCCAGTTCCTCTGGGACTCCTCAACTCCAGCATAGCCTGTTCTGCTTGTAGAAAACCCCTCAACCAACCAGCAACCCACCGGCATTGCATAACACAAAACACAACAGTCTACACGACCCACCAGAAGAAGATGAGCAAGGGCAAAACTCTCTTCATCTAAACTAGAAAAACAAACGCCGCTTAAATTTGTCAAACCCCGCCAAATACGCAACAGACACTAAATTGAAAACTCAGTTTGCCGACATTATCAGTTTCCACTTAACCGAGCCACAGGTACGGCAAGGCGGAAAAGTCTCCGATTTCGACAGCGGAATCCTTGCCCCTTCACCTTTTTCCTTACAGTAATGCTCGTAGAGCCCTGATTCTGGGCATTTTTCGCCTGTCCGATAAAGTTTCGGTTTAGCAGCTTTAGCTGGTTTAGCATGTGCCTTGGTTTGCGTTTTTGGTTTTGATGCCGCTTTCTTCTCTGGCATGTAAATCAATAAATGCTCTATGGTCTGGTATTATAAGCTTTACTAACATCAATCGCTATATGTATCAGAGAACTTTAGCGATGGTTTCCATGTTAAAGAGGGTGTTTGCACAGCCATTCTTAATCAGCGGCACTCCCTGCCCAGCCACATCCATGCACTCCAGCAGGTGACCCATCATCTTCATCTCTTCCCCGCAAGCTACACCGACAACACCCTCATAGCGGGTAGACTTTAGAATCTTGGGAATGCATGAGCCGCCTGGCAGCACATAGACGTCATAGCCTTTGCTTTTAGCGTATTGTGTTGCCTTGTTAACCTGGCAGTCCTCAGAGCATTGAGCACAGAAGTAGGAAGGTATGGATGCGTCGAAGTTGGCTTTGCATCGGCTATCCATGTATTTTCGGGAGCAGTGAGGCAGAAAAAGCGCCCGTTTCTTGGTTTCGAGAAACCTGCTTCTCTCCGAGAGGTTAATTGCTTGAAGGTCGATGAGGTCTTGGAGCACAACTATGGCGTCGGATATGTTGAGCCCAGTGGCTTCTTGTATGCGGAATTTTACGATTAAATCGTTGGCGGTTTTTAGGAAGGATTTATGCATGCCCTTTTGGTAACTAAGCAACGTTAGTTCCGTGAAAAAGAAACGTGAAACATTAGAGAGGTCGAAAGTAAACTTATAGGGCATACCATAGAAATGCTTTAACGCGCTTAAAAAAATAGCTGTATCTAATCAAGAATCGCTTGATATTTTTCTGTTGCTGCCTAAGAAATCCTTAACGTTCTTAAGGTCCTGGCGCAGCCGTTTAACTTCTGCTTCGAGGTCACTGGCTCTTGTTTCCATGTCCTGCCTTAACTTGTCTAGGCTCCTATGCAATTGGGGTTCGGAATCAAGCATCGCCAACTTCTCATGCAAGTTAGCAGCGACTTCCCGTAACTCTGCGTTTATCTGCCGCAGTTTAGCAACGGACTCCTGCAGAGTCAACTTATCCTCTGCCTCTACACAGTAGTCCTCATCGTTCATCAGCTAAGCCCACCAAAAAGAAGAAAGAATCGGTTGCTTAGATACTTATCTGAAACATCAATCTGTCGACGAGTTCTTTGTAGCGGTTCCGTATGGTGACTTCGGTGACCTGTGCGATTTCGGCGATTTCTCTTTGTGTCTTCCGTTCGCCTGTGAGCACTGATGCGACGTAGCTTGCTGCAGCAGCTATGCCTGTGGGTCCTCTGCCAGAGGTGAGTTTGAGTTCTTTTGCTGCAGCCAAGATTTTGTGTGCTATTTCCTCGACTTTTCCCTGCATGGTTAGCTGATTGGAGAACTTTGTGATGTATTGGCTTGGGCGCAACGGTGGAATTGAGTAGTTGAGTTCACGGATTAAGAACCGGTAGCTTCTGCCAACCTCTTTCTTGTTGACAGTTGAGGCTTGAGCAATCTCATCTAGGGTCCGGGGCAATCCGCATTGTCTGCATGCCAAGTAGAGCGCTGCTGATGTGACACCCTGAATAGACCTCCCTCGGATTAGGCGCTCTTTGACAGCTTTTCGGTAGATAACCGAGGCGGTTTCCAAAATGTTCTTTGGCAAGTTGAGATTGTTGGAAATCTTTGTGATTTCTGAGAGCGCAAAGGCGAGGTTGCGTTCAGTGGCGTCGGAGACTCTGATGCGGCGTTGCCATTTACGCAGGCGGTAAACCTGTGCTTTCTGCCCAGGGGAGAGACTTTTGCCATAGATGTCTCTGTCATGCCAATCGATGGTTGTGGATAATCCTTTATCGTGAATGGTGTATGTTAGGGGGGCTCCGACTCTGGTTCGTTTAGAACGTTGTTCATCGTCAAACGCTCGCCATTCTGGGCCTCGATCAGTCATTTTCTGTTGGACGACAATGCCGCAATCCATGCAGACTATCTCCGCTGCTTCTGAATCATGCATAAGTCGGGTGCTTCCGCATTCAGGGCAAGACCGCGTCTTGTAGGGTTCAGTTCTGCCTGCGGTTTGGTCCTGGTCTGTTTCTTCATGTAACTTGCTGTCTCTGATCATTCTCTCTTTAACTCCGTTTTGTCTTCGAGAGAAGCAAGTACACTGGTTTGTTGACTAGTTTGACGGGTTCTCTAATTTTGGGTTTTATAACTGCATAAGGCGCAGAGACCGGGCCAATTATATCGAAAACTTTACCGACAACATTGAGGTTCTCATCGACGACTTCGGAGCCGATTTTCGGGGGATTTTCTGCTTTAACTATGGCGTTTCCTGAAGGAGATACATTTGAAATCCTGCCCAGTCTTTGCAAACGCGTTTCCCCTCTCGAAAACATGGATGTGACCGTAGCTTGAGATTTAAAGGTTTCTGGATGGTATATAAGGCGAAGGAACAAGTATGGACTTTTGGAGTCGAAAACTTATTAAATGTGAAGCGTGGATAAGACTGTGCCTTAACAAGGGTGAGGCCAAGAAAACATGACAAAACCATTCTATGTAAAGTATGAAGTCCCAAAAGAACTCGTAGATGCAGCCTATGAAGCCCTAACGATTGCTTCAAAATCAGGATCAGTTAGGAAAGGAACCAACGAAGCCACAAAAGCTGTAGAACGCAGTCAAGCAAAACTCGTCATCATCGCCGAAGACGTTGACCCCCCAGAAGTCATCGCACACCTACCATTGCTCTGTGACGAACGCAAAATTCCATACGTCTTTGTACCAAGCAAAGAACAACTCGGCAAATCCATCGGCATCGACGTCCCATGCGCAGCAGCATGCATCATGAGAGAAGGAGAAGCAGCAGGCTTAATCAAAGAAATAATCACACGCATCGACCAGGTTAAACGAGGCACTCAGTAATATGAGTAGCAAAGAAACAACAGAAGAACAAGTTCCTGCAGAAGTTATCCAGATCATCGGGCGCACAGGCGTAACAGGCGAAATCACGCAGGTCCGCGTTCGAATCATGGAAGGCAAAGACAAGGGCAGAATCATCACACGCAACGTTAAAGGACCGGTACGTGTTCAAGATATCCTGATGCTTCGAGAAACTGAACGTGAAGCAAAGAAAATAACGAGATAAACTGCAAGGAGTAAGTTGTCATGCCAAAACCGAGAAAATGTTCGTTCTGTGGTGCTGAATTTCCAGCTGGCACAGGCATGATGTACGTTAAAAACGACGGCTCAATCCTCTGGTTCGACTCCAGCAAATGTAAAAAGAGCAGCCTCGAATTCAAACGTGATGCACGCAAGCTAAAGTGGACTCAGTACTTCGGTAAAGAAGAAAAAGGCAAAGGGTAAACCTAACCCTCTTTTCCATGAATCCCAAACTTTTCTTATTTTTTCAGTTTCGTTTGAACTATCTTCTATAGTTATTTTAGCAATCTCTGTGCATCGATTTCTGATTTTCTAGTGTTAGATGAAAAGAGAAAGTCTACCTTGCTCATCTTCTTCTTAGGGACTTGGAAGGTGGCTGTGTTTTGGGTTCTGTGTCTGGGTGGCGGTGCTGGCTGGTTGTGGACAAATCCTCAAGCAGATGCCCGGGTGCCAGCGAAGTTTTTTGCTCTGACGGTCTATTCCATCCCATACAAACAGGTTAGAAGAGTCCTGTTAGGCAGTGCTGCTTCAGATGACCCCTTTTTCTTTATTCGTTTTTTTACTTAATATTTATCTTCTAGCCGCCTCAACAGAGCTTAAGGAAATCGGATTTGCCGACGCTTCTAGCAAAAAGAGAAGTCTTCGAATGGCTAAAGCAGGGTAAAAAAACAATCGATGTACGTAAGGGCAAACCCCAACATGGCGATACCCTTCTCTTCATTTCGGGGCCATACCGACTTACCATGAAAATCGTTGGAACGCAATCCGGCGCGCTCTCGGAATTGGTTCGTCAGGATAATTTTCAGCAGGTTATTCCTTCTGCTGTCACTTTGGAGGATGCGTTGGCGTATCTGAGGGGGATTTATGGTTGTTGTGATGGGTGTTTTACGGCTTATACTGTTGTGCCTTAGCCTTGTTTGTCGTTGTTTTTTTACGTAAAACGTCTTTAATTAGAGTTTTTTTCATCATAAATAACATATTTTAATACGGTTTTCGTAGTTAAAATCTGTAAAGCGTAAAACTTAAATACAGTGTACCCCATCAATTCGTCACCCATGAATATGAGGAATAAAAATTGGCAACATTTAGCGGT
>JBNIDO010000071.1:0-15005 GCA_050108095.1 Bathyarchaeia archaeon
TATCATTGACTAGTACTGAGTTGGGGTTGTAGCCGCCTTCGTATTGTGCGTATGCCTGTCCGGGGAATGAGAAGTATAAGTGGTAGACACCGGTTTGGTCAGGGGTGAACTGCATGTACTGGTTAGAAGTTGAGTCAACGACCGTGTCGAAAATCTTTGTTGTGACGTTGCCGTCTGGCGCAACGATGGTCAGGTTGTAGTAATGGAATCGGTAGTTGTTTGCTAGAGCAGCAACAGCGTTGGATTCGAAGCCTGCGCCGAAGACTTGGTCGAGCCACATAAAGATGATCATGGATTGGCCGACGCCGACGGGGTTAGGTGTTGCTTCTATGTAAGCGTGGGTTGGGATTTCCCATGATGGAGTGTGTGCTGAGACGTTTGGTATGGCAGCAATAGCGATTGAAGTCGTTAGTAGTGCTGTGAAGATGATGGCTATTAGAGCTTTTTTTGATCTTGTGACATTATTCATTATTTTTTCTCCTTTTGCGTGCCTGAAGTGTAACCTAGAACATTAATAAGAGTTTGCGCGATAATTGAAATAAACAGCCAGTTTGTTGCTCAATATGGCGATGATATTTAAAATGAGCACTTGATAGTGGTAAAAAAGCCTATTCAATAAAAAATCGGCGATAATGTTCAAAATCATCATCAGTGGTGAACTTTAAATTGTTGTACATCCAACATAACCATGAAAAGGGAACAGTGGTTAAAATAAAGCAATTCAGCGAAGTCCAAGCGAAAATTCTTAAACAGCTACTAGTTGACGGGCGCAAAAGCGAGAAAGAGATTGCGGCAGCCACAGGAGTCTCAGAGCAAATTATAAAAAAGAATTACCAAGAAATGGAAAAAATGGGCATAATCACAGGGGCAACCACACACATAAATTATAAACTGTTTGGCTACCAAGCAGTCAGTTACATCTCAATTAATGTACACTCCGGGCAAGCAGACAACCTCATCAAATACTTACGGGGGATGCCAGATGTTTACGCTGTTTATTCGACAGGGGTAGGCGGAAGTGTTGATTGCCTGTTGATTCTTAAAACCTTCGAGCAACTAAATGAGGTCAAGGATTGCATTAAAAGAAGTTTTTCAGTGCTTGAGATGAAGACTTCTATGTGGACGGGCGTTAGAGAGATGAACTATAACATAGCGATCACTGAGGGCAATCGAAAAAATAATGAGTTAATCAACAGTGAGAAAAATAGCAGAGTAACAGCAAGTTTGATGCGGAAAACAAGCATCAGCCTCGATGAGATTGACTTGAAAATGGCTGATCTTCTAACAGAGAATGGGCGAATACCTATCGAATCCTTGGGCGAAAAATTAGCGCTCACGACTTCAACTGCAAAAAGAAAGCTTGAAAGACTAAAAAACAATGGAGCTTTAAAAGTCACCATTCAAATTAATCCATACAAAATCGGGTATCGCGCTCTCGGAATTTTTTTTGTAGTCACATCCGATGAAGAATCCAATCTCATCATCGATCAACTAAGCAAGATACCAGATATTATAAGCATAATGAAAACAAGCGGAGATTACGACCTGCAGATATACGCGATGCTGCAGAACTTGGATCAGTTGCTTAGCATCCAGGAAAGCATGGGGAAAATCCCGGGAATAATAAAAATAGACACAGAACTATACAGATTTAGCGAAAAATGGACTAAATGGCCCACGCCAAGACAGTATATGTCAACACTATAGAAAAAGGGGCATAAACCGTATTAAAAAAGCCAAGAATTAAATAACTAGAGTTTATCTGTAGACCCTATGCCAAACAGGAGACCAGCGACTGCCAAACTCAATGACTTAGACGCAAAGATTCTAAGAATCCTGTTAAACGATGGACGAACAGGTTTCGATGAACTGGCGAAAGCAGGCAGAGTTACCAAGAACGTCGCATGGAAACGTTGTAAGGTAATGGAGAAAAAAGGTATTATTAAAGGGGCAACTGTTCAAATTAATTATAGTCATTTTGGATTTGCTGTAAACGCAACGCTGCTAATCAGTGTTAATGCAGAACATGTTGAACATGTTATGGAGCTTATTTCGACGATAACTGAACTGCGAGCCAACCGACAGTATAATTGCGTCTACAATGTCAGAGCAGTTGCTTACTTGAGGGACCTAAATGAACTAGATACCATAAAACAGACAATAAAACAGAAAATACCCACGATTGGGTTGAAGACCTATGTTTGGACAGGCGTTAGAAACATACCTGAGAACCTAAACCTCAAGGCTACCCCAAAATATGCAAATAGGGACAGCGGACAAGAAAAAGCCAAAACGGCAAGCATTCCTAAGCCCGAAAGTCCAATCGATGATCTTGACAAGCAAATCACTGAGAAGCTTACGCTGGATGGACGAGCCTCGTTTACTCAAATTGCCAAACAAATAGGCGTATCCACAGAAACTGTCATAAACAGATACAACAGACTCAGGGAAAAAGGTTCCTTGAAGGCTTCAATTCAAATAGACCCAAAAAAAATAGGTTACTACTCTCTGGTCGACTTCAACATAGCCTTTGCAGTACCGGGCAGCATGTCAAACATAATTGTGGATTCCCTTACAAAGATACCTGACATAGTGAATGTGACAAAAGTAAGCGGTGACTACGATCTCCAAGGAACCGCAATGGTTAGAGACATCTCTGAATCCTTCGCGATTCAGGACCAAATTGCCAAAATTAATGGCATAACAAAGGTTGAAGCTAGTGCAAGGAAAATTCCCGATACTTGGCCGTCACCTCACCAACACATCTCGACCTTCTGAATTTGTAAGATTCCTTCCTTAAGGGGTTTGCTGGGACTCTGGAGCAATTAAGGAGATAAGAATGGGGAATGCACTAACCATTCTTTTCGGAAACGCGTGACTCAGATCCAGAGCCCATTCAGCCTCTCTTGCATTTCTGCTTCCAAAAAAAGGAAGAGGGAATTGATTTTATTGTTTTTATGGACGTTTTCTGATGAGCAGGGCAAGGACAGCGCCGATAACGATGATGACCACGATAATGGCTATTCCTATCGTCAGGATGTAGTTTTGAGTTGATGCCATGTCAAGCGGTTGCTGTGTTGAGGTTGGTTGAGGCGGCTGCATTACTGTGAAATGGTCTTCAGCGTACGATGGCCAGTAACCGTTTGTTCCTTCGAAGTTTGCGTAGACTGTGAAGTCACCGGGGATGTCGGGGGTCCAAGTGTAGCTGTAGGTGCCTGTAGCATCGGTTATTGCACTGCCAATTTGACGGTAGTTACCGTTTGAGTCGATGACTGAGAGAACTACTGTGACGCCAGTGTAGTTGCTTGGTTGAGGCTTTTGCTGGTATATGTAGCCCATCCAGTCCGTCATGCTTGCGTCTGATGCAACTGGTACTCCGTTGGGGAAGCGTGTGGCTTGTTCATCTTGGGTTGTTCCACTTGAGATATCCATGACTGAACCAGTGATAACTAGGGGCTGTTCCCATGCTAAGCCAGAGTGCGGTGTTGAAACTGAAGTAGTGCTTGGTCCTCTGCCAACAACGTAGATTTGGTTATCATAGCCGTTAAACCAAGTGTTGAAACCGTCTGCCATAGCGTAACTCATTTGGCCGAATTCCATAGTAACTGACGAGATAGTCCAGATTTCTGTGCCGTCAGTTGCGTTGACTGCGCGTGCTAAGCCGCCTTTGTAGATGGGGGTTGTCCAGGTGTGTTCGGTTGTAACCAAGTAGATAACGCCGTTTCCAACTCCATGTATAAAGGTTGGAATGTTACCGTAAGGCCATGCAAATCCGCTGTTTGTGCTGTTGCCTTCGCCGCCATTGCCATAAGTCCAGTCTAAGTTACCTGTTTTTGCGTCGTAACAGTATAGTATGCCGCCCATTGCCATGCTGTAGAGTTTACCATATGCAAACTGACCTGATAGGACACCAGCACTGTCGCTGCCGTAGTAATCGAATGCTACCTGTTGCTCAGACATCCAAGTCTGTGCGCCTGTGTCTAAGTCGAATGCAACCCATTTGGTGGCTTCTTTGTATGACTGCACAAAGACACGTGATTCCCAGTCAACACCGCCCTGTACGACGGTGTAGTTGTTTGCTGGTGGGTCATATGTCTTCGACCATGATACTGAGCCGATTGCGCCTTTAGTTGAGTCTAGGTTGATGAAGAAGTATGTGTATGGGGTTGTGCTTATTGTGCCGAAAGCTAAGTTTTCGCCGTTAGAGGGCAATGTGCCGGTATAACAGAGGATACCATCTCCATATTTAGCTGCAACTATGGTTACTGGTTTTGTTTCGGGCGTGTTTAGCCAAGGTATTGAAACGTTCCAGTCGTAGAGTGTGTTAGTACCAGTGGAAACACTACCATCTTTTACGCCAGTCATTGAGGGAGCCGCCGAAGTGCCAGGCAGAAAGACCTTGGTGCAGTTCCATTCGCCTAAACGCCAATCGGGGTTTGTTGCATTGCCTGCGTTAGATAGTACATAGTTTAAGTATTGACCGTCTGGACCCATTGATCTTCCAGAGGTGAATGTTGGTACGTTGGTTATGTTGAATAGCCAGTTTCCTGTGTATGCATCGTAACCCAGCCAAGTGTTTCCGACGATAGCGATTAAAACAGGTGGACATACACCGTGTTCGTTTTGAGTTTGAACGTTCATGATTAAGCCCATAGAAAGCGCCGGTACATCGGTGCGAGACCAGATTTCTTCGCCTGTCCGTAAATCAACGCAAGTTGTCGGTCCATAGCCTGCTCCAGGGTTTTGTCTGTAGCCTGTGTTGCTGAATGAGATTGGTTCAGTGTAGAAGAGCATTCCGTCGAGTATGATTGGGTTATTGTATCTAATGAGGTATGCTGATCCGTCGAAGAAGGTTTGTCCGGGTATGTCATAGTTGTTTCCGCCGACCACACCTCCGCTCTGCATTGGTTTAGTCCACATAATGTGACTTGTCATAGATCCGATAGCGTCGCCAGGGTACACTGCTAAACCGTTAGATGCGCCCATGAGTGCATCGGTACCTGTTGCTGTCCAGCCGCCGTAGTTAGGTGCAGTTATACCTAGCCAGTTGGATGAGATGCTCCACCAGTCAGTATTCTCACCGTAAATCGGTCGTGTCCAGTACTCAGTTGGAAGCGGATAGCTGGTGATGGCTGGGGGTATTGGGTCTTGTTGTACAGTGAGGGTGGTTGATGCACTGCTTGGGAGGAACGTGTCGTTTACGTATAATGAACCGGCTGCTTGGTCTGCTGCGGTTATCGTTTGTCCTGGGTAGGTGAAGTTGAGTGTGTAGGTGCCGACTTCGGTTGGAGTAAAGGTTGTGGCTTGGTTGGAGGTGGTGTCAGCTATGTATGGGAAGTTTTGAGTCTCCACGTGACCGGTTGGGGAGGTGATGGTGAGTTGGAAGTTGTGGAATCGGTAGGTGTTTGTGTATTGTGAGCCGTAGAAGTAGTTGGTTAAGAACATGAAGACGTTTACTTGCTGGTCTACGCCGATTGGATTTGGTGCGCATGTGACATAGGCGTATGTTGGAATCTCCCATGCAGGTTCATGTGCGTTTGCTGTTGGCGTGAGTGTTGCGGTTGCTGCAATTGATGATACAAAGATTATCACTATTGCTATAGCTAAGGTTTTATTTTTTGCAAATTTCAATTTTTTATTCTCCTTTAGTTGGGTGGTTGGTTTTTTAGCGGATTAGCTATTTAAAATTTTGCACTAGACAGTTTTTTAACAGAATAAGTTCAACATAAAGTGGGGTTAATAGTTAAAATTTTTTTACGGTGCATAAAAACAAACAGACCTCAACATAGAAAAACAACCAGACAACCAATAATGATATAATACAGACAAACCCCTCTTCGATAATTAACAATCTCAAAGAGTGAGGCAGAACGAGAGAAATTGACGAAACCGATTCAACAATTCTAAGTGCTCTTTTAGTCGAATCGAGAACTAGCTTCACAGAATTATCTAAACTGTGCGGCATATCCGTAACAGCCGTTACAAAGAGGTATACACAACTAAAAAAATCAGGCATAATTCTCTCCGAACGCATGTTCCTAAATCCGTTAAGCGTAGGCTATGAAAGCATAGCAGAAATAGGAATACTAACCGACCTATCAGACAAGGAAAAAGTCAAAGAATCATTAAAAAACAAGCCGTCGGTAAGAGTCGCATCACCGATAGGCAAATATGATATTAGCGGTCAGATATTTGCTAGAAAATTCAATGATTTATCAACATTGGTTCGCCAGATAGATATCAAACCATTCGTTAAAAGTTTAGATGTCTTGATCTTTGCTGATTTATGGGATACTCCATGGCACCCTGAGAACTTGATTATACCACCAAAAGAAAGAGTTGAGAAAAAAGCACCCAAGCCCAAAAAAAGCTTTGCCCCAACAGACCTAGACGAAATAGACCTTAAAATCTGTAAAGCCTTAATGCAGGATTCGAGGGTGCCCTTCAAGAGTTTATCCAAGCACATAGGAATCTCAACATCTAACATAATTCAGAGATATCGCTTGCTTCGAGACAGAAACGTATTGAACCTTTCAAGCATAACTGTGGACCCTTCTAAATTGGGTTACAAGGCGAACTTGGACAGCTACATCAAAGTAACAAACAGAGGGAACATAGCTGAAGTAGAGGCACAACTGCTTGAAATACCTAATTTGACTTTCTGCGCCAAGTTCATAGGCGGCGCCTACGACCTCAGGATTGCAGTCAACGCTCGAGACTTCAACGACGTAAACTCTCTTAAAAAAGCCATTTACTCAATAGATAACATAAAAAATGCAGAATTCTACATTTTCGTAAATCCCACACGGTGGCCAACCGACTTCATAGGTGGTTCGCTCATCTAAAACTTGGGGCTTTGTGGTTTGCTGGGACTCTGGAACCCTTAAGGAAGAAAAGAATGGAAAATGCAACTAAACCACCCTTCAACCGCGACTGGTTATTTTTCATCCAGAGCCCACTCAGCCCACTTATTTACGCTTTTTAGTCCCAAAAAAGGGAAGGGAAAATTGTTTGTTTCCTTTTGCTTATGGCCGTTTTCTGAGGAGCAGCAAGCCGACTATGGCTATTGCAATTATGGTTGCGATGAAACCGATTGCCAAGTACATAATAAGGTCACTAGTTGTAGCTAAACCCGTTTGCGGCACTGCTGTAGGTTGCGTAGGTGCTACTTCATCGACTGCAAAGCTCGTTTCTGCTGATGATGGCCAGTATCCATTGGTGCCTGCAAAATTCGCAAATACAGTGTACGTTCCAGGAATGTCGGGTAACCAAGCAAGACTATAGAAGCCATTAGCATCGCTCTTCGCGGTTCCGATGTTTCTGTAATTTCCGTTTGCATCTAGTACATCAATTGAGACAGTAACCCCAGTGATGTCGCCTGGACAGGGTCTCTGCTGATATATGTAACCCATCCATTCATCCATGCTTTCATCCGAAACACATGCAACACCATCAGGGAATCGGGCAATCTGCTCGTCCTGAGTTGTGCCAGTAGCTGTATCCATGACTGTGCCTTTGATCAACACACTGCTTCCTTGGTCGATGACGTCATTTTGGATTAGAACCGTAGTGTGGCTTGGCCCTCTGCCGGTAGTGTAGATTTGGTTGTCGTAGCCGTTCCACCATGTCGTAAAGCCGTCCGCGATAGCCATCGATGTGGTGTGGAATGAATTAACAAAGGACGAGGTCGTCCAAAGCTCCGTGCCATTTATTGCGTTAACAGCACGCACCTTTGCACCCTTGTAAATCGGTGTGCTCACAGTGTGCTCAGTAGCAGCCATGTATATTACTTCGTTGCCAATAGCCATTATAGCAGTCGGGTATACGCCGTAACCACCGTAGTAGCCTGAGGCAGTGCTGTTTCCTTCTCCGCCGTTTCCGTAGGTCCATAATAGTTCGCCAGTCATCTCGTCGTAGCAGTAGAGTGTTCCTGAGAAGAATTGACTGTAAACTTTACCGTAGGCAATCATCGCAATCCTATCTTCTACACCTGCTACACCGTAGTAATCCCAAGAATTTTGTGGTTCAGTTGGACCCCAGAGTTTATTTCCAGTATTCATGTCATATGCTACCCATTGGCTGGTTTCTTTGTATTCTTCTAGAAAGACATGCTTCTCAAAGTCGTATCCACCAAAGTTAGTGCTAATATTGCCTGGTGGCGGATTGAATTGCTTCATCCAACGTAGTGTTCCTAAGGCACCTTGATCAGGGTTTAAGTTGATTGCAAAGTAGTTGTATGGTGTCCAGCTTGCGGGGCTAAACATGTCTCCTCCTGAAGCGAAACTGCCGTTGTGACATAGTAATAGATCGTTATAATTAGCTACGTGAGGTCGTACTCCGCTGCTTGCCGCTGACCAATCAGGCAAAGCTGCTGCTTCAGTAAGCCATGGTAAGCTAACGTTCCAGTTATAGCGGTTATTCGGACCAGATGAAATGCTTGCATCGATTGTACCGTAGGTTTGCGGGACAGTTTGACCCTGAGGCATGAACAGTAAGGTCGAGTTCCATTCACACAAACGGTAATCTGGATTCTCGTTGGTGCCTGCGTTTGCTATGACATACTTTAGGAATTCTCCGTTGGGACCCATGGCTTCTGTTCCAGTGGGGACATTGATAACTTCACATAGCTTGATGCCTGCGAATGCATCATAGACATGCCAAGTTGTACCGACAACTGAAACTACCATCGGTGGGCAAACTCCGTGTTCATTCTGGTTTTGTACGTCAAAGATGAGTCCGAATGAGGGCGTTGACATGTTTTCATTAACCCAATTGAGTTCGCCTGTACGCAAATCACGGCAGAAAGTTCTTCCATTTTCGCCAGAACGGGTCGTTGATGTTGCACCGTATGACAGCGGTTCCCTGTAAATGAGCTTTCCTTCAAGTATTATTGGATTAGTGTATCTTGGTATGTATGCAGTGCCCTCGAAGTATGTTACGCCTTCAACAGTAAGCATGTCGCCACCTACAACTCCTCCAGACTGCAGTGGCAGAGTCCACATGATATGACCAGTTCGAGAACCGACAGCATCAGGTACAGCTACTTGGTAACCTGAGAAACTGGCTGTTGTCTGGGGACCTCCTTCACCAAGCCAATTTGATGAAAGAACCCACCAGTCGGTGTTTTCGCCATAGATTGGTCGTGTCCAATATTCTTCAGGCAATGGATAGCTTGATATGGTTGTTATTTGTTCTTCTTGGACAGTTAGCGATGTTGTAGCACTGCTGGGCAAGAAAGTGTCATTCTGGTAGGGGCCATCCCAAGTGTAGGTTGTTCCTAGGTGCTCAAACTTGAAGGTGTAGTTACCAGTTTCTGTGGGGGTATAGGAATAGTACTGTGATGACGTTGTGTCAATGACAACATCCCAGGTTTTCGTTTCTGTATGACCTGATGGTGTTGTGATAGTTAGTTTGTAGTTATGCAGTCTAATGTCGTTTGTGTAGGCAGCAGCATTGGGCACTTTGTCAAGCCACATAATGACGTTTACGTATTGGCCAACGCCTACTGGGTCAGGTGAAACGTTAATGAAAGCAAAGGTTGGGATTTCCCACGCAGGTGTATGTGCATCAGAAGTTTGTACTATTATCATTGAAGCGCCAATCGATAGTATAAGCAAAGCGGTGATTGCAAAAGTCAAATATTTATTTTTTGTTATGATCACTTTTTCAATCTCCTGTATTAATTTATTGCATAATGATCATTTTTTTGCCAACTTTTTTTCTTGGCAAGCTTATGATCGATAAGTTGATATTTAAATTTATGCTATTTTCAAGCCTTTTTCAGAAAAAAAATAACTAATTCTCAAAAAAAGCGGCATTAAATTTTCAGAAACGAGCCTTCAAGAAGCTCCATCCGCTCTGGGAACATGTCGCCAAGGGGCACAAACCGGTCAATGACACATTCTTCAACGCCACTTTGCCATGCTATTTTGCCCCATTGTATTGCGCTGATTTGCCATCTTGTCAAGAAAAGACAAACGATACATGTTTCCACACCCACATCCCGACCAGCCCTGCATGGAACCATGTACCGCATGTGGAGGAAAACACCCTTCGCACACCGAAACAGGCATCGAAAGCAATGCTTCCCAAAAACGGAACCGCATTCAATTGCATTCTTGTGGCACCCCGCAAACCACCACACCCACACAAAGAGAAAAAACAATAATCTTTTGATCCCGTTGATCTATAGAAGGCAGGTCTTTGGGGTAGCAACAGTCAAACGCAGCCAGCAACCGTGAAGGCGAAACACTAACGGATATATTTATATTGATAACTACTGTTTTATTGGCTACGCAATCAGTGGAAATGGTAGAATATGTCTACTCATAGCAGTTTACGTAAAAGGAAACTTACAGGCGGCAAAAAACGCGCTTACCGCAGCAAAAAACTGTACGAAGCAGGCGGATACCCAGCGGAAACAACGCTCGGTGAACCAAGACGAAAAATCAAAAAATGCATAGGCGGCAACACAAAAACCAAGGTTTTAAGTGACAAATTCGCTTCAGTTACTGACCCTAAAAGCGGAAAAACTGAGAAAAGTGAGATCGTTCGCGTTGTGCGCAACGGAGCAAATGTGGATTATAACCGCCGAGGCGTCATCACCAAAGGCGCAGAAATCGAAACTGCCCTTGGAATGGCAAAAGTTACAAGCCGACCGGGCGATGACGGCGTAATTAACGCTATACTAATCGGTAAAGAGAAAGCATAATTTTTTGCTTTTCTTAATCTGTTTTAACTTGGCAAACTTAAATTTTATCGTTTTTTGGGTTGCTCAGACTGCTGCTGGTTTTTAATCTTCACTAGTTGGCGAGCCAGTTTTTTGATGATGACTTCTTTTGCTTCCCGCTTCGCCACAATTAGCATGCCTGTTTTTGCCCAGTGATTCTTGGGAAAACGCGCTTCTACCCTAAGCTCATTCTCCAAGCCCAGTCTGTCAGCGGCTTCTTTGATTTCAGCGATTTTAGGTGAGAGGACAGCTTGGTTTTTTGAGATTCGGCGTCCTTCTTTGCGTGTTTTGTTGCAGTCAAAGTAGGCTGGCCAAATGATTGCTTTCTCGTTTAGTTTTCGCATATCGGTTTCTCCTATTTCTGGGCGTAGTACGCTGTTAGTTTATTGCCGACTTCTTCCACTCGGACAAAGCCGTAGCGTTCAAACTGTATGATTTGGTCTGGCTTTAACTTTTTGCAAGCAAACTCCGCGTACCCCTCCGTTACCGAGGCATCCTGCTGTACCACCGCCGCAGAGTACTCTGTGCCTTTGGGTATCCACTGGATGAGTTGCACCTTGATTTTGCGTACGTCCCCATAGGCTTCGCTTGCGTAAGAGGCATTTACGCAACTGCTTAGTTTCTCAGTGATTTTGATGTTGAAGAGCTCCATTAAGCGAATTGTCTGCCCCAACTGCATGGCTTCTGCATCCGCTTTTGCAATCCAAAAGATTGTGGCGTTGTGTTCACCTTTTGGTTCAACAGCGGCTTCTCTGTAGCCTCTATCTGGATGTTCAGGGTGAAAGGGTAGTTGGGGATGGAAGGTCTTTGGCAATCCTGTAACTTTGAGTTCAACCGGGTCCGCGACAAAGAAGTATCGGTCGCTTGCGGCGTCGAGGACTTTGCGGTTATAGGCGTTAAGTGTCTCCCAACTTAGGGTGACGTCGTTGGGTTTTACGCCTACGTCGATTATGACTTTTCTGATGGCTTCAGGGGTGATGCCCCGTTTACGCAGCGCCGCAAATGTGCCCAATCGAGGGTCATCGAAGTCGGCGTAGTCGCCCTCTTGGATGCCTGCCACAATCTTGGATTTGCTAAGCGCTGCGCCAGTGATTTTTAGTCTGCCGTAGTGGATCGCTTGGGGATATTCCCAGCCCAAGTGCTTGTACATGTATTTTTGGCGCACCATGTTAGTGTAGTGCTCTTTACCGCGGATGATGTGGGTCATACCCATTAAGT
This sequence comes from Bathyarchaeia archaeon, assembly GCA_050108095.1. Lineage (GTDB taxonomy): Archaea > Thermoproteota > Bathyarchaeia > Bathyarchaeales > Bathycorpusculaceae > Bathycorpusculum. The sequence goes on from JBNIDO010000071.1 coordinate 11,948, forward strand.
GATCGTCTATGCCTGCGGCGAGGTTATAGAGCGGCCAGAGGAAGTATTTGCTGCCTACCCGTGGATGCGGGTACTTTTTGGTGTCGATGATACGTAGGGCTGGCCAGTCGCGGATTGCGGGGTTAGGGTGGTCCAACTCGGTTTTTACGCGGACAACTGCCTGTCCTTCTTGGTATCCGCCTGCAAGCATTTTGTGCCAGCGTTCCATTTGATCATTTGCTGATATGTTGCGGCATGGGCAGGCTTCTTTTGCCAGTGTTTTGTTGCGGAATTCTTCGGGGGTGCATTCACAAACGTAGGCGTTGCCGTCGCCAACCATTTTCCCCACGAGTTCATAGTAGATTTCTAGGCGGTCGCTTTGGATGTATTCTTCGTCCCATTTGCAGCCGAGCCATTTGAGGTCTTTTTTGATGCTTTCGTAGAATTGGAGTTGGGGCTTCTTGGTTTTTGGGTCGGTGTCTTCGAATCGTAGGATGAATTTGCCGTTGTACATGCGAGCGTATTCATGGCTTAAAACAATGGCTCGCGCGGAGCCCAAGTGCAGGACGCAGTCGGGGTTTGGTGAGAATCGTGTGGTTATCACTTTGTATTGGTCGGCGTATGGTAGTTGCGGCAGCTTTTTCTCTTCAGCCTCATGTTTCTTCTGGGTTTCGGGCCAATGCTTCTCTACAATGGCTTTCTGTTCTTGGAGTGAGAGGCTGTTGACTTCGGCAACAACCTGATTAATTACAACTGATAGCTCTTTGACGCGGCTGCGGTACTGAGCTTTTTCGCCCAAAACCTTGCCAACCATGGCGCCTGCTTGCGCTTTCCCATCATGCCCAACCGCGTTTAAGAGCGCTGCTTTGCGGATAAACTCACGTAATTCAGACTCGTTTTCTAATGCCATCAGACACGCCTGCGTTATTTGTTGCGGGTTATCAAGAATTCGGCGAACGCTTTTAATTTTTCCTTAGCCTGCGGCGTAGGCAGAAGCTTATCGACCTCGTTCCAGCTATCTTGAACCATTTGTCCTGCGACACTCTTGACATGGGTCATGGCGCCGTATTTCTGCAGGATGGCAATGGCTTCGTTGCGCAGGTTCTGGTTGGTGGTGTGCATGCCCAAAATTTCGATGAGACGTTTCTTGTCGGGTGCAGTGGCTTTTTGGAGTGTATAGATGACTAGGAGGGAACGTTTTCCTTCGCTTATGTCTCCTCCAACGCAGCCTTTGCCCTTGGCAAATTCTTCGCCCGTCAAATCCAAAATATCGTCCTGCATCTGGAAGGCGATGCCTATGGATTCTGCTAGTCTACCAAGTTTTTCGACCAGTTTGGGTTCAGCGCCTGCAAGCACCGCCGCCATTTTCGCAGACATGCGTGCCAGCGTACCCGTTTTGTAAGCGCACATTTGCAGGTAATCCTGCTCGCTTAGCTCGTCGGCGTTGGCGATGCCTCTGTGCCAAGTAATGTCCATAGCTTGCCCCATGCTGAGGTTAATCATTTCCTGCACATAAATCTCATAAACATCCCGCTGAGCCTCAGCAGAGAGTTTGTCGCGGTTCGCCATCAGCGGCAACAATGGGAGATAGTACATGGCGTTGCCAGCGTTTACGGCTATGTCTAGTTGGAAAATCTTGTAGGTGCAGGGTTTGCCGCGGCGCATCTCGCTGGAATCTTCGATGTCGTCTACTACTAGTGTGCCGTTGTGGATTACTTCGGGGATTATGGAGAAGTCAAGGCAGTAATCCGGTTTTTTCCCCAATGCTTCGCAGATTAGTAAGAATAGGGCGGGTCGCCAGCGTTTTCCTCCTCGGTCCAGCATGTCCCAGATTGGGTCGGCTATGGCCTTGTTGATTGGTTCAAGGTTGTAGCTGTAGACCGGTGGGTTAACTTTGAAGAGTACTGAATTTTGGGTGAATTTTCTCGGGATATATTTTTCGATTGTTCTGTCAACTTGGGGTGCTGTTTCTTCTAGGAATTTGGCTATGTCCATGTTAGCTGCTTCCTCTTTTGGCATATTTTTGAAGGTCAAAGCCCCGAGCAGATAGCCACTCCGCGGTTTTACCTGTAATCACCAAAGGTGTTTTGGCGAGGTCGCGTATTTTTTCTATGCCAACTAAGAACATGACGTTGCGGAGTTCCTCGATGAGGCAATGTAGTTTCTGTTCGGTTTCTTCGGTGCCTTTTACAGCGGTTTGGAGGATGGGTTGTACGATGCTGGCTAAGCTGGCGTTTAATGCGAGGGCTTTTGCTATGTCTGTGCCGCTGCGAACGCCGCCTGAAGCGATGAGGGGTAGCTTTACGGTTTGGGCTGCTTCGATGAGGCTGACTGCGGTGGGTATGCCCCAGTCCCAGAGTGCCTCGCCCAAAAAGTGCTGTGCGCCGCTTTGGGGGGTGGCGCGGTAGTATTCGACTGCTGCAAAACTGGTTCCGCCTACGCCGCCGATGTCGATGGCTTTCACGCCCGCTCTCTCCAATGCCTTGGCGTCTTCGGCTGAGATGCCTGCGCCGGTTTCTTTAACGATGACGGGCACATCGATTGCCGCTGCGACTGCGGCGATTTTGGATAAGACGCCTTTGAAGTTGGTTTGTCCCTCTGGCTGAATCGCTTCCTGCAAGGCGTTTAGGTGGACTGCGACTGCGTCGGCATCGATCATTTCTACGATTTTTTTTACTTCTTTTACACTGTAGCCGTGGACGAGTTGTACGCCGCCGACGTTGGCGATTAAGAATGCGTGGGGTGCTTTTTCGCGGGCGATACGGTAAGTTTTTTCAAGAGCGCGGTCTTCGATTGCGGCTCTTTGGCTGCCTAATCCCATGCCTAAGCCGAGTTTTTCGACTGCTTCGGCGATGGAGGTGTTGATTTTGATGGCTTGTTGGGTGCCGCCTGTCATGGCTCCGACGATTATGGGGGCACTGAATTTTTTGCCCAAAAAAGTGGTTGATAGGTTGATTTTGGCTTTGTCGGTTTCAGGCAAAGCACGGTGGACAAGCTGGATATCTTCGAAGCCTGCTGTTACCTTCTTAGCTTGCGCTTTCTCGTCCAAACAAATTCGAATATGGTCTACTTTGCGTTT
>JBNIDO010000072.1:0-14868 GCA_050108095.1 Bathyarchaeia archaeon
GAGTTTGCCCTGAAACTTAATTTGGTGTTTAAGCCCAAAACAATCGTGGCAGAACCTGACTCTGGTGCCGCCTCTTCCTGTCCACTTTAGGTTTAGAAAACTTTTTTGGGTGCCCCTCTGAATAGTTGGGTGGGAGGGCTAAGTGTGGAGAAGAAATGTCCCGTATGCAAAAAAACCTACACCACCTTTAACGCTAAATCCAAATACTGCAGCGATGCCTGCGCCAGAAAAGCCGGTCGCGCATAACAGTTTGGTTAGCGTTTAAGCTACCTTTTTGTTTTTCGCATCTTGTTTTCCAAGGGAGAAACTAGGCTGTAACCTTGGGTTTGCGAAGCTTGGCTTGTTCTATGTCTAAGCATTCGTCGCAGAGGTCAGAGGTCGGTCGATTAGTGCGTTTGGCTTTTACAACTGGGGGATACTGTCTGCAGCTTTTCTGCCAATGCCACCTGTCAGGTTCAGCGCCCTTGACATATTCGCCCATTCCATCCTCCAAAATGCCTTAAGGAACAAGTTATATTTAAGGTGCCCTCTTAATGGGCAACTCCACTTTAACGGTTGTCCCCACTTCAAGCACACTATCTATGGATATTTTCCCGTCATGCGCTTCGACGTGACGCTTGCAAATGGGTAAGCCAAAACCCATACCCTTCGCTTTAGTGGTGAACAGCGGCGTCCAGAGTTTCTCAACCGTTTCCTTTGTCATGCCCATCCCGCTGTCTTGGAATGTAAACAAAAGTTTATCGTTGATTATTTGGCATTTGATTTGCAATTCACCGCCGTTTGGCATAGCGTCAAAAGCGTTTTTAATTATGTTAACAAAGACACGGCAGACTTTGACTTCGTCTGCTTCAAAAGCGGGGTCCTCTGGGGTTTCATCAACCACTTTAATGTTCGGCGTCGGCTGAGTAAGCGCTAAGGAATCCCTGATTAAGCCTCTGGGGGTGACCGAGCTGAGTTGAAGACGAATTTCACTGGAGTAATCAAGCAGATCATTAATTATTTTGTCGGAGTAATCAATGCTTTTGTCTATGCTGTTAAACATGGCGATGTCTTCTTCGTCGAGTTGCTTGCCAAGTTTCCTTCGCAAGTAATATGCTGCGCCTCGGATGCCTGAGAGGGGGTTGCGTAAATCATGCCCCAACATGCCTGCTAATTCACCGATGGATGCAAACCGCTCGGCGCGAATAAGCTTCTGCTCCATCATCCTACGTTCAGTTATGTCTCGGAACACAAAAGCAACGCCAACATCGTCCCCTTTATTGTCAGTTATTATAGACGACGATAGTATACCAATTTTTTGCTCCTTGTATTTTGTGTAGAATGTGAATTCAAAATTTTTTATTTCCCTATGTCTACGGAGTTGATTCATAATCTGGGGAGTGCTGTTTCCCCGGTCTAGAACAGTGGCTTTTTGCATCATTTCTCGGATTGATTTTCCAACAATTTCTTTCTCTCCGTAACCGGTGAGATCAAGTAGAGCTTGGTTAACTTTTAATATTTTACCATTTAAATTCGAGATAATGACTGAGTCGGGCATTGTTGAAAAAATGTTTTCTGCTGCGATCTCAACGCTAAACGTGAATAGTTCGTATCTCCACATTGCGTAGAGTACAAAAAAACTTGTTATACTGCCAGAAATGTTGCCTAAACCTGGAAAGTTTATGTCTAAGGCGGGAAAAACCGAATCTGTAACTAAAGATAGAAATATAGGAACGGAAAAACCCCAAGTGATAAATTTCGTTTGCTGCTTCTTTGTCTTATCGCCAACATGCCTGTAATAATTACAGAACGCTACCACCACCAAAAACCCAAGAACCGCCGACCAAATGGCATGTAACTCTGCAACCATCGAATATGAGGGTATGGTTGTTTCGTAACCCCACGGTTTCAAAGCGGGCATACCCGAAATCAAACCAGTGGTTAAATCTGTCACCGAGAATATCGCGGCTGGGAGATAAATGGCTATATAGATGAATTTGTTTTTTAGCAAGTCGCTTTCTGTGAAGGCGAGGGCAAAATGTAGCATCAGCGCTACCAGAAACGGCCAAAACGAGAGTACTTTGCTCCATAACAGGGCTTCTTCGGCTGTGAGGGACTGGGTTTTCATGTACGTGCAAAAGGCCCAGTAAGCGTTAGTCATCATTGCAAGCATGAAGAGCTTGTTTACTGTGGATTTGCGGTTGAGGAAGTAGACGCTTAACCCCAGTGAAATAGAGACTGCGCTTGCACATACGGAAAGCAAAGCATAGAGGTCCATTGGTTTTCAGTCCACTTAGGGTTAAAGATCTTGTTTTACGCTTGTTAACACTAACAGCGTCTATAACTCCATAAAACCGCATGTGTGTTACTTAATTAAATAACACCCATTCGCAAACTGAATAATCGGCTGGATGACGCAATTAACATACTTTTATCCTTGGCAAGAACTACTCTACACGAAAACACGCTTCACCCAACAAGGGGCAAACATATAGTGAGTGGAGCTGGTCGAATGCTACGGCTTCCCCCGACGCCGAGATGGGCGGCAAAGCCAACCTAACCGAAGCCGCCAAAAAAGTAGGGCTTCAATAACAGTTTTTGTTCAAATCACGAAAAATGGGCGTTCTATGATTTTAATATCAACCTTACGGTTTGAGATTTAGCGGTAACTCCACGGTTACGATTGTCCCCTGCCCTAAAACGCTTTCTAAAGATACTTTTCCACCGTGCGCATTGATGTTACGTTTACAGATAACCATGCCAAATCCCATGCCTTTGGCTTTTGTGGTAAACAGCGGCGTCCATAATTTTTCGATAGTTTCTTTGGTCATGCCACAACCGTTATCTTTGAATGTAAATGTGACTTTGTCGGCTTCAACTACACTTAACACTTGCATCTCACCCCCGTCGGGCATGGCGTCAAAAGCGTTTTTCAAGATGTTAATGAAACTGCGACAAATCTTTACTTCATCAATGTAGAATTGTGGCGAATCTTTCGTTTCATCCACTATAGTAATGTTGTGGGGTTGCATTGCAAGCGCCACCGCAGCCCTAACCAGAGTTTTAGGTGTAACCTGAGACAGTTCCAATTTGACTTCGTCGGAGTCAGAGTAACAACTTGCGTAATCCAGAAGATCGTTGACAATCTTGTTTGAGTAATCTATGTTTTTATCTATGCTTTCAAGCATAGCTTTTTCTTGAGGGTTAAGTTTACTATCGAGTCTTCGCTGCAAATAAAAATTCGCATTACGAATGCCTGATAACGGATTGCGTAAATCATGCCCCAACATCCCAGCCAATTCGCCAATGGATGCGAACCGCTCCGCCTTAAGCAGTTTCTGCTCGATAATCCTCCGTTCAGTCACATCGTGCAAAACAAACGCAGCGCCAACATCTTTCCCACCATTATCCGACACTATAGATCCAGACACGGTGCCGATTCGCTTTTCACCAGTTTTAGTATAGAATGCTAAGTCATAGTTTTTAATTTCTCGTACATTGCGTAGGTTTTCAATAATTGGTTGGGTGTTCTCATGGTTTACGGCGTTTGTGATACGTAGCATTTCGTTTACTGATCTTCCAACAACTTCCTCTTCGCTGTATCCTGTCAAATCAATAAAGGCTTGATTAACTTTCGTAATTTTTCCGTCAAGCATAACTAGAATTACGGAGTCCGACATTTTGGAAAAGATACTTTCAGCAGCGATTTCAGGTCTAAAACTGAACAGCTCGAACTTCAGCATCCCATAGGCAACAAAGAATGTGGTGATGCTACAGGATATCGCGCCTAACCCGGGAAAATCTATTTTTGCAAAAGGAAACAAGGAATCCGTAATCAATGCAAAGACTATGGGGATGGTAAAAGCAATAGCTACAATTTTGGTTTGCACTTTTTTTGTTTTATCATTTAAATTAGTATAATACCTAACAAAGAGAACAAGCATTAAGACCGCAAATGAACATGCCCAAATATTATCCAGCCAACACAACAACGAATTATTAGGTAATGTATTCTGATAGCCCCAAAATTTCAGGGTAGGCGTTGTACTGATCACGTTCGGTATAGTCAAATCAGCTAACGAAAAAAACAATGCAGGAAAGTAGAGAGCGACATAGACGAATTTTTTTTCTAATAACCTGCTTTCAGTGTAAACTAATGTGAAATGTAGCAAAATCGACATAAGAAAGGGCCAAAGGAAAAGGACTTTTTGCCAAAAGATAGCACCTGCGAGATTGGGAGACTGAGACATCATGAATAGGCAGAACGCCCAGTATGAGTTAAAAATCATCGTAGCCAAAAAAAGCTTGTTAATCTTTGCGGTTCTGTTTAAAAAAAATACACTTACGCCTAAAGTTATGGAGATTGCGCTTGCAAATAGAGATAGTAAGGCGTAAAGGATCATCTATGAATCATCCTGCAATGGGGGAATTTAGCGTTAAACGTAAGCATACTTAGGGTTCATTAAAGAGGAACAACAGTTCTTTGAAATAAAAATTTGTGCGGATATAAGATAAATAACATTTTTCCATCTTAATGCTCAAGTGACGGGACGATAACCAGATTACTTCCTTGCATGTAAAATCAGTATTCTTTTTATCTATGACACAAGAACTACTGTTAAACGAAGACAAGCGAGGCTGCATGCGAATGGTTGAACTAAGAGCGCAAGAACAACAAATCCTTGGTGCCATCGACAAACAAGGCGGAGATGCCTCAGTAGAGAAACTCATCCAGTGCTGTGGTTTCCCCGACGCCGCCGTCATGCGCTCTGCATTGACCCTCCAAGAAATGGGACTCTTAACCATACAAGCAGCAACCAAAAACATAATCAAACTCACAGTCGAGGGCAAAGGCTACTCCCAAAACGGCTTGCCTGAGCGCAACCTAATTCGTGCCGTCGCCGAGATGGGCGGCAAAGCCGACCTCGCGGAAGCAGCCAAAAAAGCAGGTCTTCAGCAGCAGTTTGTCCAGATCGCTCAGGGTTGGGTTATCCGAAAAAAATGGGCAATCTACTCTTCCGCGGACAACAGCTTACGCATCAACGAGACCCTGCTCCACAACATGAGTATCCCCGAAGGTTGCGACGAAACCCTCCTCAAGTATCTGGGTGGAAAAGAGCAGGAGGCGCTTGACGACTTAAGCGGCGACCTCAAAGACGCAGCTGAACAACTCAAAAAACGTAAACTCGTAACCATCGAACCCAAAACAACCCGTATCCTCAAAATTACTGAGGAGGGCAAAAAAGCCGCAGCCCAAGCCATAACTGCAGTGCCTGAAGTCACTAAGCTAACCCCCGAACTCGTAATCACGGGCAAGTGGCGAGACGTCAAACTTCAAAGATACAACATTGAAGCGCCCGTCGCCAAAACTTGGTCTGGCAAAAAACACCCCTATCTAAGCTTCCTCGACGAAGTCCGCGCCAAACTGGTGCAGTTGGGTTTCCAAGAAATGACTGGTACAGCTGTTGAATTGAGCCTCTTCAACTTCGACGCCCTCTACGTACCACAAGATCACCCTGCACGTGAAGAGAGCGACATTTACTACCTCAAAGACCCCAAATACGGCGATATAGAGAGCCACAGACGCGCGGTTGAACGTATTAAGGAGACTCATGAGAACGGCGATGAAACAGGCAGCACCGGTTGGGGCTACAAGTATTCCTTCGACGCTGCGAGGCGGCTGATTCTGCGTGGACACGGCACATGCCTCAGCGCACGCACCCTCGAAGCAGGCAAATACGTGGTGCCGAGCCGCCACTTCAGCATCGCCCGCGTGTACCGCCCAGAAATCACCGACCGCACCCACCTGTCCGAGTTCAACCAGGTGGAAGGCATCATACTCGACGAACACTTAACCCTAAAAGACCTCCTAGGCGTCTTAGGCAAGTTCGCTTTGGAGATTGCGGGTGCTGACAAGGTCCGCTTCAAACCCGACTACTTCCCCTTCACCGAACCCAGCGTCGAATTGTCCGCCTACAAGGAGGGTTACGGCTGGATTGAATTCGGCGGTTCAGGAATATTCCGCCCCGAAGTCACCACTCCGCTGGGTGTCAAAGTGCCCGTCATCGCTTGGGGTTTGGGTGTTGACCGCCTTTTCATGATGCGTTCGGGAATTAGTGATATCCGCATGATTTTTAGCCAGGACCTTGATTGGCTACGCAAAAAACAGGTGACCTAAAAATGCCGACAATCGATGTAGACTACGCTGAACTGGAACTCCTACTCCACTTGAACCTTAACGGCGACATGGAGAAACTCGACGACATATTGGCCTATGTTAAAGCTGAAGTGAAAGGCTACGACCAAAAAGAAGGCTCACTCAGCATCGAGATGAAAGATACTGCCCGCTCTGACCTCTGGAGCGTGGAGGGCTTAGCCCGTGCACTGCGAGGCTATCTTGGCCAAGAGAAGGGCATCAAAGCCTACTCCGCAGGCAAATCCGCAGTCGACGTCTACGTGGACGCCAACCTCTACCCCATTCGACCCTACATCTGCTGCAGCATCGTCAAAGACATCCACCTCTGCAACGAAGTCATCAAAGGCATCATGCACCTCCAAGACAAACTCGACCAAACCCAAGGCAGAAGCCGACAGAAAACTAGCATCGGCATATACAACCTCGACCTAATCAAACCTCCCATCCAGTACAGAGCCGTCAAACCCAGCGAAGTGCAGTTTGTGCCCTTGGGTTTCACCGAAGAGATGGGGCTCAAAGAAATCCTCGAGAAACACCCCAAAGGCCAAGAATACGGCCACATAGTCAAACGCAACCCCCTATACCCGATGCTGTTTGACAGCGAAGGCAAAGTCCTCTCGTTCCCCCCCATCATCAACAGTAACGACTTGGGCAAAATCACCGAGGACAGCCGCAACCTCCTCGTCGAAGTCACCGGCACCCTCCACAAAACAGTGCTCAACACTTTGAACTTGGTGACTTTGGCGCTTATCGACCGCGGAGGCAAAGCCTACAGCGCAACAATTCACTACCCCGAAGGCGCCGAATACACCGAAGATACAGTGGTTACGCCCGATTTTAGCAACCGCCGCTGGGCACTCAGCGTAGAAGACACTAACCGCTTGTTGGGCTTAAAGTTGACTGCGGAGAAAATCGCCGATTTGTTGAGCGTTGCGGGTTTAGGTGTCGAAAAAGTCGCTTCTGACCAACTTACCGTACTGGTGCCCTGTTACCGCGTTGACGTCATGCATCAAGTTGACATTATCGAAGACGTGGCCATCGCTTACGGCTACAACAACATCGAGTCGCTGTGGCGTGAGTTGCCTACCACTGGCAAAGCCAAAGCCGACGAGCATCTTATTGGCGTCGCAAGGGACCTCATGGTCGGCTTGGGCTACCAAGAAGTCCTCAACACTACCCTAACCAACCCCGAAAACCTCTTCAAAAAAATGAACACCCAGCCAACGCCAGTCATCGAGTTATCCAACCCCAAAGTCAACACCATGACCTGCATACGCAACTGGCTCCTCCCCGGACTCATGGAGTTCCTAAGCATCAACCAATCCGTAGAGTTCCCCCAAAAAATCTTTGAACTCGGAAAAGTCACCCAGCCAGACGACGCAGCAGAAACCAAGACACGCGACGAAAACTGGCTCTCAGCAGTCACCGCTCACCCAAACGCCAACTTCAGCGAAATCAAATCCGCCTTGGACTCGTTTATGGCAAATTTCGGCGTACAGTTCCAAATCCAAGAGGCGGTGTATCCATGTTTCATCGAGGGCAGAGTCGGCAAAATCATAGTCGAAGGCAAAGAAGTCGGCGTAGTCGGCGAAGTCAATCCAGTGGTGCTTGAAGCGTGGAAGCTTGAGAACCCAGCTGCAGCGTTTGAACTAAACTTTCAAACTTTAGCAGATGGCAAACTTAAGCATCAGTAGCCTACAGCACTTTTAGAATCAGGTTCGCCCTTACTTCGCTGATTACAGTTTCGTCTAAACCCATGTCCTCAAGCATGTCGATTAGCAGTCTGGCGTCCACATGTTTGCAGTAGGGGTTTTTGCAGACGTACACTTCCGCCGAGTACTTGTGGGGTGTCCCCATGACAATCAGGACATTTAGAATACATAGTAATTAATTATCTCCTAGAAAATGTTGGTAACTAATCCTTTTTGGGATATGGAGGAGTGCAAGAAGAGAGCTAAAATGGCACCCGCAGGGCAAACGCAGTATGACGACATCTGCCTTGTTTATTATCAAAATATTGGGATTAAAAAACTGGGTGATTTCATTTGGCTACCTAAAGCTGTTAACTTGCGGATGTTCCAACTTCTTTTGCAGCGTGACATCGAGCACTACTGCGCTGTTTACTCTTGCCTTGAAAAATTGAGCGTCGAGCGTTAAATCTTCAAATGTTAGTTTTAGGTCTGATTTTGTTCCAGCAAGTTTGTCCAAGACTCCTACTATAGTGTCGCCAATAGTTTCAGCGATTTGTTGCAGGGCTTGCGAGCCTTTATCCATTGCTTCTGACATGTTTGCCTTATTATTGCATAAAAACAGTTTCTCTATCTTAAAAAAATAAACATCGATGTGATTGTACGACTGTTGCAACACTTGTTTAAAAAGCGCTTTTCAACAAAAATCGAGAAAGCTTAAAGGTTCTTCATCGCAACTCTAAATTGAACAGTCTTTGATAACCGACGCTTACTGAGCCAACCCATACGTTCCAACTGATTTAGATAGTTGCTTTCAATAGCTCGAGATCGACCTGAAGCATTTGAAACCAATGATGCATCACATTCACCCTTTGAGGCAACAATCAAAAAGCTCTTTCTAAGATGATCAGGTAGGCTGATAATCATTGATTCTTGGAGGTCTAATGGTTGGGGTTTCCAGTTTGAGAAATTGTTTTCTATATCGTCAAGACGTTGACGAATACTTATCATTTCTTTGAATATGCTCTCGAGGACTGAGCGCCGAACCATTTACATCGTCTCCTTTGTCTTTAGTCGACTTATCGCAAATACGCCATGCAGTTGATTTAAGACTTTTTGGGAAGACAGGTTCCCAGTTTTGTCAATCTAAACTAAGAAAGCGCCAAGTTCATTTCGCAAGTTTGCAAAACGGATTTCTCGTTTAGCAAGTCAAATTCGCATAGCCCTCAAATTCTGCTTTACGTTTGGGGTGGTTTGAAAAAAAGATTGTTGGGCCATTCTTAGACGACGCATTTTTAGATAGCTTTCCTGAAAGAAAACTGCATCTGATTAGAATTCGCTTCTAAGCCAGAAATAATTCTCCTTTTACGCGAACTATCTTAATCGAGCATTACTATGGAAAACATTAACTAGAACAGAAATGTAATTAAAGCAACCAAGCGACTAAGAGGTAACTAGAGGAAAAAGGGACGGATAGAGACAAAAAGCGAAGATTGCTGTTCTTAGCTAAGCTTCTTTGCCTAACTGCGTTAGTTTTAACAATACTCTTTTCTGCCACCGTTCAACCGATGAAAAACCCTAATTTTATGAGTTTTTTTCAAAATTCGGACTTTCCGGGAATAACACCTAACCCCCAACCAACCTTGAATAATATGCAACCGACGCCTGCACCAACTCCTGAACAAACAGCTATAAAACCCGACGCCACACATGACCCCACGTACACTCCGACTCCATCTCCAACAGCTGCAACCGAGATTGCTATAAGTGTTTTTGGTTCTAATCCTAACAGCGAGCTTCTCGATATTGATTGGGGGGCGGTTGTCATCGGTGAGCCAAAAAACTACACAACTTATGTGCTCAATCGTTCAAATCAGCCAGTGATTCTTTCTCTTTCTGTAACCAATTGGACACCTGAAGTAGATGGTAAAGTAACTTGGGACTATAATGGTAAAGCTCTTAGTAGTCAAGATAAAACACAGGTCACTTTATCCCTCATAATTTACAACACTAACGTTACCTCCTTTAGCAACGTTATTAGGGTAATTGCCCAAGCTGATAGTTAGTCTGCAAGCAATTTTCCAAGAGCCGGAGACATTATTCTAAAAATGGAGCCTTATCGACCACTTTCTCGCAAGGTATTTAAGCAAGCAACAGCTTAAAATTGATCAGCGACTGGTTAAACGTTTTATAAATATTTTTTAGTCAGCTTTTTTATCAGTCGTTTAAAATTCTAAGGAGTTTTTGTTTTGAAACGACAAATGAAAGTGTCCTTGCTTGTTTGTAGTTTAGTGGCACTTATTGGATTAACAATCTCTTATACCTATGCAGCGTCCAATGTCAGTAAGAGCATTTCAACCGCTGGAACAATTAACGTAAGTCCAAATCTCGGGGTTTACTCCGATAGCGCTTGTCAAAACGCTCTTAGTACAATCAACTGGGGCAGCATCTCACCAGGGGCAACCGCAACTCAGACAATTTTTATAAAAAACACTAGCAACGGAGTGTCTTTGGTGCTAAGCATGTCAACATCCTATTGGAATCCAACAGGTGCAAACGGACCAATTACAATAACCTGGAACCAAGAAGGCGCTACTCTGGCACAGGGACAATCAAAGGCGGCTACAATCACCTTATCGGTTTCCTCGAGTATTACAGATATTTCAAGCTTTAGTGTCCAAATAAATGTGTCTGGCGGATACTAGTTTATTTTATTTCACGCCTGATGGAGCCAACCGCGTCCGCTTTTCTTTTGTTGCTTATGTTTGAGTTCTGAACTTTTGCGGTAGTCAAAATGTGCATTTTTCTTTTGAAGTCGGCGATCTGTTACTTCGTTTTTTATGAATTTGTTCCAACCTCCGGTTTCAACATTGGGCTGGATATATCGGTCTGGGTTATCGATTAAATGCTTATCGAGAATTTCTTTGAAGTTTAATGCTTTAAAATCTCTAGTGGCATGAATGACGGTACCCTGCTCAACATATAGCGTCTCATATTCTTTTACTGAAACCCCTTCGCCTTTTACTCTATCGTCATAGCGGTTGCTCCACAGTAGTTTCCACTGTATCTTTAAGTCTTCAACTAAGCGTTTTTGAGCCTGAAACTTATTCTCGCCTGACCAAGTAGAGGGCGGCTTGTTAGAATCGACTATGACCTGCAACTTAACTACCTTATTTCGTTTTAAAAAACCGATAGCTACGTATTTAACGCTTATTTCAAAAAAGAAAGGCACCCTAAGAACTACAAAAAGCGATCAATTGGAGTTTAGTGAAGTAGCTATGTTGCTTTGGTAACTTTTTATGGCTTCTAAAACCACTTCCGTTGCTTCCGCTTTGTTTTGCCAACCTCTAACTTTAACCCAGCCACATGGTTGCAGCCTCTTGTATGTCTTAAAGAAATCTAAAATTTCAGTCAACTGATGCTCCTGCACGTCAGCCAAGTCGTTGTAGCCTTCAAAGCGCCTATCGTTAGCGAGTACCGAGAGAATTTTTGAGTCCAACCCTTCCTCATCCTCCATCTCCAACACGCCGATAACGCGAACCGGCGCAACTGTTCCTACCGCCAGAGGCGCAAATGAGAGCGCCATAATGTCAAGCGGGTCGCCGTCAACGTAGAGGGTCTGGGGAACAAACCCGTATTCGACTGGAAACACCACCGAAGAGGGCACGATGCGGTTTAGTACAAAAGCTTCCCAATCAGATTTGTACTCGAATTTGCTTCGGGACCCACTGGTCACTTCGATGACCATATTGAGTTCCAGCGGCGGATTAGCACCTGAGGGAATTTGATTCCAAAAATTCATTGCTGCCACCAAAAAAGCAGAAGCTACGCAATGATTTAAGCGTATATGGAGGCGTTAATTCTCAAAGAAAGATTCAAGCTTTGATGTTCCAGCTTTTTTGAGGACAACTGCGCAGTCTTTGGGGTCTAACGCTTTAAACTCAAGCCCCATGGATACCAGTAGCCGTTGTACGTCTTTGGCGAGGCTTGGCGCAACCAAGACGGCGCGGATTGGGCGGTTTACTTTGGTTTTGATGGGTTCAATGTATTTAGATAGTTGGAGTGCGTTTTCTTTGGTGGCGGTTTTGCGTTTGACTTCGATGATGACGAGTTTGCCGTCGCGGTCTTCGCCGTAGATGTCGACGAATCCGGGTTCGACAGGCTTCTCCCAGCTTATCGGTTTAAACCCTGCTTCAAACAATTCGGGTTTTAGCAGAATCGCCCGGTGCATGTCGTCTTCGCTGGCGTGGAGAATGAATTCGCCTGCATCGAAAAGTTGCATTGCAGAAACCATAAGCACCTCCGTAAAGGTTACTTTTACGATTTCACGCGGTTTCTGACGGACTCCATGCACTTCTAACTTGTCATCCTTCACTTCAACGTGGAATATGGCTCCTGAAGGCTGCCAGTTGATAGGTTCGTAGCCTGTTGGGCGATGCACAAGGAGACTGCCGTCGGATTTGATGAGGAGTAGGCGTTCGCCGTTTTCCAGCGTCGAATTTGCCCTGCCCGAGTAATGCACATGGCAGTTGCCTGCGACTACGAGTGTTCGGCGGGCTGAGAAGGCTTTTTCGATGACTATGGCGGCTTCCGCTAACGTTGGTTCCTTGAGCACACAGAGTTTGTTGTTTGCCGCCGCCAATTTTGTTGCGCCACGTATTTAGGGAGCGGCTTGGGTACATAAGATTTCTTGAAGGACAGACGCACAATGGCTTGGAGTAAGAAGCGCAAAGTAAAGCATGCCTATGACGTTACGGCTGACATGTATGATAAACGCTACAGAGAAGAGCAGAACCGCAAGTACCAAGTCGCGCTTGCAAATGTGGGGGTTTCAGGCAAGATGGTTTTGGATGTGGGATGCGGTTCTGGTATGCTTTTTAGCCACTTAGCTAAAGCCAAGATGGTTGTGGGTGTGGAATTATCGCATGGATTGCTAATTAAAGCTCAACAACGGGCAAGTGGGCTCGACAGGGTTTTTGTGATGCAAGCTGATGCTGACCACTTACCTTTTTTGGATGGCTTGTTTGATGTGGGGGTTGCCTTTACGATGCTGCAGAACATGCCTAACCCAGCTTTGACTTTAGCTGAGCTAAGGAGGGCTGTTGGGGCTGGAGGAAAAGTTGTGGTGACGGGGCTCAAGAAAGCGTTTAAGTTTGAAGATTTCATGGATTTGCTGGAGTGTAGCGGCTTGCAAGTTGAGGCTTATGTGGACGATGAAGCCGTGAACTGTTACATCGCAGTTCTAACCGCTTAACATCTGGATGTCGGATACTTCGCCTGTGTCACCGTAAATCCCCACGGTCGCCTGGTTTATGCCGCCGGGGTATGTTTTATCTAGCTGCAGCACAATGTACCAGTATGGCACCAGCGCCGCAGATTTTGGGTGTGGATGAGGCAGCAGTTGGGCTGAAACGACTTGTTGGGGGTTGAAGCCACTGGTTTGTTTGCCGTCGATGGTCCAGACGAGTGTTTTGACGTAGTTTTTGGCTACTGTTATGGCTTGGTCTTGGTTGAGGTTTAGGTCTGCGTTGCCTACTGTGAAGAGGAAGTAACCGTCGATTAAACCCGTTAATACCCGGTTCTGGAAGGCTAACTTGAGGCTTTTAGCCGAGAAATCTATGCCCCTCTCAGTGTACATCCAGAGGAACTCCGCGTTGCCGCCTGCCATGGTGACTTGGAGTTTCATGTTGCCCGATACTATGGTGGTATCTTCTGTTTGGTTCACCGACTCCAACATGGCTGCCATGTCATCGAGGTAGCCTTCGCCGCTGTAGGTCTTGTAGCGGTTTAAGGTGTCTTTGGCAGCTTGCAGTACGTCGCTGGAAGGGTACTGTTTGAGGAGTGGAGTGGTATTTTCGTCTACGATGAGTTGGTAGCGGGAGAGGTGGTTTTCTCTGAAACGGAAGTTAACGTCTAGGGTCGCCAAAACTTGGACGTCGCTGCTGTCTGGGTCGGTTAAAGTGTACTTGATGACTTCTTCTGTGACGCCTATGTCGCTTCGGTACTCCAACGTGTTACTTAGCAAAGTGATCTTGTATTGGTTGGTGTCGATTTGGACTATGTCTCGGAGTATATCAGCGACTTTGTTTGTGCCAAACCCCCATGAGAGCAACTGCTGGTTTTCTGCGGAGAGGCTGTCGTGACTGGCCGAGAGTTGGGTGAGGTTGCCGTATTGGACGCTGACAAAGACGGAAAGAAATAGAACCGCCACTAACAAGGCGGCAAGGCTGGCTTTCCATTTGAACGCCATCTTTTTTGGGCGTCTGGTTTCGAGTTCTGGGGCTTCTTCGACCCCTTTCATGGCGCTCACAGTGGCTTTGCCGAAGCTTGAGAGCCGGTATCTGCCGTCTTCCATCTTGTAGACGAGTTCGCCGAGGCTTTCAAGATGATACGTTAAATGTGAGCTGGAGACGCCGATTAACTCCACCATCTCCATAAAAGCCATGGGCTTATCGTTTAGCATACGCAGGATTCTTCGGCGAACCGGATGCTTAAGCGACGTAAACATGATTGAGTAAATTTCTTCTTCGTTACCACCCAAACCCTATCCGACCCTAAGATGTATTGGCGGTTTTGGGGTATAAGAATTTGCCGAAGTCTACTGCTCTGTCGACCCTTCCTCTGAAAAGCGCAGATTCAGTTTGTTCTTTGTGTGGGTGTGGTGTTTTGTGGGGCACCACAAGACGGCTTGAGTGTGTGGTCGCTTTGTTTTTCTTTGGCTGTTTCGGTGCGGCAAGTGTGTTTTTCTTCCACATGCGGTACATGGTTTCCATTCATAGGCGGACGGCGTGTGGTTATGGAAGCATGTATCATTTACTTTTTCCCGCAATACTCAGCGACGTCTCTTAAAGAAAACAACCACGCCAGCAACCACACCCACAACAGCAACCGCTAAAACCCCAATGACAACAAACGCCAAAGGAAAAAGCTCCACACTAAACGTCAAAGCTTCCGAAGCACCCATGTTGCCATAGGTATCATTAGCGTAGACAGTGACGCTGTGGG
>JBNIDO010000073.1:0-14798 GCA_050108095.1 Bathyarchaeia archaeon
CTTCTTCCAGGTTTTCATAAGAATGCCACAATTTTTCCGTTCTGGATCCCCATGGGGGGGGGGTGTCGGGGGGGGGGGGGGGGGGGGTGTGGTGGGGGGGGGGGGGTTTTGTGGGGGTGGGGGGGTTTGGGTTGGGGTAGGGGTTGCGGTGGGCGCTGGGTGTGTTGGCTGGGACGTCGGTGAAGGAGTAGCGGTTGGAGGGGGTGTTAGAAGAGGCGTAGGAGGCGGCGTTGGTGTAGGCGATGGCGTGGGGGTAAGCGGCGGACCGTCTTTTATGATGTAAGGATAGTTGGTTGTTAATGTAGCAAATACTATGCCGCTACGGGGATGCACGGTGAACATATTCCAGCGGTTATCCGACGGCCCAATATTTAGAGCCGCTATAACCTTCCAGTTTAACCCGTCGGCGCTGGCAACTGTTCGGGTTACGCCATCGGTTGATTCCGCACAGTTCCCAAAAACCAAATTATCGTTGAATAGCAACCCAGACATAAAAGGCATACAGCCGTCGCCAGGTGGAGTGTACACAACTTGTGGAGTCACAGTGCCGGTGCGTCCATCGTCTAGGAAGCGGTGAATCTGGCAAACCCTGTTTGGGTAATCCTGACCCACATAAACATAGTTGCCTACAAACGCCATCCCTAAATAAACCGTACCCAACGCGTCGTTTCGGTCTACGAGAATGCTCCATGTGGCGCCGTAGTCTTTGCTGCGGTAGATTCTGGCTGCATCTGGAAAATTGATGACGGGGTGTGGCTCTCCAGTGACAACGTAGAGGTAGCCGTTGGAGGGGTTGAATCGGATATTGTGGAAATGGACAACGTTGAAGTCGCCGATTTTAACCCAGGATGCGCCGCCGTTGCTGCTTTTTAGCACTATGGGCACTGCGTAGCCGTTTGTGTAGGTGACTGCGTAGAGGCTTCCTTGGTTGTCCTCTGTCATTGAAATGTAGAATGATTCGTTGCGGGTTCCGTTGGTGTTGAGGACCTGCGAGAAGCTGGTGCCTCCGTTAGTGGAGCGGTAAAGCGCGTTGGTGCCGCCTGCACTGACGAATATGTAGCCTCGGGAGTCAACAAACACGTTCCACACCAAACCCGAGAATGGGCTGCTGGTGTCCAATGTGCCGGGTATGCGGTAGACAGACCGGAAAGTGGCGCCGTTATCGGTGCTTTTCCAAAGAGTGAAGCTTTTGTCTCCCGCCCAGATGACGCCGTTGCCATCAACATCATTACCGACAAAGCAAAACGGAGTCCCTAAAGGCGCAGCTTGAATCTCGGCCGTAGTGGTGACATTGTAGAAAAAAAAGCATGAACCTAAAATTAGAACTGCCAAAAACGCGTAACAGAAGTTTTTTTTCATAAAACAACACCAGATTTGTAGAAAAAGCAGCAACGCCTATGCTGCCTGCAACATGGATTTGCGCAAGGGCGAAAAAGCTACTAGTAGAGTGTTTTTTGAATCTTATAAAAGTGCTTTTAAGGCACCCATCCGATGCCCCAAACTGCTAAGCGTAGGCTTCTTGGTTTACTTGAAGGTTCCAAGCCAATTTTCCAATTGAGCCGCGTTTAAACCCGAGCCCAGTTTTGCGTCGAGGCGTTTTTGGACTTTGCCGTCTTTGAAGTAGATGATGGTTGGAACTGCAGAGATGCCGTATTGGTCCCAGAGGGGGTTGTCATCGTCGTCTAAAACCACGTGGAGAACGGTTTTGATGTTTAAGGCTGGGATTTTTTGGTCAAAGACGGGTATAAAGCGGCTGCAGTAGGGGCACCATGACGAATAAAATATCGCCACAACCTCGGGGGTCTTGGCGAGTTCTGCATCGAGTTCTTTTTTACTTGTTATTTTGTTCATCGGTATCCTCCTATTTAACCAGTTTTGTATTTCATAAACATGCCGACCAAAAAGGATGGCTACAACTAAAATACTCCTAAACCCAACACTAATGCGATGAAACCAAAAAGCTACCGACGCGGCTACCCAGTCGCCATCCTAATCGGCACAGAAGCAGACCACGCCTCCATCTGGCAAATCTACAGCCAAGTCGCCAAACCCCAACAAACCATACCCCTACCCAGCGGCAGACGCGACCAGAAAGCAGTCTACAACTTCCACGAAACCATCATAAACTCATTGCGTCCCATCCTTAAAGAAGGCGTAAGAAGCATCGTGATAGCTTCGCCGCCACGGACCGCCTACGCGGACGACCTCAAATGTCACATAGTCGCCCATCACAATTGGCTTCTCTCAGGCCAAAACCGCGCCACCATATCCTTGATGGCTGGCAGCGCAAGTTCCCCGTCCCAAGTAGTAGCCTTAACCCAGAAAACCGAGTTTAAAACGCTAATTCAGGAAAACGCTCAGCAGGAAACCGAGGACATCCTCCAAATCCTCGAAAAACGCCTCACCACAACTGAGTTGGTGCATTTCTCATTACAGGAAGCAGAAAACCTCATCTTAACCACGCAACCCCCCGGGAAACCCCAACCCGAATACCTCCTCCTAACAAACACTTACCTTGCGAGCAGTCGCCAAAAAAACCGTGTCCACCGGCTGATGCAGATTGCGCAGAACAAACAGGTTAAAAACCGTGTGATTGATGCAGAATCCAATGCGGGGGCACGCCTTACACAGTTTGGCGGCATTGTGTGTTTAACTAAAAGGGCGTAATTAGAGGAAGCCTTCTTTTTTGAGACCCTCGATAGTTATTTTGCCATTGTGAAGTGCTGTGGCGACTAAGGCTCCCGCAACCCCTAGAGACCGTAACTCAACCAAATCATCCAAGCCTCGGACTCCACCGCCGACGTAAACATCAACGGTTGTCTCCTCAATTAATTCCCCGATAAAAGCAGTGTCAACACCCAACCCGCTGCCCACCCGAGCCAAATCCAGCACAATAACCTCTTCAACGCCCATATCCTCAAACTTCTGCACCAGCGACAAGGGGTCGCCAGAACCGTCAAAGCCCTCCTTAGCGAGCAGTTTGCCGTTCTTCAAATCTAAACTGATAACAACGCGGTCGCCCCCAAACCCCTTCAGGGCTTCTTCTACGAACGCGGTGGTCTGCAGGGTTTCGGTGCCCACGATTAGCTTCGAAACGCCGCTGCCAAACAGTTTTTGGGCTCGGTCTACGCTTGTTATACCTGCATCAACCAACAAAGTGAGCCCTGTCTGTGCAATCTGGTTGAGGATCCCGAAATCACTTGTGCAACTGATGATGGCGTCTAAATCTGCGACGTACAACTCTTTGAACCCCAAAGCTTGGAGGGCTTTGGCGACTTCTAGGGGCTGAGCAGAATCTATTATGCTGCTTTGCAGCGGTTTGTATTGGCTCCGTTCTCCCTTCACAGCGTGGACGACTAAGCTGTTTAGGATGTCGATTACAGGTATAACCTTCAAATCTGCACCACCATTAGTTAGCTGCTTATTGATACAAAAACATAGCCATTCTATTTTGCTCCGCCTATTATACCGAATTCCTAGCTCAAGAGACACATAAGAGTCAGCAAAATATGCCTGGTTGATTGCAGCTTTAAAACTGGCGTCATGTTCTGGTTTCCACAACCCATTTAACTGTCCAAACGGATTTTTAACCGAAATGTCCAACTCCCAATTGCCGACAACATCCCCATCGAAGTCTACAAGTTCAGCCAGACAATACCTAAAGATCGCTGTTCAAGTCGTATTTGTTATTGCGCTTGGAGCTGCGTTGTTCTGGTATATGGGAACTACGGTGCCTGCTGATTTCAACCCTGGGGAGCCAACTATCGTAAGAGGAATACACTACCTCTACAACACAATAATTACCCTCAACATCGGTTACTTGATTTTGGCGTTTGTGATGTATTTCGGCATCAACGTCTTCTTTACCATCCGACTAAGACGAGTTTTAGCTAAAGACAACATCAAAACATCCTTCGGCAAAACTCTGCTCGCCCAATATGCGGGCATGCTCACAAGCGACGTCACTCCGGGTCGCTCAGGATACATCTTAACACCGGTGTATTTAAGAGACCAAAATATCCCCTCTTCAAAGAGCCTCTCCAGCATCCTTGGCATCCAAACAATAGAGTTTCTCGTCAAAGTGGTGGGCGGCGTGGGCGCAGTAATCTACTTGGTTGCTTTTGTGCCTCCCATAACGTGGGATGCGGTGTTTCCACAGACATTAATGGGCGTAAACGTCGGTTTATTGCTTGCCATATTAGGTATTATCATGATGCTTGTAGGTGCCATCGTTTTGGCTGCTTTCACGTGGTCGGAACGAGCGATATCCATTTTTGACCGCATAGCGAAGTCACGATACCTCAAAAGATTTACTGGGGGATTGATGGGTAAACTTGAAGAGTACAAAGAAAGCTCCCACCATACTCAACGTGCAATCCCCGAAATACTTGGGCTAACGATGGTATGCTGGGTCCTTAAAGGGTTTGAATGGTGGTTGCTGGCGTTGGCTCTTGGAATCACCAATGTGCCTTGGATAGCATTCTTCCTAATTCACCCGTTAGTAACAGCGCTGGCGTTTATCCCCATAACTCCCGCCGGCATCGGCGTGCAGGAATTCGGCATCATCGGCATCCTTGGGCTTTTAGGGGTTCCCGGGGCTTTAGCAGCGGTGTTCGCGTTGCTTGCCCGCGGCTTACTTATCATCGAGGACCTCGTTGGGCTTCCGCAGATCGTTAAATCCACCAGCCTCATCTTTTCACGCAAGAAAAAACCCGATGCTATCCCAACACAGACTATGCCATCTCAACCGCTGGTAACCTGAAGCCAGGAACAGATGATGTGCTCCAAGCCGTATTAAATTAAAAAGGGCGATATTGTTTACGTGTATTTCAGGTCAGAATCACTAATTCGAATTAGAAATGCTTATTTAGTAAGACATACTATACACTACATTGTTCTGCGGTTTTGCCGTGGAAAATTGAGTGAATGAGAGATTGGGAGTATGAATAAGAAACGGGTCAATGTAGGTTCTGAACCTACGGTACAGTCAAAGTCTGATTCGGCTGAGCCCTACTTCTATGTGGGTTTGGTGTTGAAGGGAACTGAGAAGCAGTATGTGAATTTGTTGAAGTATGTAGATGGGCGTAATGGTTCTAGGATTATTTATCAGTGTAAGTCTTTGACGTATTTGCGTGTGTCGCGTGAGGATCGGGTGGGTTTTAGAGATGCAGCAGTTTGCGGTGGGGAGTTGGCGTCTGAAGAGGCGACAGAGTGATGGGCGGCGACTATCTAAGACGTCTGCGTAAGAACAAAAGAGGTTTAGGTGCCCCAGTGGGCAACCTTATTATTTTGATGGCTGCCGTGGTTTTATCGACCACCGTGGTTCTCTACGCAGTCAACCTTACATCTAACCAAATCCAGAAAGAAAGCCTCTTCATAGCCGACACAAAACTGGACACAGAGCAAACCCAGATCACAATCGTAAACACTGGGCCCACTTCCATCCGTGTCTCACAGATAACCATCAAAGGCGAACGGTTCTCCAACTACACCAGTAACCCCGAAATCGGGACTGGCCTAGCTAAAGGCAACTCCACAACCCTAACAGTCACCCTACCATCTGGCTTAATCACCGTAAACGACGTCGGCCGCCCCATAGCCCTAGTCATTACCACTACACAAGGCGCGTACTTCACCGAAACCCTAGTCCAAGCCACCACCGCAACAACGCCAACGCCTACACCGGAACCGACCCCGGAACCCTAAACAGAAACCACAACATCTCCAACCTTTCTTTATTTTCGATTTCTGCGCTGGTCTTTAGCTGCCTCTATCTTTATGTGGGTTGAAAACATGCACCAAATGTTTTTTCCCTTTTAAACCGCATTGCAGTCGGGCACTAGCATGACCCAAACAACGGCGAATTAAGCCAACTCTCACTCCAAACGCCGCATATAAGCAATTTCCACAGCCAAAAACCATTTAAAACCAGCAAAAAAGAAAAACCTGCCACTCAACAACCCCCAATACAGTAGATCAAACTTTTTTCTTTAGTTGTTGTTGCAGAGAACCTCCTATACACAACAACAACCAGCCGGCAGAGCCACAGGCTGCTTTTTTGTGTCTGCGTCTGGACTACGTTGCAGGCTGGTTGTGCAACAAAACACAAACAGAACAAAAAATTGAACACCTACAAAAAAGCACACCGCCACCCAAACCAACAACCAACCCCCCACCAAAAAACAAAACCCCACAAACAAAAAAAATGCTTATTTTAACAATAGATCGGTTAATGGACCCCGATTACATTAACTCTTTGTCCCGATCTTCGCGTATTGCTTGCTGCTTATAGGTATCAGCCATCCGCTTGAGCATACTCGCTGTCCTTGGGAACTTAAAGCAAATTATCTCCGCTTTGCTCTCGTAATCTGCTGCTATTTTTCGCTCCTGCTTACCGCCTTCGGCTAAGGACTTAGTGATAACACCCCGTTGGTTGAACCGACCGCATTCGATCCCTTTTTCAATATCAAGACTACAATAACGCTCGAGTATATCCCTAATTGCCTCATGCGGCCAGATATTATCCTTTCCAATCGGGGAGTGTGCGAGTATTTGGCCAATTGCTTGATCGCCAATTTTGCTTCTATTCTTTTTCGAACATTCATCTCTAGCTTTTTGAATCCATGAGTCTAATTCATTTAAGTCTATTTCAGAAGCGTTTTTTTGTCCAGGTACCATATCGATTATCTGCATTAATTGATAGGATGTACGTGCCCGATGCTCTCTAACTGTCTGCGGTACATTAGAAAACTCATTTTCAATCGGCGGGTGTGCTTTGAACATCCAACAGACAAGTTCCGTGAAAAATTCTGGTTTTTTTAATACTTCATTAACTAAAATCTTTGGTTGCATTTCCCCTTTACCGTATAATGGCATATAAAACCATTCAATCATTGCAACTTGGCTTGGGTCAATTTCCTCATCGTCTGAGATTTTCTTAATTATAACTTTCAAGTCATAAACCCATAAGGTACTTCTAGTCGATTTGGAATCTTCTTGATTTTTTACTGTAGATTCCAAGGCTTCTAGTAACAACTTACTATCGATTTCGACATTTTTTATTGTTTGGAGGTAATTTGCAGCCGCACTGATAGCTGCAAACGGTCTTTTTTTAGCCAACAGTTGTTCTATGACCCATTGAGCATAATGTGCATCTTCCTGCGTTAAGTAATACATGTTAACATTTTTCCAGAACTCATTTTTTATTGGGTCCTTCAATCGTTTGAAGAAGTCGAATAAAGTTTTATTGAACGGTAAACTTAAGCAAAAATTCGCCCAAGCTTGTTCCGACCAAGAAGTTGAATACTTATTGTAAATGCAATCCAACCACTCAGTTTTTCTAACATAGGCTTTAGTTCGTATATATGCATTTACTGCTTGGTAGTTTTTGGTGGTTTTATCCTCCAGCCAATTGAACAAGCTCTGTTCTATACTATCGTTAAATGGAGTCCTGCTTAGTGAGTCGCCAACTAAACCGGGGAATTCAACACTATTAATTAATCGTTCAATTCCAGCCAGTCCATCCTTAACCCAAATCTCTTTTAGTGCGTTTAATCTTGCATCTTCACCTCTCTGCTCATTTTTTTTACGCTCGAGATAAGATACTGAATTTATAATAGGAGGGAAATAGTTATCAAACAGCAACTTGTATTTATCCACTAAGTTTACGGGGACCAGTTTTTGTAAAACATCACAAAGCTTGTCGATGTACTCCTTAGGGATAGCCCATTCAGCATTTGAAAATTGTCTATGTTGTGAAATCAGTTTTGTAAGGTCATTATAGATTGCATTTTTAGTAACATCGCTAAGAACACTCGAGTCTTTATCCAGCATCTCAATCGCTTGGCCTAAATATGGTTGTGGGAGCACGGCAAAAATTTTTCCCATAATCAACCAGTTTTTCTCGGGATTTTTGCTGATTTGATTAAGAACTCGCTGGGAAATAGCGCAAATATGCTTTTGATACTCTAACTTACTTACGCCTTCTCTCCAGCCTTCTCCCCAGTTTCTGAACTGGGGTCTTCCGATGGGGGTTGAAACTTCATGGACCCCCGGAAGGAGGTCGATCAGCAATTTCCAGCCCAAATTGGGATTATACGTGATTAAAGAGTCAAGAATTTCAAGTCTTTTATCAAGCGAGGCTTTTGTCTGAGGTAGCCATCCTCTAAAAATCTCGTTTAATGTGCTATAAGGACGATTCGCCCATTTTCCACCAGGATCCATGGCAGCAAGTTTTGCTAAAACAGAAACCGCTCGACTGACATAATTTAAGTCCCATGAGACATATTCAAGCCCTCGCAGTAAGCTAAGATGTGGGCATCCCCCCATTGGACCTTCCTCTATAAAAAGAGACATAAGAGATGCAGTTTGACAGTTTAGAGCAGTCTCAATTGCTTGCAAGAAGATTTCCGGAGAGGCCTCAGCAAAAACTGATAATTCGGGTGCAAGAGAACCCCATCGTGTCTCGGACATTTCATCAATTAAAAGGTTCTTTACCCAATAAGACACCATCGCCTGGATCGAATAGTCACCTATATTAGTGCAATCCCTATCGCCAAGGCTTCCCAAAATAGCAAGTCCTTCAGATAAACCATGGCGCAAGTTTACGGAATACTTGGTAACCTTTTTATGAATCGCCGCAAGCCAACGTTCTTCAGGTGGCAATTCCAAGCGGGGATCATCCTCCCCAAGAACTTCAGCGACAACTTCTCCGAATCTGTTCAAAATTGCCTCAGTTATAAATGGGTGCAAAAACTGCCAAGAATCCATGGCAGACACCACTTGCCACTTATTGCCAAGGCGTTCTACAGGAAAATCCCCTGTAATCAACCATTTGTTTAAGACACGTTCTAATTCGTCATATGAAACGCCCGCTAAGTAAGATATCTTTTCACGGTCATTTGGATTGTCAGAAAGCCATGACCCCGAAAGTAATGCTGCGATTAATGGTTCTACATTTTCAGAGCTTGCCCAATCAGGTTTTTGCAGACCGGCACGCGATAGTTTAAAATGCCTGCGCAATATGTGCAATCTACATTTACTATCCCTTATGATTTTCTCTGCTTCCTCAGTTGTGAAACCCATATTAGTAAGAGCTTTTTGTCTTTGTTCTGCGTTTGGTTTTTCAAGTGATATTTTGGCGTTCTTAGTGAAATGTGATAAAACTGGGAGGACAATACAGTGACCGTTTTTAGTAGCCAAGTTAAGAGTTGGTAAGGGATCGAACATTGGGAGTAAGATTAGCGAGTGACTGCTTTGGGTAAGAATTTCCCACTCGTTTGGGTTTTTAACAACCAACAACCTTGGCAACAGTAAAGGGTGGGTTTTTATGCTTGCAAGAATGAACGAGTATGCCTCTTCTTTGTTATCGGATGAAATTTCAACAATATCTGGTTTTCCAGATAATAATTCTGACAATTCTATAGATTGCGCTTCTCTTCCAGCGATAATCAAATCACTACTACATTGTGGCGTAGTAACTAGAGACCAGTCATCCCAAGCTTGTTCTGCATCCCACGCTCCATCAGGCCTGTTACCAATTAACCGTGCGAACCAACGATGGACTGCAGGGCATTGCCAAAGCCAATCTTGAATTTCTTGTGCTGATAATACTTTTATATCTGCCCATTTTGCTTCCGATTTTTTCTTTGAAGCCCATTCATTTCGTTTGGGCCATCGTTTGCTCGTTACAAATACAAACGTTGATCTCTTTTTGTCAACGATACCCGGGTCTTGAGTCCTTTTAAGGTAATCAGCGTTTGCTTTCACAGCGACTTTTTGCTGAGTGCCAATTTCCCATGCCGATTCTCCAGAAGGGACAAAGGTGTTCCCTTTATCAGTCTTAAGTATACCATCCCAGCCCGGTAATACAATGCTATCTCCTGATGGAAATTGAATTGTTTTCGCATTTACGCTTGCAAAAATTAATCTTTTTATTAGTAATGGCAGTGTCTCTTGCGCTTTTCTAGGATTATCTTCGCTCCATTTAGCTATGTTAACATCTGTAACGTACCAACCTTCTGACATTATCTCCTCCGACCCTAGCAATAAGCCAACTGCTAAGTTTCTTGAGCAGTTGATTAATAAGAACTTTTCAAGAATAACTGTGAATTATAGAACTTTCAGTTACCTAACTTTTTTTTTAACAATATTCTTCACTTCTTTTTTGCTAATGTAAAGTGCCTTACCTTGAAAACTAATCGCCAAAATCTCGAAGCTGGAGATGATTTAATTTAAGATATAGGGGTTTTGGGTTTGCCTAGTTTCTTATTTACGCAGGCTTGTATGAACCCAGCGTATTCAGGCGAGGGGCGACCCGGGCGGCTTTTGAATTCTCCGTGGAATTGGCTGGCAAAGTAGAAGTATTTGTCTGGGAGTTCGAGGGTTTCCATTCTTCTGCCGTCGCTGCTTTTGCCTGTGAAGCGTAGGCCGTTGCGTTTGAGTGCGTCTATGTAGTCGAGGTTGACTTCGAAGCGGTGGCGGTGGCGCTCGTGGATTTCTTCTTGTCCAAACATGCTGTAGGCTAAGGTGCCTTTTTGCAGCACGACTTTGTGGGCTCCTAGCCGCATGGTTGCACCTTTGACTTCGATGCCGCGTTGCTCAGGCATCAGGTCGATGACGGGGTAGGGTGTGTCAGGGTTGATTTCGTTGCTATTCGCGTCGGTGAAGCCGCAGACGTTGCGTGCGAATTCGATGACTGCCAACTGGAAGCCGTAGCATATGCCCAAAAACGGTATGTCGTTTTCTCGGGCGTATTTGACTGCGGCGATTTTGCCCTCTGTGCCTCTGGGTCCAAAACCGTAGGGTACAAACACTCCGTCATAATTGGCGAGGTCTTTGACGCATTCGGGTTCCCGCTCGAACCGCTCTGCTTCAAGGTAAGTGACGCAGACTTTGGCTTTTGCTGCCGCGCCGCCGTGGCGGAGGGCTTCGGTCATGCTGACATAGCTGTCCGATAAGCCTGCGTATTTGCCGACTAATGCGATTTTGACTTCGTGTTCTGGGTGGATCATGCCCTCCACGAAGGTTTGCCATTGGCTGAAGTCCTTGCCGTCGCATTTCAGTCCAAGCCGGTTACAGATGAAGTCGCCCATACCCTGCTTGTCCAAAATTAATGGTACTTGGTAGACGGTTTCTGCGTTGTATGAACAAAACACTGCACTCTCGGGTATTGTGCCGAAAAGTGCGATTTTGCGGAGCGCTTCCGCATCAATCATTTTGGGGCTACGGGCAACGATTGTGTCTGGTTGAATACCGATCCGTCGCAGTTCATTGACACTGTGTTGCAACGGTTTTGTTTTGAACTCGTCGGTAACGTCAAGAATAGGAACTAAAGCAACGTGAACGTAAAGCGTGTTTTCGTACCCTTCCTCTACACGCATCTGGCGTATGGCTTCTAAGAAAGGCAAGCCTTCAATGTCGCCTACGGTGCCGCCTACTTCGGTTAAAACGATTTCGGCGTTCACCGTTTTCGCAGCGTTTCTAATCCGGTTCTTTATCTCGTTAGTTATGTGGGGAACTATTTGGACGCAGCGACCTAAGAAATCGCCATGGCGTTCTTTCTCGATAACGCTGCGGTAGATGGTGCCGGTGGTTAAGTTGTTTTCCTGTTTAAGACTGAGGTCGAGGTAACGTTCGTACCAGCCTAAATCAAGGTCGGTTTCGCCGCCGTCGTCGGTAACAAAGACTTCCCCATGCATGTAGGGGTTCATGGTGCCCGCGTCGATGTTCACGTACGGGTCGATTTTGACCACGGTGGGTTTTAAGCCTCTTGCCTGCAACATTTTGCCGATGGAGGAAGTTAAAATGCCCTTGCCAACGGAGCTTAAGACACCGCCTGTTACGAAAATGTACTTAACCATTAGTTTCGCCGCTTAGCCTACACCTTTCGTGCAAACTTAATATAACTCTTTTGTGTGCACAGCTAAAAAATTGTGCAATACGCCATCAATAACGCAAGGCGGATGCGTAGGTTATGGGGGTGGCGGTTGCCTGTATCGGCGGCTGCGCCTTAGCCCAAGCAGCAAAATCCAAATACCTATCAAAACCAAAACCAAGGGCCAGAAGAAAAGCCAGAACGCAACAAACCCAGTTAACACCACAATGCCGATAATTATTATGAATATGCCCGCGATGAATAAGCCGATTCCGCTGCCATGTTGATTGTGATGGGGGGACCTGTCGTCGTAGTAGTGGCGGTATTCATGGCGACTGTAGGGTCTGCTCTCTGTTTCTGGCTGCGCCAGTGGTGCTCCGCAGTTTGAGCAGTTTGTGGCGTTGTTGGGGGTTTGTGTTCCACATCGGCTACAGTAAACCAACGGTTATTTCTCCAAGTATTTTCTTGGAAGGTTCTGCTCATATAATTTTTGGTGGCAACTCAATGGCTTTCTGTGTGGAACTGAATCGTTTGACCTCTTGCGGTTTAGTTAATGTTTTTATGTTTTTATCCTAAAAATATTAATTACTGGGTCTTCTGTTTGTACTATTTGGAGATTCTAAATTGCCACAAGCCTTTGTACTCGTAAACGTTGAATCAGGCGCTGAAGAAGAAGTGGTGGGTTACCTAAAAAAAATCGGCGGCGTCGAAGAAGCCTACTTCTCATACGGCGTCTACGACATAATAGCCAAAGTGAGAGCTGACTCCATGGAGAACCTAAAAGACATGGTAACCCGAAAAATCCGAACCCTAAACAAAGTCCGCTCCACCCTAACCCTCATCATGATGGAAGAATAAACCTCGTTTTCACGCTTATTTTTTAAGCGTCAGTTTTATTAGCACAGAGCGCTAGAAGCACAATTATGCCAAACAAAATCGCTCCATCAGTTCTTGTTTTGATACTCTTCGTCGGGTTTGCTTCTTTAGCGTCGGCGGATTTAGATGTCGGCGTAAAGAGGGGCGACTGGATAGAATACAACGTAACATACACTGGGGCGCCGACACAGGGGCATGACGTTACTTGGGCACGCATGGAAATCCTCGACGTGGAAGGCACAGACATCTCTGTATCGATCACCTCACGCTTCTCAGACGGCTCCACCGCCGTGACCAACTCAACCCTGAATTTGCAGACGGGCCACTTAATCGACGACTTCATCATTCCAGCCAACCTCGAAGTCGGCAGCACTTTTTTGGACGAAAACTACGGTAACATGACCATCAGCAGCAAACAAACCGCGGACTACGCTGGGGCACCCCGCACAGTGCTGTCAGCTTCAGCAGGCAATAACACCTACGTTTGGGATCAAGCTACAGGCGTCAGCGTAGAAGGCACTTCCCAAACTGAAGAGTACTCCATACATACGGTCGCTTCAGCTACCAACATGTGGGAGGCGGCACCACAGGGTTTGTCTTGGACAATGGTGGTTTTGGTGGCGGCAGTGGTCCTCATTGTAGTTGTTGTTGTCGCGTTGGCTTTGCGTTACCGTCGGAAAAGAGCTTTTGCAAAGCAGTAGCATGCAATGTAGGCGTCTTGGGTTAGGCTTAAATGGTTAGGAACTCAAGGTTAATCAAGGCTTGAACTACGCCATGGAACCAGCGAAGAAACCGTTTAGACCCAACCTAATCCTCGTTGTTTTAATCGCGGGTCTAGTGGCTTTCATCCTCTACTTCGCGTTGTACGTGAATCCCGCTCAAGTCGTAGCAACGCTATCGCAGACAAACCTCGCCGTCTACTCCGCAGCCTTCATCGCCTACATGCTGTTTACGATTTTTTCGTCGCTGGTGTGGCATGGGCTGCTAGATAACTTGCTCGTAAAAATCACGCGGCGCAAAGCTTTTCTCTTCACTTGGGTCGGCTTATTCTTCGACGCTACAGTGCCCCAGCTCGGTTGGTCAGCGGAAGTCTCCAAAACCTATTTGCTCTCAAAAGACACCCATGTCGAATCTGGTCGTGTTGGGGCTTCGGTGGTGGGCCAAAAAATCTTTACCATGACAATGACAATCGTGGCTTTGACTGCAGGTTTGACTTTGCTACTGGTTAAGTATTCTTTTCCTTTGTTGGAGTCGCTGTTCATTCTTTTGATTTTGGCGCTTTCGATTTTGACCTTAGCCGTTGTGTACTACGTGAGTTTTAAGCCGTCGGCAACAAAGACGCTGCTTAATTGGGTAATCAAAATAGGCCAACGTTTCAAAAAGAACTGGAATCCAGAGGGCTTTAGAGTTAAAACCGAAGGGTTACTGGGTGGTTTCCATGAGGGCATCAGCCAGCTTAAGGCTAAGCCGAAGGCGTTGGTTGCGCCGATTGTCTTTGCGGTTCTGAGTTTTGTTTTTGAGGTTTCGGTTATGTTCATAGCGTTTGCTGCGTTGGGGCAGCCTGTGCCGGTGGATGTTGTTCTTATTGTGTTTACGTTGACGGGGACTTTGCAGACGGTTGGGGTGGCGTTTTTCGGTTTTCCCGAGTTGGTCATGACTGTTATGTTTAAGGCGTTAGGCATCAGCCTCCCCGTGGCAGTTTCGGTTGCGTTGTTGACTAGGATTGTTAATTTGTGGTTCCGTCTTGCGGTGTCTTATGGTGCTTTGCAGTGGGCAGGTGTTAAAATCATGCGGCAAGCCCCAAGCGCTCAACCGCAAAGCTAGATGGATAACGGCGGTTACTGAACAGTCGGTTTAGCGTTCATCTTTAAACGAATAGATCAGTTTGTTCGATGGGAAAGATTTTAATGCCCACTTATCCTAACTTATATTTTGAGGATAGATATGCCCACAGCGTTTGTATTGATTAACACCGAGATAGGCTCCGAATCCGATGTTTTAAAAGAACTCAAAAAAGTTGAAGGCGTAGAGGAAGCCTCAGCAGTTT
>JBNIDO010000074.1:0-14419 GCA_050108095.1 Bathyarchaeia archaeon
GAAACGGTGCGGCAAGCCAAAATCACAAGGTAGACGCCTTGTCTACACACCAAAAAGACCGCATTGAAAAACTCGAGCAACTCATAGCCAAACTCACTGAGGAATCCGCTAAAGGCAAACCCATTGTGGTTGAGGGCAAAAAGGACGCTCAAGCCCTCCAAGAATTAGGCGTAGCCGGCAGGGTTTTGATGGTGAAGAGCGGCGGGAAATCTTTTCTGCAAGCTACCAGCGAAATTGAAGCCTCAGGGGCACGCGAGGTTATTTTGCTGTTGGATTTTGACCGTCGGGGTAGGGAAGGCACGAAATTGTTGCAGCGGGACCTTGAAAGAGCTAAAATTAAGGCGGACATCCGTTTTTGGCTTGAACTGCGTGGGTTGGTTGGGCATGATGTTCAATGTATCGAGGGCTTGCCAAGCTATTTGGTTACTTTGCAACTGAAAGTTGCATAGGGGCTGGACAGATTATTTTAATAAAGAATAAAACTGTATCATGGGAGGTTTTGGTGATGGATGTTAATGGAAAAGTCGCCATCGTAACTGGCGCTTCAATGGGCATCGGATACTCCGCAGCCAAACTCTTAGCCAGCAAAGGCGCTAAACTCGCGTTGGTTGCACGTTCAAAAGACAAACTTGAAGCGATGGCTAAAGAATTACCAAATGCAGTTGCAGTACAGGCGGACATGTCTAAACCAGACGAAGTCATCGGCATGGTAAAAACCGTGCTAACCCACTTTGGCAGAATAGATATCTTGGTTAACAACGCAGGCGTCGGCTATGATGCGCCGGCTGAGAAGATGAACGTTTGTAATTTTCAATATCTTTTTGACCTTGACGTTTTGGGGCCAGTTGTAGCCATGAAAGAAGTAATTCCGATTATGCGTATGTTGGGCGGCGGCGCCATAGTCAACATCAGTTCTGGAACAGTATTGAAACAGTTGCCTGATATGGGTGCTTATTCGGCTATGAAGGCGGCGCTGGCGCAATTCAGCCTCACCGCACGAGAGGAACTAAAAGAAGACAACATCACCGTCTCAGTGGTTTACCCCTACATCACTGCAACGGATTTTAAGAAAAACGCTATCAAAGACCATTCTCTGCAGGAGCGGGAGGACAATTTTGAGGTGCAGCAGGCGTGGGCTAAAACTGACACAGCTGAGCATGTTGCCAGCCTGATACTTGATGCCATCCAAAGTGGAAAGGCAGAGGTTTTTGCGTTTGATTGGATGACGCGTGTCCCGCCAAAGTAGACTGGAGTCGTTTGATGAGCGCTTTTCTGCAGTGCAGAGAGGGTAACTGTCATTAACTTAATGTGCAGTCTATTCTGTCTGAGGCTAATCTAATGCCCGATAGTTGGCGCGAACCTTACCACATAGTAATTGAAGTTGAGAACAAAGAATGTCGTATGGTCGGCAAACTGGCTTCTCTTGGCTTTAAACACTTAAAAGTGGTTGATGTCCGCAGTTCCAGCAGTGGTTCAGTGCGTCACTTAATGGACCTCGGCGAAGAACAAGCAAAGAGGGTGCCCAAGGAACTTGCGGCCAAAGGACATGTGAAAGGTAAATCCGCGGTTTGGCTGGAAAGCCCAGGCTGCGGCGTATGCAACACCATCCTTGCGCATGACGCGTTTTTGGTTTCCGGCAAAAGCATACAGGACAACCTTATAACGTACAGTTTCATGGTGCCCACCCATAACGCGTTTAAGAAGATAATAGAGGACTTGGAGAAGTCGGGGCACAAAGTTAACGTGTTAAAAGTGGGCAAGTTTGAACAGCAAATCGGCGTCTTAACAGAGAATCAAGAGCGCATTTTTTGGTTGGCGCTTAGAAGCGGCTTTTTCGATTACCCACGCCAAATCGGCATGGCAGAACTCTCAGCTAAGATAGGCATCAGCCCCGCCACCCTCTCAGAAATCATGCGCAGAGGCACCCGCAGGCTACTTGAGCACTACTTTAAACGTGAACTCTAAAGGCGCTCTGCTGCTCAAACAAGACCTATCCCCTCTATATATCAGTAGGTCAAATTTTTTATTAGTAGTTGTTGCAGTGAGCCCGCTATACACAACAACAACCAGCGGATTGTGTGGTGCAACGCTTTTTGGGGACGGCATCTGGTTTTGTTTGCTGGCGGGTTGTGGAACAAACCACAAGCAGAACAGATAGAAATTTACCATCTCTCACTTCCAACAAAAACCCAACCCCAACCAACCCTGTAAGCCATTTTGCGATTCAAAAAACCATTCAAGAGCATCCTTCCCGACCCATCAGATGCAAAGAACTACTTGCTAAAATTTCTCTAAACGTCAAAATTTCAGCTAACTCTTCTGCAGTTTGGAGCCTCTCAAATGCCTGCTGTAAAGCAACCCAACGCCTACAACAATGACTACAGCTAACACAACGGCTATTACAACTATGGTTGGAAGAGGCTCTACAGGCTTAGCAATACCAAAAGTGACTGTTTCCGATTTTCCCACGTTTCCGAAGTTGTCGTTTACGTAGACTGTTATGTTGTGCGTTCCGCTGGAGAGTCCAGTTAACGTGGTGTTTCCAGCTATACTCACGTTCAGTTGACCATCAAGGCTGTAACTACTTAGCTGAATCTGCTTATTTGAAACAAATTGGAGCAGGAAACTTGTGTTTGTAATTGTGCAGTTAGTTGGATAAAGAATGGAAATCTTCGGAGGTATACTGCCATATCCAAGCGGAAAATACTGTTCATTAGTGCAAATAGGGTAACGACTAAAAACGTATAGCATATCGTTAACTACGGCGATTGTTAGCCACATGCGGGCGGTTGGCATTGGTTTGCCATAGTTCCAAGTATCGTTCTCTGGGTCATAGACTTGCACGGTGTCTCGAACGAAAGGGTGTTCGTTACTGATGCCCATGCCGCCAATAAGGTAGATTCTTTCTTCCGCCAGTTCTCCTGTCGTGGCAGCCGCACCCGCATATTCAGCGAGAGTTGGCATGGGTTTACCCATCGACCAAGAGTCGTTCATTGGGTCGTAAATCTGAGTGAAATCAACGTTCGCGCTACTTGGCCCCAAAAACTCGTCTAGCCCTCCGAACACATAAACTCTCCCACCACAAACAGCCGATGCGTAACCTAAAACTCCATAGGGAATTGCCGCTTTTGTAGTCCACGAATCGTTTTCCACGTTATAAACTTCATTTACAGCGGTTGTTGTTTTAATGCCTCCAGTCCGCCCACCAATGACATAGATTTCTCCATTAACAACGCTTGCCTGAATGTATTGCCTTCCTGTTGGTAGCGGCGACTTAGTTTCCCAAGTATTGGTTGAAGGGTCGTACACTTCATTTGTCGATAAAGCGTATATTGGGTTTCCACCGTTTCGGCTGTAGCCGCCTATCGTGAAAATCCTGTTTTGGTAAACCGCTATTCCAAAAAAGTCTCTCGGCGTGGGCATAGGCGCTTTAACAGTCCAATTATCAGTGGCTGGGTCATACTGGTAATTTTGAGAGCCACCGATGACATAGATTTTGCCATCCACAGTTGCTGCTTTGCAGCCATCTGCTGCTTGAGGTATGTGAGCCTTAGTTGCCCATGTATTCTCTAAGGCAGAACTTGCTTTAACAGGCATACTGAGTAAACATGAACTTACTAAAAACAAGAGTACAAGCGCAATGGGGATGGCTTTTCTCATGTGCAAAGGTTTGATTGTTTGCAATAAAAGCGTTTCAGTCAGGCTTTCTTGACTAAGCTAAGTCAAAAGTAATTCGAATGACTTCTCTTTGGCTAAAACCCTAAAATGTTAGGGACAATATCTATTTACAAAACCGCCCTAATAGTATCTTCAGTGAATAGTTATGAGTCAAAACCAAATGTTCTGCTACCAATGCGAACAAACAGCCAAAGGGTCTGGCTGCACAGTCGCAGGAGTCTGCGGCAAAACCCCCGAAGTCGCAAACCTCCAAGACCTCCTAGTATACAAACTCAGAGAACTCAGCCAACACGCCCTCCAAGCAAGAAAAACAGGTTGGAAAGACCCAAAAGTCGACGCGTTCACCGCTGAAGCATTATTCGCCACACTAACAAACGTGAACTTTGACCCTGAAGCAATCGTAGCCTACATAAGAAAAACCGCTCAAATCCATGAGCAACTCCACAAGCAAACAGGCGTCGATGCATCACACTTGCCGCTT
The DNA here is from genome assembly GCA_050108095.1 of Bathyarchaeia archaeon. GTDB lineage: Archaea > Thermoproteota > Bathyarchaeia > Bathyarchaeales > Bathycorpusculaceae > Bathycorpusculum. Next base: position 4,160 of record JBNIDO010000074.1, read on the forward strand.
GAAACCTCAAGAGAAGCCTTAGTGGAACAGGGCAAACAGCACGGCATCAACTCCGACCCCACAATGAACCCCGACCTGCATTCGCTGCAGTGGCTTCTCACGTTTGGTCTCAAAGGAGTCGCCGCCTACACCTACCACGCATACCTCTTGGGCAAGGTAGACCAGAAAGTCTTTGACTTCATCTATGAAGGACTCGCTGCCCCGCTGGACAAATCGTTGGGCGTAAACGAGTTTGTCGGTTTAGTCTTCAAATGCGGAGAAATCAACATCCGTGCCATGGAGCTCCTTGACGCTGGCAACACCGAGCACTATGGCAACCCAGTCCCCACCAAAGTGCCGCTGGGAAACAAAGCGGGCAAAGCCATCCTCGTCTCAGGACACGACCTAATCGACCTCGAACAAATCCTCAAACAAACCCAAGGCACAGGCATCACCGTCTACACCCACGGCGAAATGCTCCCCACACACGGCTACCCCGAACTCAAAAAGTACCCCAACTTCCACGGCCACTACGGCACCGCATGGCAAAACCAGCAACGAGAATTCGCCCAGTTCCCCGGCGCCATCCTGATGACCACCAACTGCATCCAGCGCCCCATGGACAGCTACAGCAAAAACATCTTCACCACAGGACCCGTCGGGTACCCCGGCGTCACCCACTTAGAGGGACCTGACTTTAGCGCAGTCATCAACAAAGCCCAAGAACTACCCGGCTTCCCCAACGATGCTGAAGGCAAAACCGTACTGGTTGGCTTCGGGCACAACGCAGTTTTGAGCGTCGCTGACAAAGTCATCCAATCCGTCAAAGACGGGCACATTAAGCGCTTCATACTTGTCGGCGGATGCGACGGAGCCAAACCCGGACGCAGCTACTACACCGAATTCGTAGAGAAAGCCCCCAAAAACACAATCATCCTAACGTTGGCATGCGGCAAATTCCGCTTCTTCGACAAAGAACTGGGCACCATCGACGACATCCCACGGCTACTCGACATCGGACAATGCAACGACGCCTACAGCGCAGTTAAAATAGCCATGGCGCTTGCCGACGCATTCAAAGTCGGCGTTAACGACCTGCCTCTGTCGCTTGTACTGTCGTGGTATGAACAGAAAGCGGTGGCGATTTTGCTCTCGCTACTCTACTTGGGCATAAAAGACATACGCATCGGCCCCAGCCTACCCGCCTTCATTACGCCAGGCATCCTCAACGTGTTGGTTGAGAAATTCAACATCATGCCCATCAAGACGGCAGACGAAGACTTAGCAGCCATCATGAAATAAAAATAGAAGCCGCCGCTTGGCGGTTCCCCCTTTTGTTCATCTTGAATTGAAGAAAGATGCGTTTGCTTCTGTTTTAGTGGTGTTAATCTGTTTTAGTAGCCATGCCATGTTTTTACCCAGTGTCTCCATGGTTGCCAAGCCTTCCTCATCCTTCTCAACTTCGCCTGCAGCGCGGCCTACGCCCACATTCCAATAGCATGAGCCGGGAACTATCATTTCACTGATGAGGAAGAAGTGGTTGATAGCGTCGAAAGTGGGCATGGCTCCGGTTCTGCGCACAGCCACAACCGCAACGCCTACTTTGCGTTTAAACAGGTAGTCGTTAGCCATGGCTACATAGCCTGCGCGGTCGATGAGCGCCTTTAACTCAGGGGTCATCATCGAAAAGTAAGTGGGGGAGCCCAAGATTATGCCGTCTACCTCTGCCATCTTGGCGATGTAGAGGTTGACGTTGTCGTTTACGATTTTGCACTCCTTGTTTTTGAGTTTTCGGCAAGTGCCACATGCAATGCACCCATGAATTAGCTGGCCGCCCAGTTGGATAAACTCTGTTTCTATGTCTTCATCTTCAAGTTGCTTGAGGACACGACGAATCAAAATGGCAGTGTTTCCATCCTTGCGGGGACTGCCGTTGAACGCAACAACCTTCATAATTTTCACCGCCAACTCTAAAGGTACATTTGAGATAAAAGAATAGCGACGAAGCTACCGTTTTCTTCTTCCACGAACCAACCTAACGGCTATAAAGGCACCTGCAGCCAACACAACAAAGGCTAAAACGAAGATGAGCGGCATAACAAGCGGGTTCTCCTCCGAAGTTGCGGGGGTAAGTGGGCTGTTCATGAGGGGGTAGCGGTCGAGGTTTAGGGGGTCGATTTGGTAGGGGGTGTCGCCTATGCCGTCGCCGTCTGCGTCGGTGCCGTTGTAGTCGCTCCAGTAGTTGCCTTCTTTGCCGTCGTCCCAAGTGTGGGGTTCTTCGGTTGAATCGTAGTTTTTGCATTGGCAACCATTGAGTTGCACGTCGTTGTTTTCGAAGTCGTTGTGGTTAATCACTATGTCGGCGGGTATTGTGGTGTTGCCCTCTGTGTTGAAGCCTAAAAAGAGACCTTCACAGTTGTTCTCCACGTAATTCCTCACGACGGTGTTGTTCTGCCCAGAAAGCAAAACGCCCACTATGTTGTCGGAGACAAAGTTGTCGATTACAGTGTTGTTTTTGGTCCAAACGTACATGCCTATGCTGAAATTGGCAACCTTCACATTCCTTATAGTGATGCCTTCGACGTTTCTGCCGCCTAAGTCTATGCCGATTATGTATTCGGCTGCGTTGGCGGCGTCTTCGGGGCCGTCGCCGACAATCCATGAACCCATTTGCGTTCCATCGTAGGGTCCGCGTAGAGTGTGATCTGCTCCGTCGAGGATTATGTTGCTTTTCTGGATGGTTATGGTAGCGTAGGCATCCGCTGTTAGGGTGTAGGTGTTGCCGTCTCGTTGAAGCGGCGCATCTGAGGGGGAAACGTTGCCGTCCTGCTGTATGTAAATCCGCTGTAATGACGCCTCAGCACTGGCTCGACCTTCGAAAACCACGCCGGTCAAGAGAGACACCGCTAAAACAGTTACAGCCAAAGCAAAAACCAACTTAACCTTCAACCCCTTCATCTCCTACTCCAACTTTACAGTGTCAGATTTATTTAACCAATTCCGTGATTTAACCACTTTTTTGCCGGCGATTTTAAGCTGCAAGCATTCCTCCTCTGGACACATCTCCACGCAACGCAGGCAGTAAATGCATTGAGAGTTTGCTACGTCACCGCTTTTCTTCTCGTAAACGTCTTTGACTTGGGTTGGGCAAACCCGTTTGCAGATACCACATTTAGTGCATTTCTCCTCCACCTTGTTTAAGCGCACGCCAGATATCCATTTGAACGGCGGAAACCGGTTGAACAAAGCGATTAAGGCGCCGAGCGGGCAGATTTGGCACCATGAACGCCTATAGAGGAAGCCTGCAGCCGTCACTATCGCTAGGATTATGAGGTTTAGTGATGTTAGGTAGAAGCCTAGCTGGTAGAATTGTCCCGCGGTGGTTTGCGTTAGCCATTCTGGGCGGAGCATGCCAACGCTTGATTCTGCCATCATGCATAGTGGTTTCATGGGGCAGACTTGGCAGAAGGGCGCTGAGAAGTAAGTGTAGATGAAGCCGCCTTTTTCTGTTCCATCCACTAGTTGTGTGCCTATTATGGCTTGGGCACCAAACACAAAGGACAAGATGAGAAGGAGCGCGAGCACCAAGTAGCTGAGTTGGTGGAGACGCTCAGCAAACGTGTCGGTGAGGACTTTGCGTTTTATTCGCAGTGCTTTACGTAGCCTCGTCAATAGGTCAAGGTATAAGCCGAAGGGGCAGACCCAGCCGCAGAAAACGCGGCCTAAGAGCACTGCTGCCACGATGACAACGCCGAAAACCACAGCCAACCGCACCAACCCCTCAGCCGCGTAGTGTACGCCCCAGCCTCCGCCCACGTTGAAGAAGGGGTAGATGTATGTTTGGATTTGCCAGAGTGCACAGGTTACTGTTTTGCCGCAGGGATAGTAGCAGCCGAAAAAGGGCACAGGCAACCCATCAGGCATTTCTACACCCAAAATGTTGTCGCCCACTAAGAGTTCGTGGGGGGCAATCTGCTCAGCGGGCACAGGCAAAACGTTGTGGTCAACGAAAATGCCCGCGAAAATCAGGAAGACAAAGACTATTTGGATGAAGGTTCGTATTGCAGTTATTTTTCTTGTCTGGTTGCGAAAGCCAAAATAGGCTATGATTGCCCCCACACTTAACACTACGGCGCTCAAACCGATGACCAAATAGTTGTACCTAAAAGCCAGTGAAATACTGGGAGTCGGTGAAGGAGCGGTTGGGTTGGCTGGGTCAGTTACTTCGGCGAATAATCGGTCGCATATGTGGCCGTCTATGGCGAAAATATTCCAGTAACCAGCCATATCCAAGGCTTGGGTGGCTGAAAAATTGCCTGTCTTTGGGTCTGTGAGTACGTACTGTTCAACGTAGGTGTAGTCTGGGCGGGTGAAGGTGACGCGGACGGTTTTGTTTTCAGCTGGAGGACAAACTTGTCCTGTTACGGTTACGGTTTGGTTTAGGTTTAGTTGGGTTCGGTCTATTTCGGAGGTTATGCAGGGTCCGTAGCAGCACTCCGCTGGACCAGCATATTGTACGATTAAGAGGCAGAGGGCTACAACGGCTAATAGCGCGAAGCATGTGAGCTTGTGCTGTTTAGTACCCACCTACCCATACCTGCCTATGGGCGATATTTAGAGCTATGGTAATAAAGGCTTTTTCGTTAAGGTTCCTTGACTAACAGCGTTACCAGCCAAAATCTCGTCAACAATCAAGTTGTTGATTAAAAGTAACTAAAAAAAGGAAAAAGGGAAAGGATTTTTGGTTTTGTTTGTTGCTTATTTCTTCCTAAGGATGAGCAAGCCGACGATGACTACCACGATTATGATAGCTATAACGCCAGCAGCCATGTAGGTTAAGAGGTCAGCGGTTGTTGCTAAGCCAGTCTGTGGTTGCGCGGTTGGCTGTGGAGTTGCTGCTTCGCTTGCGTAGAAGTAGGTTGTTGCAGACGATGGGTAGTACGAGTTGGAGCCGTCGAAGCTTGCGATCACTTGGAAAGTGCCAGAGATGTCAGGAGTCCAGACGAACGCATAAGTGCCGTCAACAGTCTTTGTCGAGCCGATTTGGCGGTAGTTACCGTTGTCGTCAATAACGCTAATAGTTACATCAACACCGGTTGCATCCATCGGGATTGGCTGCTGCTGGTAGACGTATTCCATGAATTTGCTTTGGCTTGCATCAGAAACACATGGGACGCCGTTGGGGAAGTTAGCTGCAACATCATGGCGTTTTGAACCTTCAGCGATGTCGGTTACTCTGCCAGTGATAGTTATGGGTGTAGCTGTTGAAACGCCGACTTGCGGAGCTAAGATAGTGGTTTGGCTTGGACCCTTACCGAAAGCATAGATTTGGTTGTCATAAGCGTTCATAGACAGCATAATACCGTAAGCAATCGAAGTAGAACGGATGTATGTACCCAGTTCAGTCCAGATGGGTGTACCGTCAGTTAGGTTGAGTGCAATCATTTGTGCTCCGTGGAACAGCGGTGGGTTGTATTCATGTCCGATTGGTAAGTAAGCTACGTCATTTGTGAAGCCCATGCAGTTGAAGACCCAGAATGGCCAGATACCGTAAGGTGTCTCAATTCCTGGATCACCCAAAATCTTTGTGGTGTTTGTGTACCAGAGTAATTCGCCTGTCTTTGCATTGTGACACCATGCGTCTCCTCCGAGACCAACAGTGACTAGTTTGCCATTTGCAACGTTTGGTTTGAGGCTGAATAAGTCGTAGTAGTTTGGTTCTGAACCGTGGTCACCTGTAAAGGTGTTTGTCCAAACTTTAGCGCCTGTGCGTGCATCGATAGCGTCAATTACATAGTTAACGTCGTTCATGTTGAAGATGATGCCTTCACCGTATGCCTGTGAAGTTCTTGTGTAAGGTAGGTAAGATTTCCAGCCATCGGTGTAGGTGAGGTTCTTGTTCCAGAGTAGTTGGCCTGTGTCTGCATCGAAACTTGCCCATACTAGCCAGCCTGATGATTCGCCGCCGAAGCCTTGTCCGTGAGTATAGCCGCCTGATAAAACGACTGCGTTGCCAACGATGTTGTTGATCGCTAGAGCGGGATTTATTTCTGCTCCCGAGATGTTTGTTGGTACTGGAACTGACCACATGTAGCCAGTCTTCATTTCGCGAACAGTGTTGCGTGCTGGTTGCCATGAACCACCGGTTTGACCGATAGCCATAGTCATGTTAACACAGGTCAAGTGAGGACCAGTATTTGTGACAATTTCGCTTTGACCTGGTTTTGGATAGACTCTTTCTGTGCCTGCAGTGTTGTTGATGAAGTAGCCGATCAAGTTACCGTTTGCGTCAGGTCTAAGTGTTAGAGCTGAGCCGTTGACTATGCTTAGGATGTATTGGCCGTTTAGAGCATCATACATGTTCCATTGTTCGCCTACGTTGGTAGGTCTAGAGCCGCCAGTATCACTTGCGGGCAATGTACCGGTTGTCCAGATGAATGGACCAATAGCGCCGTACTGGTTGATTTGACCATATCTTGTGGTCATACCGCATCGTAGGGTGTTGGTTGTGTTTATAGTGTAGATCGTTTCGCCAGTGTAGATGTTAACTGCTTGGATGCCTGCACCCATGTTTGTGCCCTTGCAAATATCGAATGTCTGTGAGTACATGATACCGTTGATTATGACTGGAGCGTATTGAGGTTGGTATTGCCGTGTGGACCAGTAGTGACCAGTATCTTCGCTTCCGCCTGCATCGCCGCCGACTACACCGCCGTTCGCCCAGACCTTAGTCCAGAGAACGTGGCCAGATAGTACGGAGGGTGTGTAGGGGTTACAGAAGCTGCTTGCGTTGTATGAGCCTGTTTGTCCGAAAGATGTGGTGCCAAAGCCTAGCCATGGACCAGTGATTTTGTACCATTCTTGGACGTTTTCAGCTGTTACGGGTGTTTCCCACCAAGAGGTTGGCAGTGGCGTGATTGGGTATGAACTGCGAGGGATAGCTTCTTCTTGGACAACAAGTGTTACAGGTACACTCATGCTTGGATCATTGATAAGTCCACCCCATCCACGTGGGCTGTCATTTGCAGTATTTCCTTCGAGGGTTTGCCCGTCGTAGAAGAACTGGAACGTCCAGTTGCCAACATGGTCGGGGACAAATGTTGTGTATGAGCCGCCTGTAGTGTCGCCTGTGAATGGACCTAAAGTCTTGTTCGTACCATCAGGATTCACTTGAACAACTCGCATGTTAATCGGTATTCCAGTGGTTCCTCCTCCTCCAGCGGTCTCCAAAGGAGTCGCTAAGAAGAAGTTGATGGTTACAGTTTGACCTACGCCTGCAGGATTAGGAGCAACGTTAAGATAAGCATACGTCGGAATGTGAGTCCCTGGCGGCGGATAAACTTGCGCTGCGTTTGGAGTCAACAGAACTGAAGCTGCCATTGATAGTATTAGGATCGCGGAAATTAAAATCGCGGATTTATTTCTAAGGGTTTGCATTTTTTTTCTTTTCTTCCTTTTGAATTTTGAACGAATCAAGCGTTTGATACTTGATTGTTCTTCCCAACTTATCAGCAGTTCTACTATTTATAACTTCGCAATTGAAGCCCTCAGAGTAATAAAATGCCTGTGTATGCTTGTTAGAATTTTAGATATGATTCTCTAAAGTAGAAAATATTTTGAAGTTTTCTTAAGTAAACAGCAAAACAAAAAAAGCTTTTCACTAAAGAATTAAATTAGAATGCATTTTTTTTAAGTTACAGCTGCCTCCCCACAGGTTTATAAACAAAAATTATCGAGAAGATAAACGCCGGAGTAAAAATGGTCAGTTATATGCTTCCTCGCCATGCTGGCTTAAATCCAAACCCTCATCCTCTTCTTTTAAACTAACCCTCAATGGCGAAAACAGGTCCACCAACCGCAGAAGCAAATAGGACCCCGCAAACGCAAAAGCCCCAACCACCACCACAGCCAAAACCTGAATACCAAGTTGAGCAGGATTACCATAAAACAAGCCGCTCACCGAAGGATTAACTGCCGCTGTTGCAAACAAACCAACCGCGACCGCGCCGATTATGCCGCCTATACCGTGACATGCAAAAACGTCTAGTGTATCATCGATTCTTGACCTGCCCGCACGCCAATTAGCAACCAAATTAGAGATTATGCCCGCCGCTAACCCGATGATAACTGCAGACGTGAAATCGATGTATCCTGCCGCTGCCGTAACAGCCGCCATACCGCAAACTGCTCCAACGGAGATGCCGATTGCAGACGGCTTGCCTTTAAGGACCCAGTCGAGAAGCATCCAGCTTACCGCAGCCGCTGCCGCTGCCAAATTGGTGGCGACGACCGCTGAAACCGCGATGCCATCTGCTGCCAATGCGCTGCCGCCGTTGAAACCGAACCAGCCAAACCACAGTAGCCCAGCGCCTAAAATGACGTAGGGTATGTTTGTGGGTTTGAATTCTGTTGCTAGTGATTGGGTGCCGCTGGAGACTTTGTTGTCTAGGGCTTTGAGTTGGTCTTTCCAGTACACACAGCCCTGTCGTCTGCCCACAATCAGTGCTGCAGCCAGTGCTGAAACGCCTGCTGTAACATGGACAACGATGCCCCCTGCGAAGTCCCATGCGCCCAAGAGGTGCAGCCAGCCGCTGGCGTTCCACATCCAATGCGCGATTGGAGAGTAGATAAGTGTGGACCAGAGTACGACAAAAACGAGTAAGGATTTGAAGCGGATACGTTCGGCACATGCACCGATGATAAGTGCGGGGGTGATGGCGGCGAATTTGAGTTGGAAGGCGAAGAACAGGGTTTCGGGGATGCCTGGTGCGTAGGTGGGGTTGGTTTGGGTTATTGTGATGCCGTGTAAGCCGACGAGGGAGAGGTTGCCGATGAAGCCGCCGATGCTTGGAGCAAAAACTAGGCTATACCCCCAGAAGAACCACACTAGGCTGACGACGGCGAATATGGCGATGCACTGGACGAGGGTGGAGACAAGGTTTTTTCTGCGGACTAATCCGCCGTAGAAAAAGGCGAGCGCGGGGGTCATGAGCATAACGAGCGCGGTTGACATGAGTACCCATGTTAGGTCTGCTGCGTTGATAGCCATCTGTTTCCCTGTTTGCTGTTGTTTGTTCAGCAAGTGTGGCTGAACTGATATTTAAAGTATGCATTCGCATTGATTAAAAGGCGAAAAAGCGATAAATGTCCAATAATAAAGCCTTATTCAACAAATCCAAACAATATTCACCCATATTTGTGCATATAATCGGAAAAATGTCCAAAAAACTGCCTTAAACTGCGCAAAATGCCAAAACAGAAACACATCAGCGTCATCGCGGAATAGAACTGCTCAAGGAAGTCTCCTCAACCAGCCAGCAACCCATAGGCGTTGCAGAAACCAAAACACAATCACCCACACAATCCCTAAGAAGAAGATGAGCAAGGCAAACACCCTCTTCATCTAACACTAGAAAAGTTCTAAATGGCTAAAAAAGGGGGTTGGGGATGTTTAGTCTAGTTGGTATGCTTCTTCGCCGTGTTCGCTTAAGTCTAGACCTGCGTTCTCTGCTTCTTCGCTGACTCTTAGCGGCGAGAGTTTGTCGACGATTTTTAGCAGTACATACGAGCCGGCGAACGCAAACGGAACAACCACTGCAACGGCTTCCAGTTGTGCCACGAATTGACCTACGTTACCGAATACTAAGCCGTTGACTCCACCGATAGCTGCTGATGCAAAGATACCTGTTGCGATTGAACCCCAAAGACCGCCGACGCCGTGGCATGCGAATACGTCTAGTGAGTCGTCGATTCGTGATCTGCCCGCTCTCCAGTTGGCGACTAAGTTCGAGATGACTCCTGCTGTTAACCCGATGATCATTGACGCTGGAACACTGACGAAGCCTGCTGCGGGTGTGATGGCGACTAAGCCGACGACTGCGCCGATGCCTAAACCGACGGCTGAAGGTTTACCCTTCATAACCCAGTCTGTTAGCATCCAGCTCACAGCGGCTCCTGCGGCTGCTAAGTTCGTAGTAACGAGTGCGGAAACTGCCAAGTCGTTTGCTGCCAATGAACTGCCTGCGTTGAAACCGAACCAGCCGAACCACAGCAAAGCTGCACCGAGCAGCACATATGGTACGTTGGTTGGTTTGAACTGGGGGGGCGTCTTCTTCTGTTGATCTATAGCCTCCATGTGATCCTTCCAGGCAACGCGGCCACAGCTACGGTGACCCACAACGAGTGCAGCTGCAAGCGCGGATATACCTGCGGCTACGTGGACGACGATGCCTCCTGCGAAGTCAATGGCGCCTATGCCTTTGAGCCAACCGTCTGGGTTCC
>JBNIDO010000075.1:0-14081 GCA_050108095.1 Bathyarchaeia archaeon
GCATAGGGCCAAAACAGCTAAGAAAACTAATCCACGACCTCTACAAACAAGCAGGCTTACTAAAGCACCTCGACGGACGCATGTATGACTTAAGAGTCCATAGCATACGCAAATTCTTCAAAACACAGCTATTAGCATTAGGCATCCAATCAGACTACGTTGATTACTTTATGGGTCACACCATCGATACTTACCACGACATCCAAAGCATCGGCATAGAGAAACTCAGGGCAATTTACGCATCGGCAGGACTAACAATTAGACCAAAAACACAAGCCAGCAAAGTAGACGCGCTCAAAGAAATCATACGAGCATGGGGACTAAACCCAGAGCAACTCTTAGCAAAAAACGCATTTACTGAAGGAGCAATAACCATAAACACCAACGAAGAACTCGAAAAACAACAACTCAAGGTATTGGCAAACGAACTAAAACTGCTGATAAAGCAAGAGGCAACGGTATAAATGACTCTGGCAAAATTACGAGACTTTCGGCGGCGCCATACTTTTCCTTATTATTTGAAATAGAGCCTAAATTAGGTTGTTCTAGGTCAACATTGCACATATTATTGGAATGACCTAGGTCATCATACAACCTAGTAACCATATCTAACGGTGGTTGGCAATAGGTGAAAGAAACTTTACCATCTACTCTTTTAGTATGGCGTATTCTGCCATATTTAGGAGCCAAGTTTCTATCTAGAAATATTTGAAGCAGCCCTATGTTATGGCAGTTTTCGCATTCTACCTTTGAGATGCACTTAATCTTACTCATACGCATACCTTCTGTTGGATGCTGACCTGAGTGCTTTATGTGCCTTATAATGACCATTAAGAACTAATTTTGGAGCGTACGAAAAATCTATTATAGCTAGTCCTATTGATTGTCTAATATGCGCAAAATAGCTAAGATTGCTATCGCAACTAATGTCATTCTAGCAATGATGTTCATTGTCTTTAACTATCTACTGTGGGACTACGTTCAAAGTTTTACTAATTTTAAGTTTGTAACTTTTAATTTATTTGAAATATTGGCTTTTCCATTGAGTGAATACGGCTATGCAATATCAATAGACACATCTGCGATGCCTAATCTTCCCTTTTGGCTCTTCTTTGTCGCGATAGCAGTAAATCTATATTTCATCTATAAACTAAGTAAAACTCCAACTATGCGCTAAATACTCCATTCATCTACGACAGCAACCAATCTTACACTCTATAAACTGCTAATCAGCCTTAGAAGCATTATTTCTGCAAAAACTCTTTGGTCAACGATTGAGTACGTGTGTTTGTTCCGTCTTTGCGGCATCTTTCTATGCCAGTGTCTTCGAGGATTTTGAGGTGCCTTGAAACGAGCGGTTGAATTAGGTTTAAGTGGGGAACGATTTCGCAGACGCATTTTTCACCATCACGTAAGTAAGCGAGTATCTCAAGTCTATGGTCAGAAAGAGCATGGAAGACTGGGATCTGAAGCGGGTGATTTCCCCAGATGTAGACATGAGTTTCTTAAGCATAGTTCATAACAATATTTAAATATAGTAATTAAGTTTTAAAAAAGGAGGCAGCTGAAAACATGTCTGAAGAATCATACAAAGGTGTTCCGCGAAAGAAAATTCCTTGGAATCCGATAATAGATTACGAGAAGTGCGTTACTTGCGGAAAATGCGTTGACTTCTGCCATGTGGGCGCCTTCAGAGTTGAAGAAAAGGACGGCCAAAAAAGAACGACAATAAACCCGAACAAATGTATTGTATTTTGCAGAGGTTGCGAAGACATCTGCCCTGTTGGCGCTATCACACATACATCGGAAGAAGAAACTCAGAAAGTTATAGATTGCCTGAAGAAAACAAAGCCTGATTAAGGTTTAGTTTCTCGATCAAATAAGAGGATGCGGCTGGAGAAAAATCTCGATTATGTCTGCATCGATTAAGACCAGAGATAAAACCCGTAAAACAAAGTCGCACCTCTCATGGCTAAGTAAATTCTTAACATTTTGGATTTTCTTAGCAATGCTTGCAGGCGTCCTAATAGGCTACGTTTACCCCAATACAGCAACGGCCATAGGCTCTCTTACCATTGGAACAACCTCCATTCCAATAGCCGTTGGACTTATTTTGATGATGTATCCACCCCTTGCACGTGTCCGCTATGAAGACCTACGACACATAGTCTCCGCAAAAGGCGCAAAGACAATGTTCACCGAATCGCTTTCGTTAAACTGGATAATTGGACCATTGCTAATGTTTGTCTTAGCTTGGTTGTTCCTCGGAGACTATCCAGCACTCAGAAACGGCATTATTCTTATAGGTTTAGCCCGATGCATCGCGATGGTCATAGTTTGGAACAACCTCGCTAAAGGCGATAACGAATGGGCTGCAATACTTGTTGCAATTAACTCCATCTTCCAAATAGTAATGTATTCAGTCCTTGCCTACTTCTACATTACAATCGCTAGCTCATGGATTTCAGGAACTGGCACAGCAGTAAACATATCATTGATGCAAGTTACAGAGTCAGTGGCAATCTATCTGGGCATACCCTTCTTTGCCGGAATCACAACACGATATTACTTTTTGAAAACCAAAGGCAAAGAGTGGTATGAACACAAACTCATGCACAAACTGGGCCACGTTTCACTCATTGCATTGCTTTTCACGATTGTGGTCATGTTCTCTCTTAAAGGAGAATACATCATAAGTTTACCTCTTGATGTAGTCAGAGTCGCAATCCCGCTTCTAATCTACTTTATCGTTATGTTCTTTGTATCATTCGGAATAGGTTACTACTCAAAATTAGGATACAAAAGAACAACTTCACTATCATTCACTGCGGCAAGTAACAACTTTGAGCTAGCCATCGCTGTTGCCGTTGCGGTCTTTGGGTTAGCATCACAAGAAGCATTTGCAGCAGTCATTGGACCATTAATAGAAGTGCCCGTTATGATCAGTCTGGTGAACGTTGCTTTCTGGCTAAGAAAAAGGTATTTCAAAGAGGAAAAAACTGTTAATGAGAAGATAAAGGTGCGCTCAGTTGACTAAGACAAAAGTAATTTTTCTATGTACCCATAACTCAGCAAGAAGCCAAATGGCCGAAGCGATACTAACAAAATACGCCGGAGACTATCTTGAGGCATATAGTGGCGGCTACAAACCCCAACCAATTCATCCCAATACGTTCACAGTAATGCAAGAAATTGGCTACGACCTCTCCAAACAAAAGCCTAAAGACCTCTGGGAACTCGCAAAAGACCAGCACTTTGGAATCATCATCACACTCTGCCAGAAAACAGAAGAGGACTGCCCTACCATTTCAGGCGCATCAACAAGGCTCTATTGGAATATAGAGGACCCAGCAGCTTTCACGGGGACAGAAGAGGAAAAACTCAACAAATTCAGACAAGCCAGAGACCAAATTGATCAGCAAATCAAAAGCTTCCTAAAGGAACGAAAAATCCAAATCAAAGGATAAGCGTTTTGTTATGTCCAATTAATGATACTCTTTATAGATGCACCTATAATTCAGCCGCTCACAATATAGAAGAAAAAGCGAAACAGGCATAAAGCTGTAGAGCGTTTGGTTGGGCTGTGTTTTTTGCATTAAGCTTATAATTACAGGAGGTTATAGGTTGCCGTTAGGTACCGCTATGATGAAATCTACGGGTATTGTTAGAAAAGCGATTTATACTAAGGATGGTAAAATCGGGGTGGTTAAGGATTTAATAATTGAGACTGGTCCGGGTGATGGTCTTCTTTTGCCTTCTTCAAATTTGCCAAAAGGGTTTGCTTCGCCTGATTGGTGGGTTTTTGCTCTTGAGGTAGAGTTAGACGAGGGCTTCAAAAATGAATTGGTTGCCGCAAAAAGGTTGGCTCCAACCAAAACAGCGGAAACGTTTGCGCTCAAACTATCCGGTTTTGGTCGGGGTGCAGTCGCCTTGACTGAGAAGGGTGTGGAAATTAAGACCACTAAAGCTCAAGCGGGCGACAACATCGGCACCTTGGATGCCCTCTTTAAACCCGCAAAAATCGGCAAACTAAACCCAGCTCTATAACGCAGTTCTCGACAGGTTGCTATTCTTATCTTTTTTTACGTTTACTACTGGAATTGGTGCAAAAGTGGCTGGTGGTTGTTAGCGTTTCAGGAAAGACCGAATTTCACGCTGGTAGAAGTAGAGAAAGTACACTACGGTGAACGCGGTGAGGCAAAGTTCAAGCGAAAGGATAGTTGAGTTGTTCTCTATCGCCCTGAAATAACCCTGCTGAAGAATGTTGGTAAATACCAGAACCTGAATAAAGATTGCTCCACCTAAGCAACTTAAACCAACACTATGGAACACAAGACGCAACCTGTTTATCGCCGTATTGGACATCATACTATTCACCTCACTTAAATGTCGAGATATACGACTTAATACTTATAGGTTGTTGGCAGCAAAACTTAATTCAGCCTAAATATCAAAACTAACCAGCCCTTTAGGCGCTACACAGACTGAATCAAGCCACACTCCCGATTCGGTTAACGATTAACGGTTGCGATACCAACGCAGTTTTGCAGCTGTCGATTGCACCCCCTTGAAGCAGTATCTCCTTAGCTTTGGAGCCTTCGTTGAATAGCAGGTCGATGATTGACATGTTAGGTTGGAAGCTCTCGAACCTTTGCTTATAAACGGGGTGCACGTAGTTGTGCCATTGAACTTCGATGTTTGCGGCGGTGAAGAGGGTTTCGTCGACATAGTTTTTTCCTCCTGAACCAGAAAGATAAACGTCTGCACCCAAAAACTTGCACATGGAGACGAGTTTCTCGTTTTTTTCTTTTCCAGCATAGGGGAATTCTGAGGAGCGCGTCATTTCGGCTTTGATGCCTAGCAGTTCAGCGATGGCTTTTATGAGATGCAGGTTTAGCCCAATTAAGAGTTCGTGGTTGAAGGTTATGGCGTCTTTTATTATGGGATAATACTCTTCGAAGTAAGGGGTTTTTTGGTAGTTGCTGATTATGAGGTTTAGTTGTTTGTTTTTCCATTGGTCGCCTGAGATTTTAACGTCTTTTATGGTTTGGGGGTGACCGTGGGTTATGGGGACGGTTAGCCAGTCCCATCCCTCCAGGGTTCGGATTCGGTTGCGGTTATGGAAACCGCCGTGCTGGTACTGTGCGTCATCGTAGATGACATAGGTGTCGCATCTGGCAAGTTTGTCGAAGAATCCCAGCCAGGGTATGTATTCGGGTTGATGGACAAAAACAATCATCTGTTTACTCCTCGGATAAGAATGCAGCATAGTAGTATCGTGTCAAACCGTCGAAAAGTAGCTGCAACCAACGTATTGTAGGTCAAAGAGGGAAATAAGAATAATGGGGGCCTAGGAGTAGTCATAATGGAGATTTAGGGGTAGTTTACGCCAGTGTGTTGTATGCTCGATGTCTTTAACTGGAACGTTGAATAAACTGTTGTTAAGTATTGCTTTCAAAACAAATCAGCCTCGTCGATTATGGATAAAATCCGTAATTATAAGTACTAGCTGTACCCAGTTGATGCCACAGAAATCTATTGGAAGCTGGCGGCGGCTTCAACGAGCAGTTTTTGTACAGGCAGATGCTGGGGGCAGATGGCTTCGCATTGTCCACAGTGCAGGCAAGCGTTTGCACGTTGTTCATCTGGGACGGCGGCGAGGTACCGGCGTTTGATTTCATCTTGCACTGCTGGTTCCCGACGTTTAGTGGAGTACTCGTTTAGGTAGTTCAACGTGAGGGGTATGTCTATGCTCTGTGGGCAGTGGCTGCAGTAGTGGCATTTAGTGCAGCCTATGTACCCGTATTTTTGGAAAAGCTCACGTGACCGTGAGAGCGCGGCAAGCTCGTCTTGAGTCAAAGTGTTGGGTCCGCTGCGGTCTGCACACACCAAGTTTTCCTCTACCTGCGCCATCGAATTCATGCCGCTAAGCGCCAAAGACACCTCAGGCTGGTTCCAAACCCACTGCAACCCCCAATCCGGCGGACTCCGCTTAACCCCTGTTTTGTCCCATTCCTCTTGGATTTCGGCTGGCGGCGGCACCGCAAGTAAACCTCCTGCAAGAGGCTCCATAACCACCACTGCCAATCCCCAGTCTGAGGCGTATTTTAAGCCACGTTTGCCCGCCTGATAGTTCTCGTCTAAATAGTTGTACTGTATCTGGCAAAACGTCCAGTCGTGGTAGCCATCGACTATTTCTTTGAAGACTTCAAAGTCATCGTGAAAACTAAAGCCCAAGTAGCCTATCCTGCCCTTGGCGATTTGGTGTTCCGCCCACTCAATCATGCCAAGTGCTTTGACTTTACCCCATAACTCCCCGTTGAGGGAATGGAGTAGATAGAAGTCGATAAACTCTGTGTTTAACCGCTGCAGCTCCGTGTTTAAGATACCGTCTAGTTCACTACGGCTTTGAATGGAGAAGACGGGCATTTTGGTTGCTATTTTCGCTTTGCTGCGGTATTTGCCTTGTAGTGCTTTGCCCACGGCTACTTCGCTGTTGCCGTCGTGGTACACGTAGGCAGTGTCGATGTAGTTGACGCCGTGGTCAATGGCGTGCCGTATGAGTTTAATGGATTCGGTTTCGTCTACTGCTGCTTGGTCGCCGCCGATGATGGGCAGCCGCATTGCGCCAAAACCCAGCGCAGAGGGTTTCCAATCTAGTTTTCCAAAAGAACGGTACTGCACAAGAACACCTCATTCAAGAGGGGAGTTGTTTGGATTAATAGGTTTAGGGTAGGCTACATGCAATCATTCTTTTAGGCGTTTTTGCGGGAATTGCAAAAGACTTATGTGTACTCCACTTGTAGAGTTGAGTTGGTGGTAGGTCGAAGGTGGAAGCGGCTTCATCCATCAAACAGAAACACTCAGCGGTTTATGCAGTTTTGGCGGTTGCATTTTTTGGTGCACTGGTTGCAGGGGCAGCCTTCATCTATGCTGATTCCCAGAACCAATCGATCGTTGCTACTCCCTTGATCGGGGACCGAGTCTTGGTCAACGGAACAATAACGGTTAACACAGGATTCTACTACATCGAATTCACTATACCCAAAGAAGCTTACCAAATCAGTGTCGAGGGCAAATTCTCCTTGGAAAACCAAACCATAAACATCTACGTCATGAATCAAACCACCTTTGAGAACTGGCGCTGGGGCGTAGACAAACCTGACTTAAAACCCGATTACATAAGCGGTCAAAACATGGCAGGCACCTTAGATGTCGCCTTAGATTCAAGCGGAACATACTACCTCATCTACGATAACGCCTACCAACCCAACGCTAGAATCGTGAACACAGAGGTACTGCTGCATTACCTGTCCTCTTAGGTCTTAGCCTCAATTGAGGAGCTTATCAATAAACTTATTTAACGTTGCCAATTACATCTAAGTAAACCGTCCGCTTGGATCAGGCAAAATGAAAAGTTCCCTAAAGAAACTGTTCTCCACACGCGCCATCGCCATAGTTCTCTTAGTTGTGCTTGCACTCTCAATCTTCAACACCTACCTCATCTTAGACGGCACCCACCAAGCAATGAGCACCAGCGTAGTCAACTACGATTACGTGCTCAGTCAAGACGGCGGCAACTATAAACTCAAAAACATGTTAACAGGCTACGTTGTGGACCAGCCTGTCAGCGCATCATCAGCCATCACCTCGGCGATGACCGAGGGCAAATCAGTCTTCCTCAACCCCGGCACATACACATTAACCGACGACGTATACATCACTAACAAGTTAAACTCAAAACTCGTTAGCAACGGCGCAACTATAAACGGAAACGGACACAAAATCGTCTTCTACGGCGACAACTACACAACCTCACAGTACGCATTTATCTCCGGTTTAACGCTTAACAACGCCACTATCCGAGTGGAAAACTCGTTTGCCACAACCATAACCGACACAAAATTCATCAACTCCTCCACCGGCATCGAATTTTTAAACAGCAACACCTGGAGCGAATACAACAAAGTTGAAAACTGCCAATTCATAAACGACACCGAAGGCATCGCCTTCCGCACACCACAGAACCAAACAGGACAAGCCACAGGCTCCTATGCAAGCTCCATAATCGAACGCTGCAGCTTCAACATCCCCGACTTTTGCGTTGGCATAAAAGTCGAAGAAAAAGCAGAATTCTCCGACAGCCAAATCCAAGATGTCCGCTTCTGGATGGGCGAAAAAGGACGCGCCAACCAAACCGCCCTACTAGTAGATGGCTCCATGTACCAAACCTTGCTTTTTGGCGTCGTATTCGAATCCTTCACAGACGATCCCATTTACATGTTCGCCATCGACATAGGCGAAAACTGTGACCCCGCACCCATACTTGATGGCGGCGTGAGTTTCCTCGGTAACTGGACTGCCCGCATCCACAACCCCTACGGCACATGGATTTCAGGCGTCGGCAGCGTCTTTGAGCGAAGGGGCGTTTCAGTCCCAGTTGGCGTCAACGGGCAATATGGCGGTAATGTAAGCATAGAGGATAAGCCGCTAAAAATCTTCAATTTCAAACCCCAAATCACCGTTTCAGGCAGCTTTAGCCACAACGAAACCGTGACTGTGCGAATCAGAATAGAATACATCGACAACACCATCTCCAGCCCTGTTAGCCGCATCTTTACCTCCAGTGGCTCTGGATGGCTAAACGACGACGAAATGATGCAACTCTACGCCTCACAAAGCATAATTTGGGCAATACTGGTCGATGCCAAAGTAAACACCGCCTCAACGGACGCTTCGGTGTCAGTCAGCGGATATGGAACGGCAGGATAAAAGTAGATTTTTCATGTTTTGTGTAGCCAGCCGCGTCCGCCCTTTTTTGGTTGCTGAACCGCCTTCTTCTCTGGAATGTACGCTTGTGCACGCCTGTGTTTTTGGGATGCGCCTGTGATTTCTGTCTTCACAAACTTTGTCCAACCGCCAACTTGCACGTTGGGTGCAATGTAGTTTTCCGGTTTTTCCACGTGTTCTTCGAGGATGTCTCTGAAGTTAAGCGGCTTATAATCCCTTGAAGCCTTTATGACAGTGCCTCTTTCAACTTGCAGTTTATCATAGTTATCGGATGAGATGTCTTCAGCGCGGACTTTATCGTTTATTTGCTGGTTCCAAAGAAGCTTCCACTGGCTCTTTAGTTCCTCAACCAACTGTTTCTGCGCTTTAATCCGATCTTCAACCGATAAATCCTTTGCTTCCTCGGTTGTGTTGTCCTTAACCTGCAAGTTGTCCTCTCTTCCTTAGCCTCTACATACGTAAAATCGCTATTTAACCTTGCGAGCGTCATACAGTCAGACAAACAACAATGCTCAAACCAATCAAAGAATCAAGCAATAACTATGCAAGCTAATATTCAGAGAAAAAATGGGAATTTATAAGCGCTAAACTCTGAGGTTTAACGTTACTGGTTAGTTAACCTTCTAAACAGTCCAGCTTGCCCTTCCTGAATAACGTCTGCGGTTGCGGTTCCGTAGAGTTTGAGCAGAACAGAAACCAGTCCCGTCCAACCGGTCTGGTGGCTTGCCCCCAAACCTGCGCCGTTGTCGCCGTGGAAGTACTCGTAGAAGAGTATGTTGTCTTTCCAGTTGGGGTCTTTTTGGAATTTTTCTGTTCCCCCATATACGGGTCGGTTGCCGTTGCGGTCGCGTAAGAAGATTTTGCATAGTCGTGTGGCGATTTCTTTGCTTACTTCGAAGAGGTTCATTTGTTTTCCTGAGCCTGTGGGGCATTCGACTTTGAAGTCGTTGCCATAGTATGCGTAGAGGTTTAGAAGGGCGCGTAGGAGGAGAATGTTTATGGGGAACCAGATGGGTCCCCGCCAGTTAGAGTTTCCGCCGAAAGCGCCTGTTGTCGATTCTGCAGGTGCGTATTGGATGGTAAACGTTTGTTGGCCTAATTGTACGGTATAGGGTTTTTCATAAACATGGGAGAGTGACCTAATTCCGTAGGGGCTAAGGAACTCGTTTTCGTCGAGCATTCTGGACAGTACACGCTTGAGTTTTTCATCCGTTAACAGGCTTAATAGGAACATGCCGTTAGCGCCGCGGACGCCTGGTCGGTGAATGTTTGAAACTATCTCGGGGTGATTCTGAACAAACCAAGTTACTCTCTCCATGAAATGCGGCATCTTCTCTATTGCGTCAGCGGTGAAAATGCTGTTTGCGCAAAGTGATATTAAGCCGACCATGGTGCGGGCTTTGAGTCTGATGGCTCTTCCGTCTTTATGGCGTAGTACATCATAGTAGAAGCCGTCTTCTTCGTCCCAAAGTCCAATCTTGTTTGCTCCGCCACTGTTGAGTGCGTGGGCAATCCAGAGGAAGTGTTCAAAGAACTTAATCGCTTGGTCTTCATAGGCTGGGTTTTCTTTGGCGAGGATGGTTGCTAATGTTAGCATGTTTTGGCAAAACATCGCCATCCAGGCTGTTCCATCTGCTTGGTCTAGAGTCACGTCAGGGGGAAGAGGGGCACTGCGGTCGAACAGGCCAATGTTGTCTAAGCCTAAGAATCCGCCTTGGAAAACGTTGTTGCCTGCGCTGTCTTTTCTGTTGACCCACCAAGTGAAGTTCATCAGTAATTTTTGGAAGGCGTTTTCAAGAAATTCTGTGTCTGCCTTGCCACGGATTGCTTGTTCTAGGTTGTGGTTAAAGATTATAGCCCATGCATGCACCGGCGGGTTGACGTCGTTAAAGTTCCACTCGTAGGCGGGGAACTGCCCGTTTGGATGCAGGTACCGTTCGTTTAACATGAGGTTTAGTTGGTCTTTGGCGAAGTCTGGGTCAACCATCGAGATTGCAACGGTGTGGAAGGCGAGGTCCCAAGCGGCGTACCAGGGGTACTCCCATTTGTCAGGCATCGAGATGACGTCGCTGTTGACCATGTGGAACCAGTTGATGTTTCGCACGGGCTTCTGTGATTCAGCGTAAAAGTCCACTTGGTGCTCGTTTAACCATTTCGCGATGTCGTAATCGTAGAATTGTTTGCTCCAGAGCATGCCTGAGAGGGCTTGGCGAAGCACATTTTTTTCGTCGTCGTTGAGCGATTTTGGGCTGATTATACTGTAGAATTCGTCAGCTTCACTCTTTCGCCTCTCAAAGACTTCGTCAAATCCAACCCCAAAGGGCGCGGCTAGTTCTTCGGGTTTTTTGTTAGTTAAGCGCAGTTTTACGGTTTGGGACTGCTTGGCAGGGATGGTGAATTGATAGTTGGCGCTGGTTTTGGTTCCCACCTGCGCTGGGTTCACTGCGTCTTCAGCGTTGTTGACGATGTAGTCGTTGATTCCGTCTTTGACGTAGGGGGTGAGGTTTGTGCCTCCGAATAGGCGCTTGTTGTTGTTCTCGTTCTCAGTGAATAGCAGCGGTGGTGCGGCGTCGAGGTAGAGATAGCGTTTGCCCAGCAGTTGATGCTCCGCCTCCACCGCCGACACGTTGGGTGCTGCCTTGATTTCTTTGATTGTTGGGCGCTCCACTGGAATTTTGCTGCCATACCAGATGTTGCGGAACCACAAAGTCGGCAAAATGGATAGTGCGGCGGGTTGGTTGCCTCGGTTGTAAGCGGTTATCTTGATGAGGATGTCCTCAGACGATTCCTTGGCGTACTCGACGTACACGTCGAAATAGCGGTCGTCGTTGAAAATGCCGGTGTCTATTAGTTCATACTCGAATTCGTATCGGCTCCGCGACCGATTCGTATTAGCCAAGTCAGTGTAGGGGTAAGCCTGCTGAGGGTACTTGTAGAGGTACTTCATATAGCTGTGCGTTGGGGTGCTGTCAAGGTAGAAATAGTATTCTTTAACGTCCTCGCCATGGTTGCCCTCGCTGTTTGTTAAGCCGAATATGCGTTCTTTGAGGATGGGGTCTTCTCCGTTCCACAACGCCAAGGCAAAGCAGAGGCTTTGTTTTTCGTCTGATATGCCCGCTAAGCCGTCTTCGCCCCAACGGTAAGCTCTGGAACGGGCTTGATCATGCGAAAAGTAATCCCATGCTGCTCCGTCGTTGCTGTAGTCTTCACGCACGGTGCCCCATTGCCGCTCGCTTAGGTAGGGTCCCCATTTACGCCAAGGAACATGCTGCTCGCGTGCCTCGGCTAATCTGTCAATTTCAGAAGTCAAATTTGTCCACCTTAAAAATTAGAAATTCCACATTTAAGTGATTGGAAGTCCTCTAATATGACTATGTGATTTCAACCCAAACACTACAAACAAACCCTAACAGCATCGCAGTTTGAGCACAAAAAATATAGCCCAACACACACCACTACAGCAGTGAAATCTATGCAACGGTCTTATTCGCGTTTACTAGGAGTAGTGGGCAAACCAAACACGGGCAAATCCACGTTTTTCAGCGCCGCCACCTTGGCAACGGCAGAAATCGCCAACTACCCCTTCACCACCATCAAACCCAACCGGGGTGTCGGCTACGTTCGCACCCCCTGCGTCCACCCAGAATTCAAGGTGCAGGACAACCCCCGCAACAGCCTCTGTCTCGACGGTGCCCGTCTCGCACCCGTGGAGCTCATCGACATCGCAGGCATCGTTCCGGGCGCATGGGAGGGAAAGGGCTTGGGCAATCAGTTCCTTGACGAAATCCGACGTGCTGATGCCCTCATACACATCGTCGACGCATCTGGAGGCACTGACTGCGAGGGAAAGAGCTGTAAACCCGGCGAACACGACCCACTGGAGGACGTGGAGTTCTTGGAGCGCGAAATCACGATGTGGATGGTTAACATCCTTAAGAAGGACTGGTCAAAAATCGCGCGCACCGCCGAAGCTGACAAAAAAGGCATCGCCCACCACCTCGAAGACCGTCTAAGCGGGCTCAGCATCAAAAAGCAGTACGTTAACGAGGCTGTGCGCAAAGCTGGCTTAAACCTCGACAAACCTGCCACTTGGAGTGACGAGGATTTCTACCGCTTCGTAGACAATCTAAGGCGCATCTCAAAGCCGATGCTTATCGTCGCAAACAAAATTGACCTGCCAACGGCACAGGCAAACGTGGAACGCCTCAAAAAGCTCGACCACATAGTCGTTACTGCTAGCGCTGAGGCAGAGTTGGCGCTTAGGCGTGCGGCTGAAAAGGGCTTAATCGACTACAAACCCGGAGACAAAGACTTCAAAATATTGCAGCCCCAAAAACTCACCGCAGGCCAAATCCAAGGGCTCGAACGCATCCGAGAAAAAATCCTCATACCCAACGGTTCCACAGGTGTACAGGAAGCCCTAAACATCGCCTACCTCAAACTGCTCGACATGATAACTGTCTATCCCGTCGAAGACGCCGAACACCTCAGCGACCACAATGGCAGAGTCCTCCCCGACGTCTACCTAGTACCCAAAGGCACCACCGCCCACCAATTCGCCTACATCATCCACACAGAACTCGGAGAAAGCTTCCTCTACGCAGTAAACGCCCGCGACAAACGCAGAATCGGCGAAGACGCCATCCTAAAAGACCGAGACGTAATCAGCATAGTCAGCACACAAAAAAGAACATAAACACCTTCAAATGCAGTCTTGTATGCCCCGTAAACTGCCACCCCCCATGAAGAGAGAAAAACACAAAACCTCTAATCGACTCATAGGAGAGAGGACGGTGAGCGTCACTCACGAACCTAATGCTTCCTACTTTTCATTCAGAAGGTTTTTGCGACTAAATATTCGCTCTAACTCCTCTTGGGGCAGACCCTTCTCCAACGCAACCTCTTTCACGGTACGGTTCTCCGCCTGCGCCTGCTTAGCGATTTTTGCCGCTTCTAAGTAGCCGATTTTAGGCGCCAGCAAAGTTGCCAAGGAGGGGTTTTTTTCGAGGTATTGTTCGCAGCGTTTCTCGTCTACTTTGATGCCCCTCACGCATTTGTCTGTGAAGGCGGGCAGGTAGTTGCTGAGGATTTGGATGCTAAAGAGCATGTTGTAGGCTACTGCGGGGGTCATGACGTTGAGTTCAAGTTGTCCCGCTTGGACTGCCATGGAGACGGCGGCGTCGGAGCCTACCACTTGATAGGCGACCATGTCGAGGCATTCAGCCATGACGGGGTTGACTTTGCCAGGCATAATCGATGAACCTGGCTGTACAGGCGGCAGCGTTATCTCG
>JBNIDO010000076.1:0-14043 GCA_050108095.1 Bathyarchaeia archaeon
GACGCCATGAGTTGGCTTTTATCTTTATTTTTCCCATAAGTATGCTTATGCTTGTGTTTTTCAATGTTCTGAGGGCGCCTCAAACAAGTCCCGTACCAATGGGCGGTTACTCATTTTTGTTTGCCATGATAACATTAGTTCCTGGGCTTATGATGCTTCCTTTCTTAGGAACCTTGCTCACAACTTTGGAAGGCACTAGTATATGGTTTTTGTTTTCGTCCCCGATTTCTGCTAAGTCGATTGCTAAAACAAAGATTTTCTTCCTATCTTTCTTTTCTCTATCGATTATGTTAGTTTGTTCAGTAATTGGCGGTATTGTGTTTAGACCTCCACCGCTGGTTATAGGCGTGACGTTGCTTGAAGCGGTGTTTTTGATTTTTTCTCTGTCAACCATTTCAGTTGCCTTTGGAATCAAGGCGGCTGAACCAAGAGGTATCTTTGGCGTTAGCAAGATGGTTAAGCCAAAATGGGCTCTACTTGGCTTTTTACTCTGCATCGCCATCGGCGCAGCTATTATTGCCCCAATTATTCCCTATGCCTTGAGCAATTTTGCTATTCCGCTTCTCCCAACTATACCGCTACTTCCAGAATACTATGTTTATCTTGCATTACTGTTGAGCGGTGTAATCGCACTCTCTATGACTTACATCTTTCGGGGGGTCGCAGTGGATAATGCTGAACAGTTGCTTGCTGACCCCGATGCTATTTAAGAGCAGATTATGCGAGGTTTTCGGAAAAGCGCAGAAGTTATTTGGTTATTCTTATCTTACTCTTACCTGTCTTGATAGTATCCCTTATCAGCTTCTTAGCTTGAGAAATACGCCTCAACCAACCAGCAATGCCCTTCAAAGCCCCACCCAAAAAAGCAGTTGTCTGCAAAGCCCACGGGAAGATGTTGAGTAAGGGCGGCACTCTCTTCTTCTAACACTAGAAAAACAAAGACGGCTAGTCTTTCACTAACCCTTTCTTTGATAGGAAATCATGGGCTTTCTGCAATGTTTCTTTGGCGTTTTTGAAAGTCAGTTTTTCCATGGCATGCGGGTAATCCAGCCAGATGAAGCCTATGTGCTCGAAGGATATTGTGACTTCGTCAGTTTGGGATTCTATGAGGTAGAAGACGACTTCTTTGTTTATCGTTAAGCCTTGTCGCCGATAGAAGTAGCTGATGGATTCGCGGAAGCCATCTATGAATTCTGCTTGGGTTATCCCTGTTTCCTCTTGCATCTCCCGTGTAACCGTTTGTTTCTCTGTTTCGTTTGGTTCCACGTTGCCTTTGACAAAGTCCCAGTGCCCCGCAGTGTAATTTAGCATTAGGTAGCGAGTTTTTTCTTGATTGTTTATGAATATCACGGCGCCACAGGATTTTTCGCGGAGCACAATCAATCACCAATTTCTGCCTCAAAATCATGAATCCTTCATATTTAAATTAATACTAAACTACAGCCGCCTCAGCTGGATAAAACCTTTAAGTCCCCCAAAACAACCTTATCCATGGAGCCCTGCCATGACGGCATTGCAAAACAAAGGTAGCCGCATCAAAGTTATTTTGGATTCGAACGCCCTGTTTGTGCCGCTTGAATTTAAGATGGATATCTTTGAGGAAACCCGCCGTTTGCTTGGCAGAAACGTTGAGTTCATTCTGCTCTCGCCGGTTAAAGCTGAGTTGGAGTTGCTTGCATCCGCAGACGCGTCTAAGATGCGTCGGCAAGCCAGTTTTGCGTTGCGGTTGGCTGAGAAATGCAACTTCGTAGCTGTAGAGCGGGGGGACCAAGAGATAGACGATGTCATTGTCGAAGTGGCTAAGAACTGGGGGGCCGTCGTTTTTACGAATGACAGAGTTCTGCGAAGGAGGCTAAGAGATATAAGTGTGCCAGTGATTTATCTGAGACAAAAATCACGTCTAGACATTGACGGGTTGATATCGTAGATGTTCAAACTGATTACTCTTCAAGATACTATTCGCATCCCGCCCGACACCTTCGGCAACCCACTGGAGAAAGTGGGCCGCGACCAAGTAAAACAGAAGTACGAGGGCATAGTGGATGAAGAATTAGGCTACGTCATCGCCGTAACCGGCATAGAAGTAAGCCCCATCGGAAAAATCATTCCAGGCGACGGCGCAACCTACCACAAAGTAAACTTTTCACTTTTAACCTTCTACCCAATCATACAGGAAGTCGTTGAAGGCGACGTGGTGGAAATCGCTGATTTCGGTGCATTTGTCCGCATTGGACCAGTCGACGCCCTGCTCCACGTATCTCAACTGATGGATGACTACATCAGTTATGACGAGAAACAAGGCGTCTTGTTGGGCAAAGAATCCAAACGTAAACTCAGTTCAGGCGACCAAGTCCGCGTCCGCATAACTGCGGTTTCACTGGGCAGAGCAGGCAGCAGCGGTAAAATCGGCGTCACTGCACGTCAACCCTTCTTAGGCAAGCTTGATTGGCTCAAGATGGACCAGAGCAAAGAAGGCGCAGAAAAGAAACCTGAAACCCCCAAAGCAGGTGCATAGAGGAGAAGAATTGAATGAGCGAAAAAGCATGCACTAACTGCCATTTCATAACCAAAGAAAATGTTTGCCCAAAATGCAAAGCGACAAACTTCAGCGAAGATTACAGTGGCTTAGTGGTAATGTTTGATCCTGAGCACTCCGCCATCGCTAAAGCCATGAACATTAAAGAAAAAGGCAGATACGCGCTTAAAGTGCGTTAACACGGTAGCTTCTTAAGCTATCTGTAGCTTTCTATTTTGCGGGTTCAAGTGATGAAAGTAGCCTACACTCTTACGCCGAGGCTGCGGGTTTTTCTCAAAGAACCATTCGGCACCTTAGTCGAGGGAATCCCACAGGTAACCATGGCAAAACTTAGAGAGCGGATACAGAAAGAGAAGCCGCCAGAGTTAATTTCGGTAGGCGATATTGTTTCTGAAAACCTTCATAGAAGCGGCTTGAACCCACAGCTAACAGTAATCGACTACATTTCGCTTCGAGACCAAGCCATGCCAAAACAGCCCCCTGTAGAAAAAACAGTCTACGTCCAGAATCCACAGGGAACCATAACTGAGGAAGCGATCATAGCAATTGAGGAGGCTTTGCAGTCGGGCGCACATACCCATGTTGTGGTGGAGGGGGAAGAGGACTTGCTTACTCTTATTGCGGTTTTGTATGCGCCGGAGAACTCTTTTGTCGTTTATGGGCAGCCGCATTGTGGCATAGTAGTGGTAAAAGCGTCGCAGGAGAAGAAAGCTCAGGTAAAAGAGTTCCTAAAAGAGATGAAAGCTTCGAAAAGCTAAATAAGAAGAATACTGTTTGAATTTACGCCTTAAGTGAACGTTAATGCAAATCAAAATAGAATCAACCAAGCAGAACCCGCTTCTCAAACGGACAGAAGTAGGTTTCACGATAATCCAGGGCCCCAAAGAGAAAACGCCCCCACGGTTGGAAGTAAAGAAAGCCGTTGCCGTAGAAATGAAAGTTGGCGACGACGTAGTTATCATCAAACGCATGCGCACCAAAACCGGAACCTGCATCACAGAGGGAGCCGCCAACGTCTATCAATCCGTTGCTCAAGCAAACCTAGTGGAACCCGAATACATCCGCAAACGGAATTCTCCAGAAAAACCTAAAGAAGAGGCGACCGCATAATGGCACCAGCCCCAACAGCAGAAGCAGCGGCACCGGCACCAGCAAAGAAAGCTGAGAAAGGCAAAGCTGAAAAGAAACACAAAGAAGAAAAAGGCGTCAAAGCCATGTACAAAGTTGAAGGAAACAAGCTTTCTCGTGCACGCCCAACCTGTGAACGTTGTGGTCCTGGCTACTTCATGGCGGATCACCATGACCGGTACACTTGCGGTCACTGTGGCTTCACACGGTATAAGCAGAAATAAGCAGTTTTAAATCTGCCCCTGCACTACTTCTCTTTTGATCTATCATGCTTCGAGTAAACGTTGTTATTTCAAGCATCTCAGCTGAACGTTACTGGGATATCCGTAAACCTGTACCGCCCATCCAGATCAACACCAACATAAACGTGGTTGGCATGGAGAAGAAGCCAGATGATTCCTTAGAGGTTCCCTTTGTACTTAGCATTGTTTACAACCCATCCATTGCTCAGATGACGCTGAAAGGCAACGCCTATGTAGGCGGCGAAAAAAGCGAAGTTGACAAAGTCCTAAAAGACTTCGAGCAGAAAAAGCCTCCAGCCCAAATAATAATGCAGTCAATCTCTAACGTTGTATTCATCGAGTCAGTGCTGATTTCTCGTACCTTAAACATTCCGCCGCCGATTCCACTGCCGCAGATTCCTGAAGCAGGAGCAAAACCGCCCGGAGCCAAACTTGAAGGCAGAGACTACAGTCGTTAAAGAAACCCTTTAAAGTGCCTAGCCACTGCATCCACGATTTTGAATTCAGCGGGGAACCGAAAGTACCGATGCCTCCAACGGTACCGTGCCATCCGATTAATCAGTGCATAGGCAAATTTGAAGGCTAAATCGCGTTCCCCTATCCTTGCCTCTGGGTAGAAGGCAATACGGGTGACGGCAGAGATTGTGTGCAGTTTTTGGTTTTGGGCTCTGGTGTGCCATGGCGGGTCAAAGTGGAAGACGTTGATGTTGCCCCATTCCTCCAGCGTCTGTGGCGCCGTAAACTCGGGCAAAGCGTCCATGACGGGGCTTGGAAAGGGCGTGTAAACAAAGATTCCGTAGTGCTGAGTTTTAGGGTTAACTGTGCGCATTTTATCCATTAAATCAAAAGTTTTGGTTAGGTCCCCGTCGGTTTCGGTTGGCAAGCCACTCATCCATGACACGTAAGGCTCAATCGAAGGCGCAAACCGCCTCAGGTTCTCAACCGACTGCAACATTTCCTCAGCCGTCACATCCTTACAAATCAACGCCTGCAGACGCTCCGAACCGGATTCTCCTCCAAAATCCAACTCAACACAGCCTGATTTTTCAAGCAGCTCCAAGAAGTCCTGGCTGTAGTTGGCTAAATAGTCAAACCTACAGTTAGCCCGCCATTGCACTCCAAGTTGTCTATCCAGTAAGCCTTGGCAGATTTGTTTAACTCGGTATTCGTCGACAAAAAAGTTGTCATCTATGGGGTCGATGATTTTTATGTGAGGATATTTTTGTAGGATCCAGTGGATTTCATCGAGGACGCGGGTTGGGTTTTTCCCACGCCACCTGCTGCGGTTGAAATGCGAGTTGTAGCAGAAGCTGCATCTGTGGGGGCAGCCACGACTGGTTTGGATGTGGAAGCGCCCTGCCCTAAAAGAAGGATACCGGTCCATTGGAAGAAGGTCATAGGGCAAGTTCACTGGTACCTCGTCGAGGTTGATTACTTTTCCATCAGGGGTGCTTTTGATGGCATCGTTAACTTTGTAGGTTAAACCTAAAACCTCGTCGAGCGGCTGGTCTTCTAAGAGGGCATCAGCAAGGTCTTTGATGACCATTTCACCCTCACCACGGACCACTATGTCCACGTATTGGTTGTTTGCCGTTTGCTCTGGCAGCAGCGTAGGGTGAACACCGCCCCAAACTAGGGGAACAAAAGGCGCCTCTGACCGCACATGCCGTGCGAATTCGAGGGCGTACTTTATTTGTTGACCGCTTATGGCGCTTATCCCCACAAACAGGGGGGCGCCGACTTTGTAGCGGCGGTAGTCGTCTAGGCGCATGTCGAGTAAGCGAACTTTGTAGCCTTCCTGCTGCAGGGACGAAGCCAAGTAGAGCAGCGCAAGGGGAACCTGAGGGTCAGCAGCACGGTACTTGCCGGGGTAAACCAGCAAAACGTCTTGGTTATAAGTAAAGTTGGTGCATGAATGCGAGGAACAAGTTTGAGTGCTAAACAAAAACTGAAAAATCCTCAAGAAACAGTAATCCAAAAAGCCCTATTAACCATTACTAATTGGAGTATGGAGAAGTTTACTGGGGCTCTGGAACCCTAAAGGGAGAAAAGAATGGAAAATGCAACTAAACCATCCTTCAACCACGACAGGTTAATTTTATCCAAAGCCCACTCAGCCCAGTTTTACGCATTTTTTGTCCCAAAAAAAGGAAAAGGGAAAATAGTTTTGTCTTTTGATTTACGGTCGTTTTCTAAGGAGAAGCACACCGACTATCGCTATTGCAATTATGATAGCGATAACGCCTGCTACGACAATAGTTAAAATGTCAGTGAATGTTGCAAAACCCGATTGTATTTGCTGTGTCGGTGTTGGTGTTGCTATGTCACTTGCGTAGAATGCTGTTTGCGCTGACGCTGGATAGTACGAGTTGGAGCCTGCAAAGCTTGCGTAGAGTATATAGTCGCCTGCGATGTCTGGTGTCCAAGTGTAGCTGAAAGTACAGCTTGGATTGCTTGTGGTCTGCCCGATTTCGCGGTAGTTACCGTTTGAGTCTACGACAGCTAACGTGATTGGTACGCCTGTGACGTCAGATGGCATCGGCTGGTTTTGATAGACGTGTTCCATAAATCTACTCTGGCTTTCGTCAGAGACGCATGGTAAGCCATTGGGGTAGTTCTTCGCAACTTCAGATTGCATGGTGCCTGCAGAGACATCCGTTACTGTGCCTGTGATTGTTATTGGCGTAGCAGTTGTAATTCCTATGCTGGGAGCGGTAACAGTGACAGAGGTGGGACCTTTGCCGAAAGCATATATTAGATTGTCATAGACGTTCAGCGATAGCAAAGTGCCATATGCAATGGCGTTGGATCTAATATATGAGCCTAGTTCGCTCCAGAGTAGCGTGCCATCAGTTAGATTTATTGCTATTAGCTGTGCGCCATGGAACATCGGCGGAGTGTATTCATGTCCGATACCAAAGTAACCGACGTCAGTTGTGAAACCGGCGCCACCTCCGCTACCCGCCGTCCATATCGGCCAAATACCGTAGGGTGACTCAATGCCTGAAGACCCAATGAGTGTTGTTGTATTTGTGTACCAAAGTTGAGTTCCAGTTTTTCCGTCAATGCAAAATATGTCGCCGCCGAATGGTGCTATAATCGCTTTACCGTTTTCGTTTCCGTAGAAAAATGCCCCTGCAGCGATTGTGCTATAAACATCTGGTGTTCCGTCACCATAAGGAGTTTTCAGTGTGGTTGTCCACAACTTGCTGCCTGTAAGTAAATCGATACCATCGACTTTCCAATTTACGTAGTTGAATTGCACATAGACATCATTGACAATTCCGTTTTTATAGCGGGTAAAGGGCATTAGTGATTGATAGTCAGGATATGTAAAGTTCTTGCACATTATGAGATCGCCAGTAGTTGCATCCATGCTCGCCAATATTTTCCACCCGGATTGCCAGTACATACCTGGGAAAAAGTATGAAGAGAGAACTATCGTACTATCACCGAATCCGTCAAAATCGAGAGCGGGGAAAATATCTTGACCATCAATTTTCGCAGGTACTGGTTCTGCCCACATGACACCTTTGCTAAAGTCGTATACACCGTTTTTCTCTGGAGTCCATCCCCAAGTATTTCCAACTGACAACGCTTGCGAGAAGTTGAAACAGCACAGGACCTGATTGCCAGAAGTGATGTTCACCTGTTCTTTGACCGTGGGCACCGCGAAGCCCGGAAACCCTGAGAAAGCTGCGTGGGTATAGGTGTTCATAGTACCAGCAGTTCGGTTGAGGTAATATGCGAGCAAGTGGCCGTTTTCGGATGTCCTAAGCTGAAAGCTACTAGATCCATTGACAATGCTACAAACGTATTGTCCAGTTGTACCTGAATAAAGGTTGAATTGGGTTCCAACGTTAACAATAGTTTTCCCACCAGTATCGGATGCAGGAAGACTGCCAGTCGTGATGATATATGGGCCTACATGTCCATACATGTTTGGATTTCTGTATTCTGGTATCATACCGCCTATCATCGTGGTGGTGGTGTTTATTGTAAATAGTGTTTCGCCCGTGTAGAGGTTGGTTGCGATAATGCCGTCTGAGTAGCTGGTAGTTTCGGGATAGTGATTTGCATACATTATGCCGTTGATTATGACAGGTTTGTATTGGGGCCAATACTGTCTTGTAGTCCAGTAATTCCCCGAGTCTTCTGTTCCACCTGCATCCCCACCGACTACACCGCCTGCACCCCAAGATTTAGTCCATAGAACGTGGCCAGAGAGTACTGATTCAGTGTAAGGATTTGCGATGACGCTGTTATGTGATGGTGATGAAATGCCCAACCAGGGTCCCATTATCTTATACCATTCTTGTACGTTCTGAGCGGTAACTGGTGCCTCCCAGTATGTTGTTGGTAGGGGTGTTATTGGGTAAGCGCTTTGAGTTATCGGTTCATTTTGTACTACAAGTGTGTATGGCTTGCTTTCGCTAGGTAATTCCACAAGTTTATCGTAATTGTTGTTGAAGGCGCTTATTCCTGTTACCTGTCCTCCGTAGAAGAACTGAAAAGTATAATTGCCAATTTGGTCTGGAACGAAGTTAAAGAAGCCTCCACCAGTGCTGTCTCCAGTTAGGGGACCTTTTGTTTCCACATTACCATCTGGGTCTGTGATTTTTACGGTACAGTTTATTACTGATTCACCTGATAGCAGAGAGGATGAAAGAAAGTAGTTGACGTTAACTGTTTGTCCAACACCCACTGGGTTTGGAGCTACGTTGATGAAAGCATAGGTTGGGATTTGGCTTCCTGGTGGCAGTGTTTGACCGGGTGCGAAAACTTGACTGGTTGCAAATGGTGATAGAATGATTGAAGTCAATATGACAAGCAGGGTTGTGGTTGCTATTGTCGCTGTTTTTTTTGGAGTTCTTTTTATGATTGCTGAAAGTTTAGCCGTTTGCTGCGATTGCCGAAGTTTTTTAAATTCAGTTTTTTTCAAATTGTTTTTCGCCTTTTTTTTCTGTGAAACACAGAGTGATACAAGAAAATTTTTAAAGAATTGTCGTATTAGATACAGACGAATGAGGCTTTAATTGGGGTACAAAGTTATCGTTCGTTGAGTAAGAAGATGATCACTCCGCAAGACACCGAAAGTTTAATGTTTATGGGACTCACCAGAGCGCAAGCAATTATCTACTTAACTTGCCGCAGTATTGGAAACGCTAACGCGAAAGAAATTTGGAAAAGCTCGGATATTGGCAGACAGGACGTTTACCGAGTACTTGACGAGTTACAAAAAAAAGGCATAATCGAAAAAGTAATAGGCACACCTACAAAATTCCGAGCAACGAGAATTCAGGATGCACTTTCTATACTGCTAAAATGCAAGGCTAAACAATACCAAGAAGCTGAGGAAAAAGTCCAAGAGATGCTTAATAGCTCATCTTGGAATGATGAGGATGCGGCAGTTAAAAGCCAATTTGTGCTAATTGAAAACCGAGATAGATTTCTATATAAAATAGATCGGATTCACGCAACCACAATAAATAACGCCGATATAATTTGTGCATCATGGAGTATTTGTAAAGATGGTTTATGGAGATTCTCCGATTTCTTTGAAAGATGTGCAAAAAAGGAAATTGGAGTAAGGATCCTTGTCGGAAAACCAACAAGCAACGGAGAATTACATGATATGATTAGTCTTCGTTGCAAATATCAACCCTTTAAAATGAGGTTCGCACGCACACCAATAGAAACCACTCTTGGGATATATGACAAGAAAGAAGCGGTTTTTTGGACTGCCCCCTATTCTACATTAACCCCGCCGCCACATCTCTTTACAAACAACAAAGGCTTAATTGCAACACTCGGAGAATACTTTGACTTTAAGTGGAATGATTCAAGCGACGGTACTGTTGACTAATTCATCTTTTGTTTGATTTTCATGCAGTAAAATGTTTTTTAAGGGTCTATCATGCCAGTGTCAAATTGCATTGTGTTAATCAGTGATATTCAAACAGTTCGTGGCAGAATAATCAATCGATACATGCTTCACATCCACACCGCGGCTGATTCAACATTGAGCTATGCATGCCTGTGGAGAAAACCGCATTTGCCACAATGAAACAGACAACGAAAAACAACGGAACAGCAAAGCAACTGCAGAAAATAGCGGCCCTTCACGTTGGCGCATTAAGAAGACAATTAACAACGGCTAAAATCCCGATAAAAAACAAACCCAAAATCTCCAGAGAAAGAGTTAAGCTTAGATTAGGACTGGTTTGCTGGGGCTCTGGAACCCGTTTGAGGAAAAGAAGAATTAAAAATGCAACTAAACCTTCTCTAACCGCGATCTGTTAACTTTCCATCCATGGGGCACACCTTAAAACAGTAGGACATTAGTGTGTTAAGTGTATAGGCGGCAACGGGTTTTTGGCATGATGACGGGTGACTTTATTTTGATGAGCCATTTTGGTGCTTGTTTGTGTTGTGCTGTTCTTTGGTTTGGGCTGTTTGCAAACTAATTCAATCTATATATAAGGGAGGGGAGGGTCGGTTGAGTAGCAGAGGCTGTTTGTTGGTTGGGTGGTTCTGTTTGCGGTTTGTTGCACAACCAGCCTGCAATCGCCTTTCATTGCCGAATCCAAAACACAACCGCCTAAAACGCCTGTTGGTTGTTGTTGTGTATAGGGGGTCTTCTGCAACAACAACTATAGAAAACAATCAAAACAGAAAAGGGAAAAAAAGAAAAGCGGCTTACTTTAGCGGTACATACATCGAAGACCGTGAAGCGCCGATACCGGGAGTTCCATGCCTAACCGGCTTGTTGGTTATGGCGAACTCGCCTAGGTAGTGGCCGATCATTTCTGGGCGTATTTCCATGGCGACGAATTCTTTGCCGTTATGTACGCTGATTTTAGCACCTACCATTTCTGGAAGGATAATTAAGTCGCGTACGTGGGTTTTAATTCCGGTGTCTTTGCTGCTTTTGGATTCTTTGGCTGTGCGAAGTTTCTCTAGCAGTATGCGTTGTTCGGGAGTAAGTCCACGTTGGAGGCTTCTGCGTTGACGTGACGGCAGCATGTTGATGAATTCGTCCATAGACATAGCTGAGAGACTTTCGAGGCTGTGTCCACGATAGTTAAATTCTTTGGGCATTTTTCATTCTCCTAACTGTTATTTTTTAACCTCTGATTGCACGTTTCTTCTTCTGTCCTGGGCCACGAGCGGCGATTAAGCCGACTTTCTGTCCTGGAGGTGCACCGTGACTTGTGGTTGTGGTTCTGCGGGCGCTGCGTTTGCTGCTACCGTAGGGGTGGACAGCTGGGACCATTTTGCGGCCGCTGGTGCGTGGGTACTTGTGGCCTTTGGCTTTCATCTGGTGGTATTTCTCGCCTGCTTTGAGGAACGGTTTCTCGATGCGTCCCGAAGCAGCAATAACACCGACAGTTGCTAGGCAGTAATCGTTAACGTAGCGGGTTCTACCAGAAGGCAAACGAATCATGGTGCCTTGCGGGGTGTGACCGACAACGGTTGCGTATGCGCCTGAGCTGCGAGCCATTTTTCCTCCGTCGCCTGGGCGGAGTTCAAGGTCACAGACTAAGGTTCCTTCAGGCATCTTGCCCAGCGGCAATATGTTGCCTATTTCAGCTGGGGCTTTTCCGCCGTAGGTGATTTCTTGTCCTGTGTAGACGCCTTCGGGGGTGATGCTGTAGATGGATGAGCCGTCTTCGAATTCGATTAGTGAGAGGGGTGAACCGCGTCCGGGGTCATGAACCAAGTCCACGATGACGCCGATGAGTTCAGCTTCAAAGGACTCTTTTGGCGCGATAGCTGGATATTTAGCTGGAGCAACACGTTTGTGAGTTGAGGCGCGGAAGTTCTGTCCACCGCGACCCCTTCTTTGTACACGAATACGTTTTCCCATAAGTCAAGCCTTCTATGTGTTTAGAGTATTCCAAGTTTAATTGCGACGTCAGAAGCTCGGTATTCAGGGGTGAGCTTCACGTAGGCTTTTTTTATGCCTTGAGGAGTGATGAGCAAGTTGACTTTTTTGACTTTAACCTCGTACATGGTTTCGACTGCACGTTTAATGTCGGCTTTATCAGCGTCTTTGTTGACGACAAAGATTAGTTTGTTGTCTTTTTCAACCATTATGCTGGCTGACTCTGTCATCAGGGGGTAGTTGATTATTTCGTCTGGTCTCATTGAGAGGTCTCTCCATGGAGGCTGGATAGTTTTTCGATTGCACCATTAGTCCAAACAGTTAACCTGCCCGGATGTGTTCCCGGCGCAAGCATCTCAGTGTTAAGGTTCGTTACGGTAGTGACTTCTACGCCTGGCAGGTTGCTGGCTGCGTTGACTAAGCTTTTTCCGTCAACCACGACGATGAGTGGGCCGACTGCTTGCTTCATTTTTCTGCCTCGGTGTTTGCCTTTTCCTGCGCGGATGCCGCGGCTTTCTTTCACGCGAACCATTTCAGCGGTGAAGCCGAGGCTGCTAAAGACCTCTTCGACTTCTTTGGCTTTAGATAAGCCTTCTAAAGCGTTGTCCACGACTAGGGGTAAGCCGACGACTTTGTCGATTTTGTGTCCGCGTGCTGCAACGACTTCTTTTTCTGCGGTTGCTGCGATAGCGGATGAGAGGGCTAGTTTGGCTTCTTTCTTTGGTATGTTTTTAACTATGATTTTTTCTGCGCGTGGAGGATGAGGTTGTCTGCCTTTAACTGTGCTTGGAGCAAACGCTGCTCTTCCACTGCCGCCTTTTACACGGGGAACTCTTGCGATTCCGCTGCCTGTACCACGTGATTCTGCGGTGGTTTTCTTTCCAGCCATGGGGTCTCTGCCTTGTGGTTGGAGCCTGTTGGATTGGATGGCTAAGACTGCACGTTTAATCACATCAGGTCTTAGCGGTGTTGAGAAAACCTCTGGTAACGTGATTTTTCCTGTGGATTTTCCCTGTAAGTCAAAGATTTCTGCGTTTTTCTGTGTCATCTGTATTCATTCCTATTTCCGTTGAGTGGATTCCAATGAGATATATGTTACTTGTGGTGCTGTGTCAGGAACCTCTGTGGGTGGACGAGCGGGTACTCTTAGGCGTATGAGGCGTTTTTCTGTGCCGGGTATGCTGCCTTCTATGAGGGTGTATGGTCCATTGACTTCGCCGTATCGGATGTAGCCGCCTTTGACGGTGACTTCTTTGCCGTCTTTGCCGATTTTTAGGATGCGTTTGTTGTATTCGATGCGTTGGTGGTAACCGGTTTGGCCTGCGCGTGGGATGCTGTACATGAGGTGGTGTGGGTTCCAGGGGCCGAGGGTGGCGATGCCGCGTTTGGTTTTTCTGCCTTTGTGTTGGAGTTTGGTTACGTGCCAGCGTTTAACTGGGCCTTGGTAGCCTTTGCCCACAGTTACGCCTGCGATGTCTATGTATTGGCCTTCTTTGAAGACTTCTTCGGGGGTGACGGTTTTGCCGAGGAGTTGTTTGGCGTATTCGAATTGTTGTTGGATGTTTCCGCCGCCGATTTGGATTTCCATGGTTTCAGGTTTCTTTTTGGCTAGGCTGGTTTGGCTGGGTTGGGTGGCGGTTATAACTCGGACAAAATCGGTGTTTTCGAGGTTGTCTTGGAGTTTTTGGAGCATGGCGTCTGTGTCAAAGTTTTCTGGCAGAACCAGAAGTCTGCCCAGAATTGCGGGGGGTTCTTTCATCCATGCTTCTGTGAGGTTTTGGAGTCCGTAGGGTGTTTTTTGGTAAGTGCGTATGCCGCAAACAAGGATTGGCGGCGTTTCAAGGATGGTTGCTGCCCGCATGACTTCTTTACCGAAGTTTGGTGAACGCTTCCGGTCTTCGATTGTGAAGATGTAGGTCATGCCTGCCTTGTAAGAAGTAAATCCTAAAAGCCTAGGAGAATCAGACTCTATTTTTGGCCAGTAACGAATCCGTGCAGTAGGTTTCTTTGCACGATGCCTCGGCAAATAGGCTAATGAACCATGTTTTGGAGCATGAGTTTTACGATGTCCCATTGATCATCCGCTTCGCGCCTTTAGCAAATAGTATAAGAGGTTATAAACGTTGCCGTAGAAAACGCAAAAGGATGGTGAATCTGCATAGAAACCAATTTCGCTGATCTAGCCCCCTTCTCGATGCCGATACAGCCTTTAGTGGTTAGCTATCGTTTGCAACACTATACATAGAAGC
>JBNIDO010000077.1:0-13261 GCA_050108095.1 Bathyarchaeia archaeon
GTG
The DNA here is from genome assembly GCA_050108095.1 of Bathyarchaeia archaeon. GTDB lineage: Archaea > Thermoproteota > Bathyarchaeia > Bathyarchaeales > Bathycorpusculaceae > Bathycorpusculum. Next base: position 4 of record JBNIDO010000077.1, read on the forward strand.
AGCCTTTCCCGACAACCCATGACTGGATAACTGAGTACCTCACGGCAACCGTCCTAGATGACACAATCTACGTGGTTGGCGGATTAGCACTATCAAACGAGGGCTTCTTTGAAATAACTGCACAGTACATCCCCGCCGACTATACTGGACCGGACCCCTCACCCACCGTGCCGGAGTTTCCGCTTTGGTTGCTCCTGCCTTTGATTGCAGCGGCGTCGGGGGTCAGCCTAGCCATAAAGAAAAAGAAAACAATTGCGGATTAAATCGCAAGCATCTGCGCTATTTTTATCATCCGCAAATCCAAAACCTTTTTCCCGTGAGCAGACTCCTCAAGAGGAATATGAGTTACTACGCCATTCTGTAAACCAACCGCCATGTTATCTTTGCCTTCACTGACCAAATCCACCGCGTGCTCCGCAAACAAGCTGGCCAGCAACCGGCTTCGCGCAGTTGGGCTACCGCCACGCTGCGAATAACCTATGATTGAGAGACGCACTTCAGATTCGGTTTGCCGCTGCATATCCTGCGCAAGCTTGGTCGAATCCCCGAAACCCTCTGCCATAACGATTATGCCTGCGCGTTTGCCTTTTCTGCTGTTTTCCTCCATTACTTTTATGACATCGCAGGTTGTCATGGGGTTCTCTGGTATCAAAATCACCTCTGCCCCCACACAGATGCCGACTTGCAATGCGAGGAAACCTCTTTTTCGCCCCATAACTTCAACTATGAAGACACGTTCGTGGCTTATGGCTGTGTCACGGATTTTGTCGATGGCGTTTACCGCTGTGTTGACTGCGGTGTCGAAGCCGATGGTTTCGTCGGTGCCATACACGTCGTTGTCAATGGTTGCGGGAATCCCCATTACGGACACGCCGCATTGCTTATGCAAATCCAACGCACCCCTAAAGGAGCCGTCGCCGCCGATAACCACCAACGCGTCAACGTTGTTTTGCCGCAGGGTCTCCGCCGCGACTTCTATGCTGGCTGGTTCTTCGAATGCTGGGCAGCGTAGGGTGTGGAGCATAGTGCCGCCGACTTGGATGATACCGCCTACATTGCGGGGGCCCAAGTGCTTGAATGTGTTGGTTAAGAGTCCGTCCCAGCCGCGTTCGAAACCGATTATGTTGAAGCCTTTTGAGTGTCCTACTCTTGTGACTCCGCGGATGGCGGCGTTCATGCCGGGGGCGTCTCCGCCTGACGTTACGATACCGATAGTCTTTGCCAAAGATATGCGCCTCTAAGGATAGTTTCACTCCTCCTAAGGGATTAAAACGTTTAGTATATCGCCTACATAGCTTGCTTATCCAAAACACATAAATTCTTACTAATTGTCTTTATGGTTTCTGTGTCGGGAGGTAGCTCAGCCTGGCAGAGCTCTCGAGCCCATTGGCAGGCGCCATTGGACGGAGAAGCTGTAGAGGTCTACCCATGGTGGGCTTCATTCTAGCCTGTCTAGGCCACAGATACCGAGCTGTCGCAGGTTCAAATCCTGCTCTCCCGACCATTTTCGCTTTTAAGCTTCTGGGTTTAGGGCTAGTTTTTCTTTAGTTGTTGTTGCAGAAGACCCCTCTTTATTCAACAACAACCAACGGGTTTGGCGGCGTGGTGCGTTTGGGTTTCTGCGTCTGTACGGCGTTGCAGACAAGTTGTGGCGGATTTCGCAAGCAGTAAAAAAAGGTGAATATATCAAAACAAACAAAAAAAGCGGGATTAAGCTTAAGCGGATAGTTCCATTGTCATTGTAAGCGTTTGGCCTTGGTATATCTCCATTTTCACGATGCCCCATCCTGCAACATTCGGGCTTATCCACGCATGAACCGTCTGCGTTCCATCCGTGAATTCGGCTTTAGCACAGTTGGCATAGTTGCCTGCCTCAACGGTGACATCTCCATAGCCTGTGAGGGCGTGTTCGTCAACGGGTTGTGTTAGTAGGTAACCGATCATCTTCTGGGATGAGTTGACGGCGTAATCGTCTTGGTATGTTAAGTTGCCCATCCAGTTGTATTGGACTACTGAGTAGTGGATGGTTGTTAAGGTGGCTTTTGAAACGTACAGGGTGCTAAAAGTGGTTGGCATTGTTTCGGATGTGAGGCCGTACTTAAATTTCCAGCAGTTAACGCCAGCGTAATTTTCTTCACTGTAAGTTCCAAATACGGTTATGTTTTCGGGATGTGTTCCGTTGTACATTTGTCCTTTGTACTGTAGGGTAGTTTTGTAGTCTTCGTAGGGTTTTTTGCTATCAAAGAATGCGGTAGTGATGTATTTGGATTCAGAGGTTTGTGTTTGGGTGTTGTCGGTGTTTTGGTGAGTGAAGTAGTAGGCTGCGATTATGCCTGTTGCAGCGACTATGATGACTAGTGTTATGGCAAGGATGGTTTTTGAGAAGGCTTGGGTGTTTTTGGTTATGGTTTTGTGCATGTTTTGTTTTGTCCCCCATTCAAGTAAGCCTTTTGTGGCTTACAAGTATTTAAATATACTGCAGAAACACGTGAAAAACGGTCAAAACCAACATTAAACATATAAGCAAAGTAAGCCATTTAAGGCTTACACAGAGGCAGCAACAAATGAGCCTAAGCATCGGCTACCTAACACCCAAACAACTCCAAATCTGGGATTACAAACGCACCGGACTCCAAGAAGCCAGCATCGCAAGAGAACTCCAAGTCAGCCGCCAAACAATCCACAAAGCCCTAAGCATAGCCCACCTAAAAATCACAGAATCCCTCGAAGAAACCGCTCGGATAAACAAAATCAAAATTCAAACCGTAAACCCTATGCGAGGCTTTCTCTTAGGCTACAGCTCCCACTTCAAAACCAAAACTCTAATTACCTTCTCCACAAAAAACGGCATCCAAATCTGGTACAAACACGAAGGCGACTGCAAAAACTGCGACCAACTAAAAGAATGCAAAGAAGCCCTCATAGCCGAAGCCCAAGAACGCAACCTAACCGTGCCAGAAGATTGCTTGCCCTCAGAGTATGCTGAAAAACTGTTTTCAGCCATAACAGGTGAAAAAGAATGAGCACTGGTAACAAATTTGTTGATTGGTGTAGAATACCTCCACCGGCACCTAAAAACAACCATAAAAAACTGGTTGCAAGTGGAGTATTCTGCGCTATTCTAAGCGTCAGCCTACTTGCAGGTTTACCATTTTATGGTACACTGTTGGTTGGGTCAGCAGGCAGTCTTGCCGCACCAAGCACTGTTCTTTCAATCGCCAACCTAGGACAAGGTCCCCTTTACCTGCAAAATGCAACATACCAACAAACAGCAGAAGCAAACAATTCAACAGTACAAAACTACGATTTGACTATGCAGATGATTTCAGAAAACATGTCAAATGCCCTCTGTTTTGGGGGTGCATGCTCGATGAATAGTACAGAGACTTCGGCAGTCATTAATTCAACAATAATCAATTTTGGTGACAAAGATTTGACTGCAACCTCTATTCAGATCTATCGAGGCAACAGCCTCTTTGCACAGGTAAACGGGCCGTTCCTTATCAAAGCGCACTCAATTGGCTCAGTAATTCTTCAGGTTTGCAATTTAACGGGGCTCTCAGAAGAGGAAACGCAGTTGATAACACAATTCCGTCATCAAGAAAACTGCGACGCCACGATATTTGCGGGGCGTGTAATGTACCCCATTACGTTGACAACTGATGAGAATGTCACAGTTGGTTATGATATGTTTCTTTTTCCTACTGCTTATACGTGGCCTGACTGCGCCTAAGTGGGCTGTTTGTTTTTCTTTCCTAAACCCTATGTAAGCCTTTTACGGCTTACATTTATTTAAGTATTTCGCAATGCTAATAGGTCGCCAACCCCATAAAACAGAAGCGGGGAAAGCGATTGAGCAACAACACCTTAATAGTCAACACAGACCACATCTCCAAAACCTTTGGAAAAAATTACGCCCTAAAAGAACTAAACCTCCAAGTACCCCGAGGAATATGCGGTTTTGTAGGCAGAAACGGCGCCGGCAAAACCACCACCATCGGCGTATTACTTGGGCTACTGAGACCCACAAGCGGCAAAGCCACCGTCTTCGGCTTAGACTGCTGGAACGACAGCTACAAAATCCACAGCAAACTAGGCGTAATGCACGAAACCAACGCCTACCCAGGTGGCTTCAACAACCAACGCTATACGTTTTCACATCCACACAATGGCGGTTCCAACATGAAGGAATGCACCTCGTGTGGTGGGAATCGCATTTACCACATCGAACAGACAAAGAAAACCAATGGTTCCTCAAAAAACAACCGCCACCTAAGCCAATCTTGTGGCGCTCCGCAAAACATCACAACCACATAAAGAAAAAAAACAGCAAGAGCTACAACTCATTCTTCTCATAACATGAGCGTCATTAAAATAAAAATAAAGAAATGGGCTTAACAGTGCCCGCTAAGTCCACTCCCAAATTTCCATCTTAAACTCCTGCCACATCGGGTCCAAGCCCTCAAAAGTCACAATAGCTATGGTGTCGTTGAGCCAAGCAAGACTATCCGACATCGTCCTAAAAGTCCAAAGTCCAACACTGGTGTTTTTGCCAGCCACCATCTTTGCAATGTCAAAGCCTTTTACGGTTCCCATCTCGCCGGTTGAAGTCCTAAAGATACCTTGGTCTTTTGCTGCGCCCAGGCCTTTTGGTGGCGTCATACCTTTAGCTGTAACGGTGATGAAGCAGTCAACGCCTGCTGCTCTTCCCGCGCCTTGTACTTGAGCCGACCACGAATAAATCTGCCGTACGCCCTCCAAGCTTACGTCTTTGATGAAGCTTGAACCGCTTTTGCCTTTGCCTTCAAAGAGTTTCTGTCCTAAACCCAAAAAAAAATCACCATCCAAAACAGTGAGCGAAGGCGCTTTAAGCTCTATGTGGTTACATGCGGTAGCAACAACCGCTGGGCGCAAAGGACACTTATTTCTTTTCTGCTTCTTCTACTATGTGTTTAACTTTCTTCTCCAGCTTCCGTTCATACACGTGCTCGGGAACCGGAGGGGCAAGCACTTTTTTCTTGTGTAGTTCACTGGGTTGCACTATACGTTGCTCGCCGACTTTAACCATGATTTTTTTGCCGTCCTGGTAGTCTTCAAATTGTTCTTGGGCTTCCACTATCCAGTAGCCTTCACTTTCGGTTGCAACTTTAACTTTGTAGAGCCCCTTGTAGTAAAATTGAGTCATAAAACCAACAAATATATGTTCACTGTTTTAGTAAATAACTTTTGCTCGCTAAGCCACCATGCCGAAGCTACCTTGGCGCTTCTGCTTTTTTACAAACATTAGAAATCGCAAGCACAATCGGAGGCATCGTAAAAATGCTAAACACACGCGTATACTTGGGCAAAGCAGCTTTGTGAATGTTCTCCAAGCTTCCGCCTCCACGCAGGTACCCCTCAATGAATGCAACGGCGATAGATTCGGCTTTAACGGTACTGTCAAACGGTTGAAGGTAGTGTCCACAATAATAGAGGAAGACTGCTATGTCCCAGGCTTTATCGCCGCCCTGAAGAGCCTGCTCAAAATCGATGAGATAGAGCGTGCCGTCCGGTTTAACGAGAACGTTATCGGGTTTCGTGTCACCCAAAGAAACGTTGTGTCCGTGAACCCGCGCCAGGATTTCCCCGAATCCCTCGACCGCTCCCAGGACGCCAGAAGCAACTTCGCCATTCGAAGCGGTTGAGTAATGTTTGATGGCTTGGCTCAATCCTTCTCCTTCGATGAACTCCATGAAAACTATGCGTTCCGCATTGCTTACATGCAAAATCTTGGGAACATTGAACCCTTGAGTCCGGAGAAACTCGCTTGCCGCAATTTCCTTCGCCAGTCGGGCCTGCCCCGATACTGCAAAGGAACGTGCTCCAAAAGACCAGAGCGTTAGGGGGAACCATTTGAACCCAGACCAATCTTTGAAGCGTTTGACTAAAACTTTTGTGTCGCCGTTGACTCCATATGCGTTGATTAAGTACACGTCGTTTAGTACGCCGCCTATGGGTTCAACTTTGACGTCGGCGGTTTCACCTTTAAGTAGCAGCTTCTGTGTGAACCCTTTGATGTCTATTTTGTCCGACAGCGAAACCAGCCCTTCTGAAGTTGGGAAAAATACATACTTTTGCGGGTCAATAAAGTTAACCGTGTGGTTGGGGAAGGTTACCCAATTTATTTTCTGGGTCCGCAAAAAAGCCTCAGCATTCTGTGATACGACGTTCATCAGCTGTGGGACAACGCCGAAGAGTGAAGTGAAAAGGGTTCGGGGCGCATTTTTTGAGAGGTTTATGAACCGCAGTTTGGGGTTTTGGCATTGGCTTATGAATTTTTTAGTGATGAAAACATAGCCGTCTTGTGTTCTCACTTTTTCTTCGGCTTCAAGCTGCTGAAGGGCTGTTTTGTAGCTGACGAGGGCGTCCCCTTCGCTTTGAGCCAAACTGCCGTTTAACCCAATCAAGTCATAAGCCAAAAGAGGAAAAACCCTGACTCGGTTCGAAAAAACCTCGTACATGAAGTATTGGGGCAGAATTTGAATGCTTGAGGCCAACTCTGGGAAGTTTATAACCAAGTTCTCAAGTAACTCAGAAACCAGACGCCTCTTTAACGCCACTTCTTCCTCGCGCAAATAAGTGGCTCCCTTGAGTGCAATGTAGGGAAAAACCAGTTTGCCTGCGATGGCTTCACCGAGTAATCCCCGGTCAACGTCCCGCTCAAACACCCATTGGTCAACCGCAAAAACAAACAAGGTTTTGTTCTTTATGCGTTTTAGGTAGCTCATCAGTCTGGGTTGAAAGTCATGGATAACAATCATGACGGCGTGGATTGCCCGTTCATCTGTGGGTTTAGCGGCATAGCTGTCAACGAGGGCAACTGCTGCTATTTTGGCTTGCCCAGCGATATGTTTAGAAAAATCTAGGATCTGCTCTGTTAAATCGCGTTTGTCGCTGTTATTTTTTTGTTTCAACTCTTCACCTAGTGCCCAAATAACATGACCCGTGGACATATTTAAAAACTGTATTTCAAAACGCGATGAATTCCTGAAAGCAAGAAGGGTGATCATGAAAGGGCTACTCAGAGCCTGACAAGCTTACGCTTGGGCTTTAGGTATTAGAAAATCGACAAGCTCCAAAAAAAGGCTTGTCGCTTTAGGGGATGGTAATGGTTAGGTCGTTTCTGGTTTTTGAGGTTATGATGCCTACGGTTGGTGAAGTTGATTCTGGGTTTACGATGGTGATTTTTCGGCAGATGAGGTTGAGCGATTCTCCAGTGAAGTTAAGCATGCTTTGTCCGTCATTGGTTATATTGTAGACTTTTCTTGGACGTTCAAAGTTCATGTTCCATGTGCTGGCGACATAGCCTTTCTTTTCTAAGGTGCCGAGGAGTGGGTAGATGGTGCTGGGTCCGAAGTATACGCCGAAGTTTTTGCGGATTTTTGTGATGATTTGATAGCCGTGCATGGGTTCGTTGCTGAGGAACTGGAGGATGACCATGTCAAGTAGGCCTTTCATGAGTTTAGTTGAGACCTCTTTTTGTGAGCTTGGTTTGAACATCTTTTTTTCTTCCCGGTTTGTGTATTTTTGTTGAACAGTTTTTCTGTTCAACTTGTATACAATATGTCCTTCTTCGGACATATCTTGATTACAGAGTAACAATACACGCGGATATAAAGCTTGATACATAACCCAAGCATATCAAAACATAACTCGGCATACCCCAAACCTCAAGAGTTAACATAAAGCTAAATAAATCCAAACGTTAAACCATACTTATAATAACCCTTCAAGGGACAGGGCATGTCTGAAAGCTACAAAAAAAGAAATTGTACAACACATAATCAGAAATTTGCTCGACATCCAGTTGCTCCGCATTATCCAGGCTCAGCCTACATGGGGGTATAAGATAAAAAAGCAGGTTGAAACCGACTTTAACATCAAACTACGCCACGGCGCCCTCTACCCTACTCTAAATGCGCTTGAGGAGAAGGGTTTTGTGGAGAGTAAAAAGCAGCAAAAAGACGGGCGCGCCCGCAAAGTGTATACGATAACTGCAGATGGCAAAACCTACTTGCAAACTTACTACAGCATCTTGCAGGGGCAACTTGAAGGCAACAAAACTAAGACCCTCTGATTTGCCTTACCCCGACGCCCCGTATTACCCGTATCCTTTGTGGTTGGCGATATGTTGATTTTGCCCCAAGAATCAATGCGCTTAGAAAAAGCTTTTATTCTTTATTCTTCTTCCAAAAAATAGAGGAAAACAAAAATGACCCTCGAATCAAGCAAAACATTGGGCGGCATAGGCGCAATCTTGCTTTTCATCGGAATCTTCCCCGTAATCAACTACTTCGGCATTATAGACCTCGTCGGCGCAATTCTGGTTTTGGTAGGCTTATACGGCTTAAGCGGATATTTTAGGGAACGCGGAATCTTTAACAACGCACTCATCGCAGTTGTCGTTTTAATTATTGGCTCAATCATAGTAGCAGTCTTGGCATTTACGGTGCTTTTTGCAAATGCTTCGGCGATACTTTATCAAATATATCCAGGTTGGGATGGCAACTGGGCCAGTCTACAAGGAATGACCCCTGACCCCAACGCCTTCAACAACGCAAACTTCGCTGATTGGATCCCAATCTTCGGTGCACTCGCAGCTGTCTGGATAGGAGCATGGATTATCGCGATAATTTCAACATTCTTCATTCGACGCTCACTAGTAACTGTCGCTAACAGATCAAATACTGGCCTATTCGGAACCGCTGGCTTGCTTATGCTTATCGGCGGATTTTTAGCAATCGTCCTGATTGGGTATCTCCTGATCTGGATTGGTTTTCTGCTTATGGCAATCGCTTTCTTCCAGCTCAAACATACAGAGACAACAGAGACCCCGCCAGCAACTGCATATTCACCACCGCCACCAACCACCGTTTAAAAACCCGCCGCTTTCTCCTTTTTTTATTTTTTTTATGTCTGATTATTCTGCATTTTCAAGGTGCATGCCTCTATGTTGAATCAGTTGCGGTGTGGGCATTTATCGTCTGGTTTTTTCCTCACAAAATCACACTTAACAAGGGACGTCAACCTGTTTCTATAGAGTTTCTCAATTCATAAGGCATAAAAGACTGCTACCCCCACTCTACCTAGGTCACAAACAAGCAGTTATTTGGGCATGGCAAATCAACCATAACAGGACAAATGATTATAGTGAAAACAGCCAAGCCAACCATAATCGCATTAGCAATCGTGTGCCTACTGGTTTCTACAACCATACCGCTGGCTTCACAAGAAATGGTAGAGCAGCCCCATGATATTTGGACAGCCCAACCCATGTATATCTCGCCTTTTGTTGGTTCATTAACTCCGATAGGCTACACACCAAATCAAATAAGAACAGCCTACAACCTTCCAGCTTCAGGCGGCAAAGGAACCATCGCAATAATCGACGCCTACCACACGCCAAACATACTAGACGCCTTTAACACTTTTTCCAACCAATTCGGTTTACCGAATAATAGTACAGGGAACTTGATTGTTTACACGATGGGTAATGATACAGATAGCGATTGGGCGATGGAGACGTGTTTAGATGTCGAATGGGCCCATGCGATAGCGCCAGACGCTAAAATACTCTTGGTTGAAGCGGCTAATAATGGAGATGTTGCGCTTCTTTCAGCTATAGATTATGCTACTAGCCAACCAGATGTTGTTGCGGTTTCTATGAGTTGGGGCGCCAGAGAGTTCTATCAAGAAGCCAACTCTTACTATGAAACTCACTTTAACAAACCGGGCATTACCTTTTTTGCGTCCTCAGGTGACGACGGCAGATACGTTTACTGGCCCGCGGCTTCATCAAGTGTTGTTAGTGTCGGAGGAACTACCCTTAACTTAAATCCCGATTCGTCCGTGAGTTCCGAAATCGCATGGCAAGGCAGCAGCGGAGGCATAAGTACCTATTTTACTCAACCAGACTATCAAAGCAACTTTGGATTAGCGTACACCCACAGGGCAGTTCCCGATGTATCATACAATGGAAATCCATCAACCGGATTCGCAGTTTACAATGGAACATGGTGGCAAGTTGGTGGCACAAGCGCGGGGGCGCCGCAATGGGCAGCCATCCATTCGCTTACATTATCAGCCACTAACACGAATATATATGAAAGAGCCGAAGCAGCCTATTCTTCATACTTCCGAGACATAGTCTTAGGGTCAAATTATGTGAATTTCGCAGAGGAAGGGTATGACTTGGTTACGGGGTTAGGCAGCCCCTTGGACATCAATTTTGCCGCCGAAATCTCGATTACCCCAACCGCGGGACCTGCGGGTGCAGCTATAACAATTAGCGGTTCCAACTTTATCGGAAGCTCAGTTAACCTTGCCTATTTTAACCCAGTAAACAATTCATGGGTTTCCATAGCAAACAACACAGCAACAACCGCAGGCAACTTCAACTTTGCCACCACCGCTCCCGACCTCCTGCAAAACAGCACAGCAGGCGACAACCCACAGCTTTCAGATAACATTATTTTTCGTGCGGTAGATAACAGCAATGGATATGCCTACAACACCGCTGTGCCTTACGTCGAGTACCGTAGGGGTTTAGTGCAACTTGGCGACATAGCCGCAGAGGGCGTGTTTGGTAATGGTACTGATTTGTCGTCTGAGGTGTTGGTGCAGAGCGGTGATGACTTGCCTATTAGTGGGCGATGGTTCAACCCAAGCAACGGTTTGGTTTCTTTGCTCTGGGATGGAGTAAACGTCGCCAGTACATCGGTTGATGCCATAGGCAGTTTTGCCACAGAAATCGCTGTTCCCGCCACACCGGTAGGGAAACACACGCTGACAATAGACGCTGGAGCCGCTAACTTCACTGTTAACCTATCGCGAGTGCCTATTGTAGCTAACGACTACAACGGCCAGTGGCACACAAATAACTTCACGATAACCTTGACGCCTGACTCCGCAGTTAATGAAACGTTCTATAGAATCAACGGGGGCACAATTCTGAACGTAACGGCGAACGGGCAGCCGGTCATAACCACCGAGGGCGCATCCAACACTTTGGAGTACTGGAGTGCCTGGAACCTCACCTACAATAGCCTAATTGAACTCCCACATATCACAGTAACCGGCATTAAACTGGATAAGACTGCCCCCACGGGCTCCATAACACCTAGCGTCACAGAAACCCAGACAACACAAATCAGCATAGCCCTCTCCGCTGAGGATGCCTTATCTGGAGAGGCGCAAATGCGATTTGCCAACGATGACGGCGACTGGACAAGTTGGGAGCCCTATGCAACCACCAAAACGTGGGTGCTGACCAATGGCGACGGCGCAAAAACAGTTTCGGTGCAGTACATGGATAATGCAGGTGTAGTCTCTGTCCCATACAGCTGCACCGTTAATCTACAATTGCCCCAAGCAACCCAAAACCCATATACATCAACCGCTCCAACCACTTCACCCACAACAATACCTTCACCCGAGCCAACCTCGACCGTCTCCCCAACGGATATGCCGATTACCCAGCCGACGGTGCCAGAGTTTTCGTTTGTCTGGGTGCTGCTTTTGATTGGAGTTTCAACCGCTTTGGTCTTGGCAGGAGTAATTAAGAAAAGACAAACGCAATGAGCGGCGCTCGGCTAAGCGTCTTATTCGCTTGTTTGTGGTAGACACCCGTTTTGAGTGTTTTTGGCGTTTCCCCGTTGCGCTGAGCAGATAGCTGCTAAGAAACAAAGCACTGCGGCGATGATGAAAGCGATTGTTAACGCGGACATGAAGGGGGATGCGATGGCGTTGGGGAAGAAAGTTTGTCCCTCCAAAATAGCTCTGGAAGCCGACGGCAGCCCGTCTGCTAAGGGGCCCATGGCTTGAAGCATAGTGCCAATGGGATTGTATCCTAGGAATGCTGCGAAGAGTGCGCCTGAAGCGGGGGTTTGGCTAAACGCTGCGGCGATGGCAGGTGAAGCACCGGCGTTGGCAACTGAAGCGGAAAGCGCGGCGGGCAAGGTTGCGTTTAGTGAGATGATGATTAGGCTGAAGAATATGGCTTGGCTTATGGTTTGGCCGCAGTTCTGTAGGGTGGAGCGCATGCCTGATGCGGCGCCTCGGTGTTCTGCGGGGCAACTGTTCATGACGGAGGCCATGTTGGGTGACATGAAGATGCCGTTGCCGATTCCCATTACGAGCAGTATCAAAGCGAAGGGGAGGTACTCAAAGTTGGCGGGCAGCAAAGTGAATACTAGAAAGGTGATGCCTGTGATTATCATGCCTGAGGTGGCGAAGAGGCGGGCTCCATGTTTGTCGCTGAGCCAACCGCTAAGGGGGCCGGTTATGGCGATGCCGATGGACATTGGAATCATGAAGATGCCTGCCCAGAAAGGCGCGTCTTCGTAGCTAAAGCCGTGAAGCGGCAACCATATGCCCTGCAGCAATACGACCAGCATAATCATGACTCCACCCCTAGACATTGAGCTGAGGAATGTGGCGATGTTGCCGGCGGCGAAGCTTTTGTTTTTGAAGAGGTCAAGTCGGAACATGGGGTCTTTGACTCTGCGCTCAACAAAGGGGAACGCAAAGAGTAGCGCAGTGCCTATTGCAAACGATGCAACGACCCATGGGTTGCCCCAGCCCATCGGGGATGAGCCGTAGGGGGTTAAGCCGTAGGTGATGGCGAGTAGGATGAGGGTTAAGCCGCCGCCGAAGCAGAGGTTGCCCCAGATGTCGAGTTTCTGTTTTTTGCGTATGATGTGCTGCTCTTTTAGTTTCCAATAGGACCATATGGTTCCGACGATGCCTACTGGGACGCTGACGAGGAAGACCAAGCGCCAATCGTAAACAGCTAGGACTCCGCCGAGCACCAATCCGATCAGGGACCCTGCGAGGAAAGCGATTTGGTTGATGCCTAATGCTTTGCCGCGTTCGTTCTCTGGGAAAGCGTCGGTGATGATGGCGCCGCTGTTAGAGAAGAGGAACGCTGCGCCTACGCCTTGGATGATGCGAAAGACGATCAGTTCGATGGCGCCTGCGTCGCCCGTGCTGGGCGTCACCGACAGCAAAATCGAGCCGATGGTAAATATGAGGAAACCTAAATTGTAGAGTTTCACGCGACCAAAAATGTCTGATAACCTGCCAAAGGTTACGAGCAAAACGGCGGTTACGATGCTGTAGCCAAACATTACCCAGAGCAGGTATTGGAAGCTTGTGAAGGGGTCGATGTTTATGCCGCGGAAAATCGATGGCAACGCAATCAAAACGATGGTCATGTCGA
>JBNIDO010000078.1:0-12771 GCA_050108095.1 Bathyarchaeia archaeon
CTTAAGTAACCTACACTAAAAACTCTAAAGTCTGCAAAAATACGTTTTCCACTTGGCATGTTTTAGCGCCTCCGCTTCTTGCCTTTTTCTTCTGTAGCCACTTCCCCTTGCTCTCCAAGGGGTTCACGGACCAACTTTATGAAAACATCGTCGAGACTGTCTTGGCGAGTCTGAATATTACCCCACTCCAAGCCAGATTGTTCCGCAGAAGCCAAAGCCGCAAGCGCGTCAATCTTCTTTTCGAGAGTTATGACGATTTCGCCTTTGGAGCTGTTGTAGCCAACCTTTAGCTCCGTGTTGGCTTTTATGTAGTCTGCAAGTTGCTGGCTGCCATGGATTTCAAGGAGCTCGCCTGAGCCGTGTTGCTGGATGATTTCTTCGGTGGTACCCATTGCGACGATGCGACCGTGGTCCATGATGGCGACTCTGTCGCTTAGCTGTTGGGCTTCGTCGAGGTAATGGGTTGTTAAGATGATGGTCTTTCCTTTGGCTTTTAGACCGCGGATAACCTCCCATATGGCGCGTCGCGCGTTGGGGTCTAAACCAGTTGTGGGTTCATCGAGGAAAAGCAACTCAGGCTGATTTACCAAAGAAAGCGCGAGACCCGTTTTCTGTTTCTGGCCGCCAGAGAGGTTCTCAAAGTGCTGCTTAGCCATGTCTTCTAAGAGGACATCTTTTAAGATGGCGGCTGCATCTACTTTTACGTTAAAGAGGCTAGCGTAATAGTTTATGGCTTCCTTAGGACTTGTCTTTTCAAAGAACGTAAAGTTCTGCGGTATAACCCCGATTCTTTTGTGCAGAGCATAACCGTTCTTCCAAGGGTCTAGACCGAGGATTTTTACGTCTCCGCCATCACGTTCCCGCAGGCCCTCCATGATTTCTATGGTAGTAGTCTTGCCTGCCCCGTTTGGGCCTAGTAAACCGAAGACTTCGCCTTCTTCAACGGTGAAAGATATGCCGTCGACGGCTTTTAAGCTGCCATAGTATTTCTTTAGTGAGGATACTTCGATGGGTAACATTGTTAAACTGACCCCTATGCCAAGGTCTATTTTCAGTTGTAGCTATGGAGCTATCAAATATAACTTTCGGCTATAGAAATCCAAACTCTCTTTAAAACTATATACAAGCTAATCAGAGGCTTGTTTCTTTGAGGATTTTACGGTTCGACCCCGAATTGAGGCGTTCTAAAATAAACTCCACTAAATCCTGAGGGGAAAGATACCTTGGTCCCCGCTCATGGAACACCTGCACCTCAAAAGTGCCCTTGCCAAAAACTGTGCGGAGCAGATAATAGTCGAATTTCAAAGCTTGGCGCTCTTTGCCGTTGATTTTGTAGTAGCGGATGGAGCAGAAAAAATCCAGCGACCCCACATGACTTTTAGCCGCCAAAGCAAGCGCTCTTTGAGCTTCTTGCGGGGTGAGATAGGTGAAATCTGCCTCTTCAGCGATGCCGAACTCAAAAATAACTTGACCATTAGGAACCGTGGGAATGGAGACTTCCTCAAAACTTAGCTCCTTACGGTTCACTTCACATAAGCAACGGATAAACCTCTGCTGCAGTTGCCGACCCGAAACAGTCGAGGAGTAGGTCGCTAGATAGTGGATGTTGGAGGGAAAATTATTGTAGGTGCCTAGTGTCAAGTTGGCTCTTAAGCCTTCATCTTCTTGATTTTCTCAACACTGTTTAGCAATTCACTTAGAGCCAGGGTGAGCTTTTGGAGTTCGTCCACGTCTTCGGTTTTCTCGATTCTGCCCTGTATATCCGCTATCTTCGCCATCAAGGTAGCCTCGAGTTTATCGTAGGCGGCGTTGCTTGGTGCTGGAGCGGCTGGTTTGGGCGGTTCTTCGCCTTCTTTGACCACGACTACTTTTTTCTCGTCTTTAGCGCACCAGAGCGTGCCGTCGCCTAGTCGGAACAGGGGAGAGGCGCAGGCGGGGCAGGAGAGGTCAGTTAATGTGGCGCCTTGCCGTAGCAGTTCAGCCATCCGTTTAATCGGGTTGGTGTCTTTGTCTTGTTGCATATATGGAGCCTAAAAGTAAATACGTATAAATACATATATAACTTGATTTACTGCCAGATGGAGTAAAAGGGGAATAGTTTATGGTGCGCAAGAAAAAATCTGAAGAGTACGAAGCGAAGATTAAGCAAGCCTTAGTTGTGCTTGGTGAAGTTTCAGAGGACAGTACAACTCCGCGGAACATCCGCCGCAGTGCAAAAGACGCCATGAACGCCCTGCAAGGGACTGAGTACACGCCAGCTGTGAAAGCTTCAAATGCAGTTTCGCTTCTTGATGAGATTCTCCAAGACCCTAACATGCCGCCCTACACAAGGGTGAAGCTTTGGAACGTTATGAGCTTCATAGAAGCCATAAAAGACTAACCCATTGCTTGTTGATATTTGTGCAGCAGGGTTCGGTTGGTTGGAATAACCCGAGTTTTAACAGGATTTTGTCGCCTGTAAAGTTAACTGAACCTCGACTATGAGACGGCTGCGCCATTAATGCTAAGTTTAAAACTGAAGTCTGAAACATCCCCGACGTTTAGGGAAACCGATGTGGTAATTACAGCCACGACTACTTGTCCAGGCGATAGTTTTGTGCCTTCTTGATCCCACGATACAGTGATTGCCCCATGAGCACTCCGCGGATTCCAATCGGAGGTCCGCAGATTCAACGTTAAAGAAGCATAACTGCCAGTATTTTTTACGTAGATTGCCTGAGTTGTCTCTGAACCGGGGGTGAAGTCGCCCCAAGCGATGTTGATAAGAACGTTTTTGCAAGCGCTATCAGTGTAGAGCTCAAGGTCCGCGCTTTTACTGATCGCTCCAGAAGAGGGAACGCTCACAGAAGGTGCAGTTTGTGTCGCTGCATAGGCGGTTAGGGATAAGGTTAGAGCGCCCATCATTAAAATAAGCAGTAACGTTAGGGATAGTTTTCTTTCGTTCACCAGTCTCTCTCCTTGAGCAGTAGCCCGAAACCTGAATTTTACATACGTTTGGAAGGATTATTTTTAAATCTTTGCAATATACCCGTTGAAAAACAGACAAGTCGGTATGAAAAAAGTTAATTTGTAGAGGGAGCTTTGCAGTGTTTGTATGAGGCTGCACAGTGGCTGCAGCAGAACGCCATCTCTACGCCGCCTATTGTTTCGTGGTAGGCGCCTTCATAGACTTTGCATCCGCAGTGAGCACACACGTCAAGGCTTGGTTCGATGGCGATGGAGACGAGTTCGGCGAACCGCTTAAACAGGTGTGTGCAGAGTGCTTTGCCGTCTTCGGTTAACTCGAAGATTTTGCGTTCTTTCTCGCCGACGGGTTGTACTGTGTGTTTGACGTAGCCTTTTTCTTCGAGTTGCTGCAGGAAGGGGTAGACTAGGCTGGGGCTGATTTCTTTTTTGACTCGGCGTTTGAATTGGCTGATGATGCTGTAGCCGTGGGTGGGTCCTTCATAGAGTATGGTTAGGATGTAGAAGCGGCTGAAGTCGCTGATGAGGTCGTCCATGTTTTGGCTGTTTGGGGGTGTTGCCATGTTGCGTCTTGTTTATGTGGTTGATTTAGGGTATTAAATGTTTTTAAGATATATCTGCAGAACATACATGCACAAACCGTTTTCTTCCAAGCAAAAAGGCACCAACAAATATATCCAACCTGTTGCATGTAATTCTGGGTTCCAGAGGGAAAATTCCTTTGAAATACGACGTAATCATCGTGGGCGCAGGCCCAGCAGGCATCTTCTCAGCACTAGAACTAACCGAACACTCAAACCTAAACGTCCTAGTCATCGACCGAGGCGCAGACATAGAAAAACGCAAATGCCCCAGCAAACGGGGCTTTGAATGCGTCCACTGCGAACCATGCTCGGTGCTATCCGGTTGGGGCGGAGCAGGCGCCTACAGTGACGGCAAACTAACATTATCCACCGAAGTAGGCGGATGGCTAAACCAGTACGTCTCAAACAAAGAACTAGAAAAGCTCGTTAAGTATTGCGATGATGTCTACATAAAATTCGGCGCGTCCAAAGAAGTCTTTGGTGTCGAAAATGCAGCAGTCGATGAAATTGAGCGCCAAGCTTCATTGGCGGGGCTCAAACTAATCAAGCAAGAAGTCCGTCACATGGGTACTGACCGCTGCCTCGACGTCCTAAAAGAGATGCGCAAATACCTCGAGGGCAAAATCACTTTTCTGCCCAAAACCGAAGTCAAAGGGCTCATCGCCGAAGACCACATCATCCAAGGCGTCGAAACGGTCAGCGGCGAAAAAATCATGGGCAAATACGTCATAATCGCCCCCGGCAGAGGCGGCGCAGAATGGTTGCAAACCGAAGCCCAAATCCGCGGGTTAAAAACCGTCAACAACCCCGTCGACATAGGTGTCCGCGTCGAGTTGCTCGCGTCTGTTATGGAGAAACTCACCAAAGTCCTCTACGAGCCCAAACTCGTCTATTTCTCCCGGTCATTCGACGACCAAGTGCGCACGTTCTGTGTTTCACCCTACGGTGAAGTCACAACAGAATCCTACGACGGCGTCTTAACCGTCAACGGCGGCAGCCAAGCAGAAACCAAAACCGCCAACACCAACTTCGCCATACTCGTCAGCACCCAGTTCACCGAACCCTTCAAAGAACCAATCGCCTACGGCAAATACATCGCGCGTCTGAGCAACTTGCTTAGCGGCGGCGTTATGGTGCAGCGGCTAGGCGACCTCAACCATGGCAGACGCAGCACACCCGAACGCATCTCCCACAGCGTCTTGACCCCCACACTTAAAAACGCCACGCCAGGTGACTTAAGCTTCGTTTTGCCATACCGCTACTTAACTGATATCCGCGAGATGCTTGAAGCCCTCGACAAAATCGCTCCCGGCGTCGCTTCCCCCGAAACGCTACTCTATGGTGTCGAAGTCAAATTCTACAGCAGCCACCTACAACTCAACAACGCGTTAGAAACTAAAATCCAGAACATGTTCACCATCGGCGACGGCGCAGGCGTCACCCGCGGCTTAATCCAAGCATCCGCGTCAGGCGTTATCGTTGCCAGAGAAATCCTCAAACGCGAAAAACAGTTGAAGGCATAATCGCGATGGCGGTTGCTCAAAATATCCGATGTTCGCATTGTGGGGCTCCTGTGGAGTTTAAACCAGGCGAACTCATAGCCACCTGCAAGTACTGCGGCTTCACAACCGTCATCGAAACCGGGCAAGCCTTCAATTTTGAGCACTCTGTTCTCCTAAACCGCTACAATCCAGACCAGATTGAGGGGTTGATCCGTGATTGGATGCGTTCGGGCTTTATGAAGCCGGGTGACTTAGCAAAGAAAGCCAAGATTACCGAGAAAACCTTGCGGTATCTGCCGTTTTGGGTGGTCACTGTTGAAGCTACAACCCAGTATAAAGGCATCTTTGAACGCATCACCCCAGCCATCACTAAAGAAGGCCAAATCAAAAAAGAGTACAATTGGCTGGTGCTGGCAAGGCAGGCGTCTGATTTCCCCACCCGAGCCTATGATGTTCCGTTGGCGGGCAAAGTTCCCTACGACTTCCGCAAAATCGAAGGCTTCGCAAAACTGCTCAACAGCGAAATGGAACGCGACCAAGCGCTGGAGTTGGCGAGGCAGCAGATTGATGAGCACCACCGCTTCCTGTTGCAGCAGGACATAGATCGCATCATAGAGGAATCCACATCCGTGAACCTTAAGCAGATGGTGTATTTGCATGCGCCCGTATGGTTCATCAAGTACGAATACAAGGGCAACAACTACCAGATGCTGGTTGACGGCTCAGCGGGCATGGTTCTTCGCGGCGACATCCCTAATTCCAAGTTCTAAACTGCTTGAAAAACGTTTAATAGCCTGCCCCTTTTTATAACGGAATGAAAATAATGGAGGAAATGGGAAATGAGCGAAAATAAAGATGTTTATGCCCAAGCGAAAAGCCAAATGAGGCTTTCAGAAAAAATCGCGGCTGCACTTCCAGGGTTCCGAGGATACAAAGAGAAGGAACTCCGCCGTGAATCAGACAAACTCATTCGCAACCATCTTTACCTCAAACTCTCCAGAGATAAAGACAACGTCAGGTTGATTTCTCAGAGAATAGCGGATAAACGTTACTTCGACGTACTAACCGACGTCGACCGCTTAGTGGCTAAGATGGACCGCATCACAGAAAAAGTTAACCATGCCTCCTACGGGTACTCAGGCTTCTTTAACATAGTTAAAGTCAAAGAGGAAAACCTGGACCGCATGATAGCCTACGACAATGGGCTCCTCGACGGCGTCAACAACCTCACCGAGGCGGTGGATAACCTCAAAACCCAGTTGGTAGGCGGCGACTACTCAAACCTCAAAGAAAAAGTCCAAGCCGTAAACGACAAATTGGACATGCTTGAGGACACGTTTGATAAACGGCAAGAAGCAATCTTAGGAGTGACAGTGTAATGCCACAAGTAATTGAATGGGCAACTGCAGGCCCAGAAGATATAGTTTGGCGCTACCCCAACGAAGACATCACCTGGGGCGCACAGTTGATTGTCCGCGAATACCAGATGGCAGTGTTCTTCCGCGACGGCAAAGCCTACGACGTATTCGAAGCGGGAAGACACACCCTAACCACCCTAAACCTCCCACTCCTCACAGGCTTACTCACCAGATTGGCAGGTTTCGGCGGCAACAAACCATTCAAAGCCACCGTCCTGTTCATCAGCACCAAAATCTTCGCAGGCAAATGGGGCACACGAGCACAAACCACCGAACTAGCACCCCTACAAGTGTATGGGCAGTTCTGGTTCAAAGTAAAAGACGCCACCCTATTCGTCAACGAAGTCATCGGCGGACAACAAGCCTACACCACACAAGGCGTCAACGACTTCCTACGCGGCTTCCTAAACGAGAAAATCATCGACGAACTCAGCCACTACGACCTCGTCACCGTCTTCACACGCATAGACGAAACCAGCATAATCGTCAAAAACACATTAATCGACTACTTCAAACGAGTCGGCATCGAGTTAACCGACCTCCGATTCGAAGGCATCGACACCACACCCGAGTACCGTGAACGCCTCTTCTGGCTCAAAACAGGCCAAACCCCAGCCGGCGACGTGCTACGTATGGAAACAGTGAAGAGTGCAGCTGAGTCACTGGGCAAGTCAGGTGGCGGCGCAGGTGCACTGGGCGCTGGCATGGTGCTTATCCCGCAGGTCATGAACCAAATGGGCGGCGCACCCCAAGCAGCTCCAGCCGCGGCACTGGTTATCTGTCCCAAATGCGGAGAAAAAGTGCCGGCGACAAGCAAGTTCTGCCCCAACTGCGGAACCAACCTAACCCCGCCAAGCCAGCAAGCCATGACATGCCCCAAATGCGGTAAATCCATCCCCGCCAACAGCAAGTTCTGCCCAGAATGCGGAGAAAAACTCGCCTAGGACCACCAATTATGAGTAGTGATAGCAACCGAACGCTGTTAACCATCGGCGTCTTCTTCATCACGATAGTTGTAGCTGTGCTGCTCTATGTGGCGGGGCTGATGGATTGGACGCTGATTGTGCCAGTGGTTTTCGTGCTCAACGGACTGTGGTTCTTGGTGTTGGGCTTGATGCGGATGGGTAAACCCGTCTTGTATGAGCGCAGCCCTTTTAGTACCATGGCGTTGGGGTTAGTTGCGATTGCTGTGGGTGGAGCATGGTTCCTGTTTAGCTTCAACTGGCTCTATTCAGTGGTCGTGATACTGTTGGTTCTCGCTGCTTTGGCGATTGCAGCGGCACTCCAACGTAAAAAAGCCTTCTGAGCCGTTTTTTGGCTCTCTAAACATTTTTTTCTAGTTTTCAGCTTGCGAAATCCTCCACAACCAACCTACAATTCAATCCAGACGCAGACACCAAAACAGGCGCCGTAGCCGAGCCCACTGCTTGTTGTTGTGTATAGGCGGTTCTCTGCAACAACAACTAAAGAAAAAACCAACCTCTTTAGTTATCATAAGCTTTTGGTTCTAAACATTTTTCTATACCCTTGTATAGTCAATGTGGCAGAAGGCACCGTTGTTATGAGCGATGAAACTATCGTCGGTTTAGGCACATGGTATGACATGATGGCTAAGAAAGTCATCGAGCGAGAGCAATCGCTAAAGCGCAACATGGGCAGGGTCCGAACAGAGATGGGTTTGGGCGCGTCGGGTTTTCCCCATATCGGCAGTTTAGGCGACGCTAGCCGCAGCTACGCAGTCACCTTAGCCCTCAAACATATGGACTGTAACTCGGAGCTTGTTGCCTTCTGCGACGACAAAGACGGCTTACGAAAAGTCCCCGCAGGATTACCAGCCGACACTGCGCAGAGTCTAGAAAAATACCTTGGCTACTCTGTCTCCACAATCCCCGACCCCTTCGGCTGCCACGAAAGCTACGGCAAACACATGAGCAGCCTGCTACTTGAGGCACTGGACAAATGTGGCATCGAATACAAGTACTACAGCGCCAACGTAGTTTACAAGCAGGGTTTGCTACTAAACGAAATCCGCACCCTTCTAACAAATGCCAAACAAGTCGGCGAAATCGTCAAGGAGGAAGTGGGGCAGGAAACCTACACCGAAGTCCTCCCCTTCTTTGCAGTCTGCGAAAACTGCGGACACCTTTACACAACCCGCGCCTACAAATTCGACCCCAAAACCGACAAAGTCACCTACAAATGCGAAGGGCTCGAAATCCGAGGCAAACTCATCCCCGGCTGCGGACACGAAGGCGAAGTAGACATCAAATCTGGCGAGGGCAAACTTACGTGGAAAAGCGAGTTCGCCGCCCGCTGGAAAGCACTTGACATCCGCTTTGAGGCCTACGGCAAAGACATCGCCGACTCCGTGCGCATAAACGACCGCATCTGCCGCGAAGTCCTCCAGTTCGAACCGCCCAGCCACGCCAAGTACGAGATGTTCCTCGATAAGGGCGGCAAAAAAATCAGCAAGTCAGCAGGCAACGTGTTTACGCCGCAGGTGTGGTTTAACTATGGTTCGCCACAGTCTCTTTTGCTGCTTATGCTCAAACGCTTTGTGGGCACACGCTCACTCGACGTTTCAGACATTCCATTGTACATGAATGAACTCGACGACCTCGAAGACGTCTACTTCGGCAAGAAGCAAGCCGGTGAAAAGGAAACAATCCGACTCAAAGGACTCTACCAATACTGCTATGTAATGAAGCCGCCAGCGAAACCGAGCATCCATGTCCCCTACAACCTCTTGGCGTTTCTCGTCAAAATGGCGCCCAAAGACTCAGTAAATGATTACGTTGCCGAGATGCTGCAGAACTATGGCTATCTACAGAAAGGACAGGGTATTGATGCTGGCTTGCAGCAACGCGTCGATTATGCCCTGAATTGGACAAGGGACTTTGAGGAAATCAAAGAAACCAAAATTGAGCTATCCACCGAACAACGCAAAGCCATAGTGGAACTGGTTGCTCAATTGAAGACTGAAGATGACCCAGACAAAATCCAAAACGCCATCTTCAACAGCGCAAAAGACAACGGCATCAAACCAGGCGCCTTCTTCAAAGTACTCTATTCTGTGCTGATGGGAGCGCCGCAGGGTCCAAGGTTGGGACCATACGTTTTGGCTATGGGTAAAGACAACGTGGTTGCAGCGCTTGAGAGGGTACTAAGCAAAAGCTAAGCTAATCGCCGCTGTTTTTTCTGCGTGTCATACCAAACAATACAGCTAGTGCAGTAGCAGCCACGCTCACCACCAAAGCGAGCACCACATAAACTAGTTGGGGCGGAAGGCCGCCGTAGAGGTTTGAGTTTTCCTGGTTTAAAGCTACAACCACTTCATGAGAGCTATGGTGATAGGCAATAGAGATTACCCAGCAATCTCCTTGGTCTTGGGCAGTGTAGCTTACCTCTGTGCCGTCAAGGCGTACTTGCAGGTTTGAAGCGTCAGTCAACATGGTTTTGGGTATGGTGATTTCTGTGTAGCCTGCGGTTCCGTTGAGCCCAGTTACTGAGAAACTGATCTGGTTGGATGTGGAGTTAAAGGCGAAACTAGAAATGGTTGAGTTTGAAGTCACTGAGAAAACGCTTTTCTGCTCGTAGGGCAAGATGGCGAAGCTGACGGTTTTGCTTGCCGCAGATACTGTTGAGTTTCCGCTGTAGGTGCCTCGCAGGAGGTATGTTGCTGCTTCAGTTGGCATCCATGTTAGAGAATAGTTGCCCCTTTCATCCGAGCAAACGGAAGCGATGTCTGTCCATAGGGTTCCGTTGCCGGTGCTGTAGGAGAAGAAGATTTGAGCGCTAGACAGCGGTGCCCCATCTAGGGTGATGTTGCCGTTAACGTCTACTTTGAATAGTGAACTGTTAATAGCTGAGCTTTGGCAGGAAAACGCAAGTACAGGGGCTAACGGCGTTTTTGCTGGTTCGCTTTCAGGCAGTGGTGGGTCAGTGATTAATTTTACGTTGCGGACGGTGTAGCTGCCGCCGTTTAAGCCAGCCCCGAACCCAACGTACTTCAGTTGAGTGATTGGCGTAAGAACCTCAGCGGTTATTACTCCACCAGAACTGCCCATTTCAGAACCACTCTCATTAAAGATTTTTAGGTCATACCACTTCTTCGCACAATCGACACTAATTGCAAGTGTGTACCAAGTGTTTGTTTGTATTTTGTTAAAGCACATTTGCCCATAGTTGGGAGAACCATTAAAAGAAGCGCTTTCTCTGAAAGCTGACCCCCCATCATCCGAAAATGGGCCGATACTACAGGTTAAGTCGTTTGTTTCTCCGATAAGCGGAAGGTCTCCTTTGGCGATAACGTAGAAGCCCCGCAGGTCCTTTGCGTTAACGTCCACGGATATAGTGAAGCTTTGCCAATTCTGCGGCAGCGTAGTGTAATACATCTGCCAGGTGCCGTCTGGAGCATCTATTTGGATGGTACCATCGCCATCGTAAGTTGAATTGTCGCTGCCGTTGCTGTCGAGGCTCCATGTTTGCGCTGAAGTCGGCGGAGGTTGAGCAGCCAGCACAAGAACTGCAAAAACGATGAAGAACAGCACCGCTTTTTTCCCATGGATATTACTTTTCAACTTGGTCGCTCAAGCTGATAACCAGTTGTTGGCTAATATAATTTACTTGAGATACCTATACCCTGAAGCGTTTATCGCCTGATTGCCCCTTTGGTGTCAGAGCGGTGGTGGCGGCGGAGGCGGTGGCACTTGCAAATGTTTAGATTTTCTTCTTCTACGCACCACTAACAATATGATTATGATAGCGATCAAAGCAACGACGATTGCAAGAGCGTAAACCGAGTAATTCGGCGAGGAATCAGCAGTACTTGCTTGTGTCCTTATGACCCCGTTGTTTGTAACGTCTATTATGCCGCCGGTCGATTCTACAAATTCTTGCCCCTCTGGACCAACAGCGCTCAAATCAACTGCACTTACGTCTTTAATGAACGAAGCGTCAAAGGAAATCGTGCCGTTTTCACCGGTGTAAATGGTGATTTTGTCGTTGGAATCAGTGGTTTGTACCAGCCAATTCTCTGCGTTTAGCTCTCCATAGTTCATCAAAGACAAAGAGTGGGTGGTGGTGAATGTGCTGTCAACCACCCGCATTGTGTTATGGTTTGTTATGAGGGCGGAGCCGGAGCCTGATATTGAACAGTCCTCTAAAACTATGGGAGCAGTGATTGTCAGTATAGTTGATGAATCAGCACCTGAATTCTGGATGGTACAGTTAGTTAAGCTACCTTCGCCGCTATGCAAATAGTTGATGTTCCCGTTGTTGTTAACAAACGAACACCTGTTCCAAGTGGTGTTTGAGGCGATGACGTTTACGTCGCTCTTTTTGCCATGACTTGCCCCCGAAACATCCACACTACTATCCTCAACAACCAGATTCCCAGCAGCAGTGTTAATATTAATTCTTCCACCATAATTAACATCAAAAGTGCCGTGATGGATTTGCATGTCACCACTGTTAAAGACCTCGATTTTTCCATGAGCGCCGTTTGCCACAAATGTGGTTTCAGAGAGGGTGCATTCACCCGAGTTTGAAATTAATGTTCCGTCAAATTGGTCTTTGATATACAAGTTATGTGACTCTAAAGTGCCACCGTTGGAAACATAGAAGTAGCCTCCATAGACTTGGACGTTAACATCGTCCATGCTGAAGTTTTCACCGTTTTCAACCGTTACGGTTGAGTTGCCGTCTAATCGGACAGAGAAATCTTGCAAAGCCAACATACCGTTGTTTTGAATGGTTAACTTGGCTGAATTGCAGTTAACTTCGCTTTTGATTGTCAAGTCCCCATTATTTATGACCGTAAACTCAGGAACCGCGCTGCCTAATCCTTGAAGTGTTATCTTGCCTTCGCTGACAACTGTTTCTCCAGCCTCAACAGTGAAGGTGGTGTCAGAGTCAACGACCAAAGATTCGCCCAGACCAGGCAAATCGTCCAAAACCGTCGCTTCTGAGAAGTCACTAATTCCGCCAAAACTTAAACTCATCACTAGCAAAACTAAAACTATGCATAATGCTCCTTTTTTTGGCATCGTTAACTCTCCTTTCAAGCAATTGTTTGGCAGGTTGATTCTTAAAGATTGCCCTTCTAAGCTTGGTCTGGATGTAAAATCAATCTGTTTTAGGTCAACACGACTGGAGGCGGTCAGCATTTGAGTGCTCTTTTTCTTTGTTCTGTGCCCTTTGGTGCAAAGTCTTTATTATTTGGTTTTTATATTCTGCGTATGCAAAGTTGGGCCTGTTGTATAGTACGGATTATTACACCGGCCTGCGGAGCCGGAGACCCTG
>JBNIDO010000079.1:0-12470 GCA_050108095.1 Bathyarchaeia archaeon
CGCAAAAGCTACCCTCAAAGAGTTAGAGCTTGAACAATTTGGAAAGGAGAACTAAACCATGGTATCTCTTCATAACCGAAAATTCATAACCGTAGACGCGGACAAATGTGTCGGCTGCCAAACCTGTGAATACGCCTGCTCCTACAGCCACGAAAGAGTCTTCAACGCAGTTAAATCCCGCATCAGAGTCGTGAGGTCGAGGCAAACCAAGAACATAGCACTCACCTGCCGAAAATGCCAAGAGCCCGCGTGTGTTGCTGCATGCCCAAGAGATGCGCTTTCACAGTCGCTTGAAACAGGCAACATAATGATCGATCCAGATCAATGTAACGGCTGCGGCTGGTGTATTGAAGCCTGCAGTTACGGTGCCATGATGATGCATCCGGAAAGCAAAACTGTTTACGTGTGTGACCTTTGTGAGTTTAAGCCGGAGGGTCCGCAGTGCGTGAAGTGGTGTCCTGAGGAAGCGTTGACGGTTGTAACGAGTGATGTGTTGGCTCAGAAGGCGAGGCTTAACGCTATTCGGAAGCTTTTCCAAACCCATGAGGCTGATGAGAAGTAAACGAGCGTCGGTTTATTGTCGAGGCGCTTCTCTATTTGTTTCTTTTTTCAATTAATTATAATATTTTTGTTTTACGCTCTTTTCCGAACTAACTGATTAGTGCACTCGGATGAAAATATGTTATTCCCTTAAATTTTAACCCCCAGAACCCACTAGATTAATATAGCTTTTAACTGAAATTAGTAATCTACCTCTCGGAGGGACAAGGTTGCTCGGCTACGCAGGAACAGTATTATATGTTGATCTTACTACAGGCAAAACCCACAGGGAAAAATTAACCGAAGAAACCGCCAAAAAATACGTCGGCGGCATCGGTTTGGGCATGAAACTCTACTTATCCAACTCAAAACAAGGTGTAAACCCGCTTAGCGCGGAAAACCCGCTCGTTTTAGCTCTAGGCCCAGTTTCAGGAACAATGTTTCCTACAGGCGGCAACGGCCACGCCTTCATATCCAAATCCCCCGCTACAGGCGGCGTCGGCGAAGCAGTTAGCCACGGCACGTTTGGCGCAGAGTTAAAACGCGCAGGATACGACGCCGTTGTCTTAACCGGCAAAGCAGAGAAACCCGTCTACCTCTGGATAGACGACGACTCCATCCAAATTCTCGATGCAGCCAACCTCTGGGGCAAATCACCCTGGGAAACCGAAGACGCCATCAAAGACGAGATCGGCGACTACTACATTCGCGTAGCCTCCATCGGTTTAGCAGGCGAAAAACAAAGCAAAATAGCCTGCATCATAAACGATAAGACCCGTGCAGCCGGCAGAACTGGTTTAGGTGCTGTTATGGGTAGCAAAAACCTCAAAGCCATCGCTGTAAGGGGTACCCGCGACATTGCGGTTGCGAAACCCGAAGAATTTATGGATATGGTTAAAGATTTCCATGAGCGCATGAAGGGTCCAGCGGCACAGAAGTACCGAACTGTAGGCACCGTTGAAAACATCCAAGTAACCAACGACCTCTACTGCATGCCAACCCGCAA
This sequence comes from Bathyarchaeia archaeon, assembly GCA_050108095.1. Taxonomy (GTDB): domain Archaea; phylum Thermoproteota; class Bathyarchaeia; order Bathyarchaeales; family Bathycorpusculaceae; genus Bathycorpusculum. The sequence goes on from JBNIDO010000079.1 coordinate 1,547, forward strand.
CTACACTTCCTCACATCTCGACGATATAACCAACATAAGCCCTGACGAAATAAACGAACGCTTCATCGCAAAAATAATCGCTTGCAACTCCTGTGCTATGCGGTGCGAGCACGAAGCACTCGTCAAGGAAGGACCCTACAAAGGCACCATAGCCCGATTAGAATACGATAACCTCTGGGCAATGGGACCAAACGTAGGTGTAGACCGGCTTGACGCAATCATCAAAGCCGCTGAACTCTGCAACTACTACGGATTAGACGCACAGAGCACTGGCGTCGCCATTGCTTTCCTGATGGACTGCCACGAAAAAGGGTTATTAAGCCACGAAGACCTCGGCGGAGTAGACGCTCACTTCGGCAACGCAGACGCAGTTGTCCAGCTTGTTGAAAAAATCGGCAAACGCGAAGGCGTAGGCGACCTGCTTGCTGACGGCGTTAAGGTTGCAGCACAAAAAATCGGCAAAAACAGCGAGCAACTTGCCCAGCAAATCAAAGGCTTAGAAGTCACAGGTTACGACCTCAGGTGCCTAAAAACCGCTGCTTTAGGTGCAGCTGTTTCCTTCCGCGGAGCAGACCACAACCGTAGCGGCGTCTACGCGTTAGACATGAAGGGCAAGGTTGACCGCACCAAAGCTGAGAGGGGCCGCGGTAAACTCGTCAAAGAGAACGAGGACATATTGGCAGTTATTGATTCACTTATTGTGTGTAAAAACTCCAAAGCCACCTTCTACAAGGAACTTGCTGAAATGGCAAAACTCTACAGTGCAGTTACCGGTCTAGAGATGTCTCCTGAAGAAATCGGTGTTGTAGGCGAACGGATAGTTACCCTCGCTAAACTCATCAACGCCCGTGAAGGCTTAACCCGAAGCGACGACACCTTGCCCTGGAAAGTGCTAAATCAACCCGTAACTGACGATGGACCCGCCAAAGGAGCCGTAGTAACCCAAGATGAGCTTGACCTCTTACTGGACGATTACTATCAAGCCCGCGGCTGGACTGTTGAAGGGTTCCCCACTAAAGCCAAACTCCAAGAGTTAGGATTACAAGAATACGCAAATCTAGTTGAAGGGAAAGAGGCGTAAAAAAGATGGTTAAAATTCATAACCGAAAATTCATTTCCGCTGACCCAGAAAAATGCGTCGGCTGCCAAATCTGCGAATACGCTTGCTCCATGAACAAGGAAAAAGCCTTCAACCCACTTAAATCACGCATCCGCCTAGTCCGCGTTAACCAACTTGCCAACATGGCTGTCACCTGCAGACTCTGCGAAGACCCTGCATGCGTCGCCGCCTGTCCAAGAGGCGCCCTATCACAAGCAGAAGACACAGGCAACATCGTCTTAGACAAAGACAAATGTAACGGTTGCGGCTGGTGCATTGAAGCATGCGACTACGGCGCCATGATGCTGCACCCTGAAACCAAAGTCGTCTACGTATGCGACCTCTGCAAAGACAAAGCTGACGGTCCCCAATGCGTAAAGTGGTGCCCCGAAGAAGCCTTAACCGTGGTTACCAGCGATACTTTGGCGCAGAAAGCAAGAATTAGCGCAATCAAGAAACTCTTCCAAGAAAAAGAAGAGAAACAATAAAACGCGGGCGTTTTTTAGCCCAAACCCAATTTTTCGGCTCTACATGCCGCCCATATGTTCCTCTTTGCAGTGTCCTTCGTACTCTTCGCGGGTGTCGAATTCTTTGTTGTCTGATTTGCATTTGTATTTGCCTTTTGAAGTCATTTCGGGAGCTGGGACATTCTCTTTATTCTCCAAAACCATTCACCTCCCTAAAACAAATGAAAAGACCGCATTATATTCGGAAATCAGCATTCATAAATCTGTGTGACTGCAATAAATCAACACAATAAAAATCCAAGTTCCTTGAATATGCTTAGGCTTCCGAGAAGATGGTTGCTATGAGTTGCTGGATTTGCGCTCCGTCTTGGAACATGGCGGCAAGCGTTTTTTCTCCTTCGACAGTTAAACTGTATGTTCTACCGTTGTCGTCGCCTTCACTTTCTATGGCTTTTTTTCTTTCCAATAGATATAGTTCATGGTATATTGTTCCGGGACTGAAACGGATGTTGTATTTGCCACCTAAGTGCCTTAGAATTTCGTAGCCACTGCTTAGCGGATGTGTTTTCAGATACTTAAGAATCAAGAGGTCTGAAAAGCTTTTGACGGTTCTCGTAATTAGAGTATCATAGCGATTGAGTTTCATCCGGTTTCACATGTTGCTGATTGGCTTGGTGGTTAGGTTTACATCGTCTAAGCAATGGCTGAACGATAAAAGGGTTCTGCAGTAGGGCAAACGATTAAAAAACACGATTGAAAACCGTTAGCCTACGGAATATGAACACGAACAAGCATAGAGAAGCCCTACAGATTAGGACTCCCAAAACAGTAGCTAGAAGCAATAGCAGAATCCATGTAAATAGCGGTTATAACAGCACTTTCTGTTCGACTTTTGCTTGCTGTTGCCTGATGTATGCTCTGCATTCTTGAAGAGTACTTCCTTGAATAGGAAACGGGTAAGTGACATCCATCTTAATTTCAACTTCCTTCATAAATCTCAATTCGAGGACTCTGGCTCCACATCCAAATATTCTTTGCAGAGCCCCCATAAACTCTTCAAGTCGACATGGAATATCCTCTTTTCTGATTTTGAGTTCTCTATTCAGATAGAGGTAAACCATGTTTTTTGCTGAAGCACCAATGGCTGTTAAGACTTCGTCAATGGCTTCTGATATTGCGTCGTCTATGCTTTTTGTTTCTCCACTTTGCTTATCCATTGGCTGGTTCCCCCGTTAGCCAATGGCTATCGGTTGGAGTATCAATTGTTACAGCGGTGTATGGAATAAAAGCTTATGAAGCCCTACTATCTAGCATTATGAATACGAATACAGGCAATTAGATTTTTTCCAAATTAAAGAGGAAGCGTTCAAACATTTTTATGCCTCCCCTCCAAAAGTCGAGCGCCGCTAAATCCAACCCAACAGCCTCACTCAACTCTTTTGGTGATTTGCTGCTGCCCGCTGAGAGCAAAGCCACCAACTTCGGCACAAACGCCTTGCCCTCCTCCAAGTACCGCTCATACAACGAGTACACAAACATCTGGGCATAAACGTAGGGGTAGTTGTAGAAGCGGTAGTTCGCCATGTAATAATGCGGCTTCATAGTCCACTCCGCTTCCATCTCGGGGAACCATGTGACGGCGTCGCCGTAGATGCGGTCGCGTGCAGTGGTCCAGTGACGGCATATAGTGGGGTAATCGAGGAATTCGCCTTTCTCGATGGATGCGTAGAGGGCCTGTTCAAACCACACCCGAGCAGTAACCTGAAACGCAGTCATGCCCGCTTCATCCAAAACCAGACAAAGCAGCGCCCTACGCTCTGCATCGGACTTGGCGCCGTCAAGCATCAGGTCTGTGAGCAAGAGCTCGCCGAAGATGGAGGCGGTTTCAGCCACTATCGAGGGCACATTGGTATTCAGTAGCGTCTGCGCCCTTGACATGTACCAGTCATGTGTGGCATGTCCCAATTCATGCGCCAAAGTGAAGACATCGCCCAGTGTGCCGTTGAAACTCTGCAGAATATAAGCGGATTTGCCCCTGTAGTAGCTTGCACAGAAAGCGCCGTTACGTTTGCCAAACCTTGGGCTTGCATCGATGTGCTGCTCCTCAAACATCTCCTGCACTGCCGCGGCGTAACTGGGGTCGAAGCGGCTGTAGGCTTCAGTGATTTTTTTTTGCGCCTGTTGATAGGTAAATTTCTGTTCAGGCGCGTCAGGGAGCGGAGCAACGATGTCATGGTTGCCCAAAACAGGCAAACCCATCAGTTTCGCTTTTAACTTGAGGTAACGGCGGTAGAGTGGGGCGCTTTCTTCCATGGTAAAGAGTAAGCGGTTGATTATGGCTTGTTCAGTGTCGTTGCTGATGAGGCTTGACTCCATGGGCGAGGTGTATTTTCGGCGTTTAGACACAGTTACCCAGTCGTTGCAGATTGCCCGTAATGCGGCTGAGAAGACTTCGCCATCTTTGCCCAGTAATCCATAGATGGCGCGGTTGGCTGATTCGCGGGTGGCGCGGTCGGGATGCGGCAGAAGCCCATTTGCTTCGCCGTAGCTGAGGCGTTTCTTTTCGCCCAAAACCTCCACGTCGAACATGCGGGTATTTAGCCATTTACTCTGCAACTGCCCCCAAGCGTTCACGCCAAACTGGTCCTTCTCGATAATAAGCTGCTCCTCCACTTCGCTGAGTTGATGCTCCACTCGACGCTGCACCCGCTGCAGCATATGCCTGTAATTGGCTAAAACGGGGTTCTCAATCAACTCTGGCTTAGCCTTCACCACTTTGCCCAGCTCCAGCGAGTAAAACGCGAGTTGCTTGCTGATTTTAGCGTCCAGCTTGTCCACGCGGTCATGCAGCGCCTGCGCTGGGGGTTGGGTCATGTCGGCGGAGAACGAGAGGCTTGAGTAGAGGGTTAGGTCGCTGAATTTGGCTTCAAACGTCTCGATTTCTTGGAAGCACTTGAGCAACTCTTGGGGTGAGAGATTGGCGATTTTTCCTCGGTAGTTTTTTTCGAAGGTGTCTGCGTTGTTGGTTGCTTCTTGGATGGCTTGTTCGATTTTTGGGTCAGTTGGTCCCGTGAAGAGGGGGGTTAGGTTCCATGTGATTTGGGCTGCCACTGTTTTTCCTCTTGTTAGGGTATTATATGGGCGGGGTTATTGTGCGTTTTGTTAGCTGAAGTTGTTGGCGTTTGTTAAGCGTTTTCCTTCTGCTCTATGTTTTTGCTTGTGTTTTACGGCTATTCTGCTTCCCCTGTTCGGGTATTATGCTATTTTATGAACACTTGTCAACAATTCTCAACTACCCTTTTAAAATCAGTCGCCCATCCCATACATAAAAGGAGAGTAAAAAAACAATGGACCAAATCGCAATATGTACAGAAGCCGAAGAATCAAGCAGCCCTCTGCTAGGCTACACCAAAGCCCAAGCGCAAAAAAAGAGCTGCGCCAGCATGCTACGGGAGCATCCGCACCTTGATGTTGGACGCGTCAGATTTAGCAGGCTGAAGTTGGTGGTGGCATCCGCCAGCAACGTCGGCAACAACTATTGCGATTCCAAAAACGCCAAACCAAAAGTGACAACCGCAAAAGAAGGCATCGCACAAATCCGCTCAGCCGCCAAAAACGACCCCCGCCTCCGCGCAATCGAAGTTTCTGGTGCAGGTGACGCATTAACAAGCGAAGCCACCTTCGAAATCCTCCGCATGATTCGCGAAGAATTCCCATACTTCACCACATGTGTCGTTAGCAACGGACTGCTGTTGCCCAGAAAACTTGCTCTCCTGCAAGACTTAGGCGTCCACGCCGTAAAAGTGGCAGTGAACGCTGTTGACGCTGATGTGGGCCAGCAGATTTACAACTACATCCGCTTAAACGGCAAAACCCTGCGTGGCAGAGAAGCCTTCGAAGTGCTAAGCATAAACCAGCTTGAAGGCTTACGTAACGCTGCCGATGCGGGGTTGATGGTGGAAGTTGACGCCGCCTATATTCCGGGTGTGAACTCGGAGCATCTGGTTGAAGTAGCAAAAATCGTGCGGAGCCTAGGCGCATATGTGATGAATATTGTGCCTCTTACGCCGTCTGTGGGGTTTGATGGTTTGGGTGTTCCCTCGGTGGAGGAGATGGCAAAGATTCGTTGTAACTGTGAGAATGTGGTCGCTTCCGAAGTGTTACTGCATGCTTCACCAGTTGCTTCACGCTATGTCTGCTAAAACCTGTCTTTGGCAATCGTCTGAAGTATGATTCCTCCCTTTTTTCACTGTAGATAGGTCAAAAAATGAAGCGTTTCTGCTTGTGGTTTGCTCCTCAACCAGCCAGCAATCCCTTGGCGTTGCATAAAACCAAACAGAGCCATATGCTAAGCCCATAGGAAGAAGATGAGCAAGGCAAACCCTCTCTTCTTCTTAAGATAGAAAAACAAAATTACATAAGCGTAGAGCGTCCAACAACTTAGGCAATATTGCAGTTAGCTTTACAAAAGCTATTAATAACGACGGTTCGACTGTAACTTAAAACCTGCGAAGGTAGCAGCGTTGCTTGATCAACTATCAATTACGATTATTCTTGGGTTGATTCAGGGTTTCTCAGAATGGCTGCCCATCTCAAGCACTGCGCACCTACGTGTTGCTGAGCACTTCATCGGTTTCCAAGCTACACCGCTCTTCAACGTTGTCTTGCACGCCGGAACCTTGGGCGTGGTTATTTTCTACTTTAGGCACGAGATAAAAGCAGTGCTATCAGCAATGGTGCATTTAGATTTTCATTCTGAATATGGCAGGTTCATTCCCCTCATAGTCGTCGCAACAATTCCCGGCGGCGTAATCGGCGTGTTGTACAACATTTTCCTATCCGACAGTTACCAAACCCTCCTAATAATGGGCGTAACCTTCCTCGTTGGTGCCGTAATAGTGTACTGCTCCAAATTTGGTAAGGAAAAAACGCCTCAAATCTCCTACAAAACCGCCCTTTTAATGGGAACTGCTGAGGGAGCCGCAAGTTTTCCAGGACTCTCCCGTAGCGGCGCCACCATAGCCACAGGGCTGTTAAGCGGTGTAACGAGGGAGAAGGTTTTCACATTCTCCTTCTTAGCTTCTATTCCAGCGATAATTGGCAACATAGCCGTGGACGCTTATTTGCAGAGGGGCAACTTCTTGGCGGAGAGCGCCCTGTTTAACCCCCTATACCTCGCTGTGGGGTTAGCGGTCACCGCAGTTGCAGGGTATGTTGCGATTGTTTTAGTGCGTAAACTGGTGCTTAGCAAGAAATTCTACTACTTTGCTGCCTACACGTTTACGCTTGGAGCGATATTGATTGTTCTATCAATCTTAGGGTACTGACCATGGCAAACACGATAAAACCTCTGAGTTTCAACGGTGTAAACGCTTACCTAATCCAAGCACCCTCAGGGTACTTTCTAATCGATACTGGTTTTTCAAAGAACCGCCAACAAATCGAGACAGAACTCCAAAAAGCAGGCTGCACAATAGGCACCCTAAAACTAATCATCCTAACCCACGGCGACTTTGACCACAGCGGAAACGCAGCCTACCTACACCAAAAATGCGCCGCCCCAGTTGCCATGCATCCCCTCGACGCTGGCATGGTGGAAAGCGGCGACATGTTCTCCAACCGAGGAGTTAATGCCCCAACAAAGCTGTTTGGGAAACTTGTTTTGGTTCTGTTGCGATCTACACTAAAAAAAGAAGACCGATTCAAACCTGACATCTCCTTAGAAGACAACTACAGCTTCGCGGGCTTCGGCTTAGACGCCAAAGTCATATGTATTCCGGGGCACAGCAAAGGCTCCATAGGCGTACTAACTAAAGATGGTGACTTGTTCTGCGGCGATCTCCTCCAAAACACTAAGCGCCCAGAAAAGGGGTCGCTGATAGTCGATAAAGCAGCCTTCGAAGATAGTCTACTTAAGCTTAGGGGCTTGCATATTAGCAGGGTTTACCCTGGGCATGGCAAGGACTTTTTGATGGAACAAGTAACGTAATTCTTAAAATAAAAATTGAAAAATAAAGGGTTAAGCTCCTCTATGTTAAACTTAGAATCGCTTTTTTTAACATAGGGCTTGCTCAATGGCTTCAAGCATTAGCTTGCTGCCAACTTTAACGGTTAAGAGTTCAGTTCCGCAGACTGGACATGGAACAAACTCGTTTTGTCCGATAGCGTCGAATTCGAAGTTCGCACTGCACTGTGGGCAAGTGAACAGCATCGATGCTTGTAGTGTTTGGTTTTTCATAGTTTTTCCTCCTGAAATAGTTTGGTGAGGTACGCAATTAAGCCTCTGAATGTAGTTGTTATCAACTATATAGAAACAGCTTATTTGTCTCTCTCTACATACAACGCATGACTACGCTATTAACTTTTTTGTGAAACATTAAGCCAATAACATAACATATCTACCTGTACAGCATTACAGGGGACGTCCCTAGCAGGAAAGGCTTATGGCTGGCTCCTATCCACGTAAATAACCGAGTGAACCAAATGCGGGATAAACGCTTCGTCGCCGAACACAGAGGCGGACCTCTAACAAAGACGCAGCATCGACAGCTAATGAAGTGGGCAATCCAATGCGCCGAGCATGTGCTGGCATTGATTGGCGAAAAAGTTGACCTGCGACTAGAAAGTGCACTCAAAGTTGCTAGGGCTTGGGAGCAGGGGGATGCTTCGGTTGGCGACGCAAGAAACGCTGCTGTGGCTGCACATGCTGTTGCACGTGAGTCTTCTAACCCTGCGACGGTAGCGGTTGCCCGTGCGGTAGGTCATGCTGTTGCGACTGCACATATGGCTGACCACTCGCTTGGACCAGCACTGTACGCGCTTAAGGCTGTGAAGGCTGCGGGTGGCTCGGTTGAGGCAGAACGGGAATGGCAAACTGCGCATTTGCCGCCTGATGTGCGGGCTCTTGTTTTGTCTGCTTTGGAAGCGCCAAAATTTAAGAGGTTTCAAATTTAGTTAAGGTTAGTGCCTGAATTCGCTCTTAGCCGCGTCTGCCTGTTTTTGCAGCGCTAACTGGTAGTTATCAACCTGTCTTTCCGTTAAATCCGCTCTATCGCTTTCTTCGCAGAACGTTCTAACAAATTGTGTGTCGCCCAGTTTTGCTAGGGTTTCGGTGATTTGGTCGAGTTGTCTGCGGATTTCAGCGAGTTCCAACGCTATACCCTTGAGGGAATCCCTTTCTTCGTTTGTTAGCGCTGTTTTAGCCAATCAAGCCACCGAGCATAGATTAGCGTGTTAGATGGCGTAAGCCGTATTAAACCTTCACTGCCAACACAAAGCTATTCTGGCACAACCGCTATGGCGTCAATCTCCACTAGCCAATCCGGATTACCTAAGGCAGCCACAAACACAACAGTGATTGCGGGAAACTTGTTGCCCCTCCATTTTTGCTGGAAAGCTTCGAAGCCTTCCTGTGGCTTTTGGCCTTGCACGAGGTAAATGTTGAATTTCACGATGTTTTCAAGTTTGGCGTTTTCTTCGTTTAGTATTTTTTCGATGTTTTCCAAGGCTTGGGTTGTTTGTTCTTTTAGGTTGTTTTTGCCGACTAAGTTCCTTTTTTCGTCGATTGCGTTTTGTCCGCCGATGTAGATGGTTTTGTGGTTTCCGCTGACTGATACGGCGTGCGAGTAACCTCTGGGAGTGGCCAAGTTTTGGGGGTTGATGTAGTTTAAATCCATCTTACTCACTGTTTCTCTGTTTAAGATGGGTTATTTGAGCTACTAATTCCTTTTGATTGGTTGATTCTTCGGACATAAGGTTAAAGCGTACCTTCAAACCAATACTAAAAACACCATGAAAATCGGCGACGTAGACATACCCGGACGATTCGTCCTAGCTCCTATGGCTGCGGTTAACTGCACCGCCTTCCGTATGCTGTGCAAAGAGAACAAAGCAAGCTTAATCTACACACAGATGATAGAAGCCACGCTCGTCGAAAACAAAAGCCGACGCGAAGTATCTGAGCTACTAAACATCCAAGAACTTGAGCGGCCCGTAAGTGTCCAGTTAATAGGCAACAACGAAGCCTCCCTGATTAGAAGCGTAGAGGCGGTTGAGGAATTCGCCGACATAATCGACCTAAACGTTGGCTGTAGCGAAAAAGAAATCCTCGAGCAACGCATCGGCGCCTACCTTCTGTCCGATTTACCTCTTTTGGAAAACCTCGTACGGAAAATGGTTGAAGCCACAGACAAGCCCGTTACGGTTAAAATCCGAATAGGCATGGATGCCCAGAACATAAGCGCCGTCAAAGTCTCCCAACTCTTAGAAAACGCTGGAGTCGCCGCAATAGCTATCCACGGCAGAACGGTCGAGCAGAAGATGGCAAAGAAGGTGAACTGGACCATAATGAAGCAGGTGAAAGAAAAAATCGGCATCCCCTTGATGGCAAACGGCGACGTAACCAGCTATGCCGAGGGCGTTTGGCTTTTGGAGCGCACAGGCTGCGACTTTGTCATGGTTGGCAGGGGCGCCAGAGACCGGCCTTGGATTTTTGATGTTACAAAGGCTCAGATGGGCAACGAGGGCATAAGACGGCAGATTCTGCGTTTTATCGAATTGTACCGTGAGTTTGAGAACAGGGGGTCGGCTCAGGAAGTGCGTGAACACGTTTTTTGGATGCTCAAAGACTTCAAAACCCAGCAGAATACGCGGTCGGTTATGAACTGCAAGTCGATAAAAGCAGTTGAGGATTTTGTTGAATCTTTGAAATAGTGTTGGTTGGTGTTGGGGGAGGATTAAAAACTTGGGGAAACAACGCCTGTTTTATTTGTCGTAAACTTTTTTGCGGTGGCCAATAGTTAGAATAATTACCTTTTGATGAGATACCTGATAGATAACCCTATAATCGCCTGCACGAAAGGATTTGAGCTCACTTAAGCGTCCTACCAACTGTTTGCTAGCAAACGGTTTGTCCTCTAAAATCTTTAGTTCTCTTAATATTCTGATTTGAGTCTGCCTGTCTAAGCGCTTGAGCCTTTTTAGAAATTCTTTAGTAAAGACGAGCTCAAAGCTCTTTTTCATCTATGTTCAACTCTGCAAGCAGTTCCTTGTGGCTTAGCACTTTGTTTTCGTCTACGTCTTTTTGGCTGGCTTGTATGCTTTTCATTAGTTTTTCGTCGCTTAATATTTCCAATGTTTCCTTGAGTTCTTCAACGGCAATGCGCAGTTTAGGTAGTTCTTCTGCTATGACTTTTAGGTTCTTTTTGTCTTCGTCTGTAAAAACTGCTTCAACCACCACTTATCACCTGCTGTTTTCTATTATCTACTACTTTGGTATTAAGATCTCTCTATAGCATAGACATTTGGTGCTACGGGCAGGATTCGAACCTGCGAACCCCTGCGGGAAAGGATATCCCAT
>JBNIDO010000080.1:0-12423 GCA_050108095.1 Bathyarchaeia archaeon
TTACACCGGCCTGCGGAGCCGGAGACCCTGGGTTCAAATCCCAGCGGGCCCGCCAACTTTTTGCTTATCTTGCTACCGTCTGGGTTTGTAGATGATTATTTTGCTTGGTTCTTCCTTTAGCGCCAAATCGTACTTAGAGACGATGCGTAGTATTTTGGTTCGTGTATCGTGGTCTAGCACTCCTTGGATGTGCACTTGGTAGCCGATTGATAGTTGGTCGTCTTGTTTAGAATCTACGAGGGCGACGTAAGCAGGGCACATATTGTAACAGGAATTGTCGATTTCTCTTAGGCAATTGATTGCTTCGTGACGGTTCATTCTGCAAATCGCCCATGTTATAGTGGTATCGGATGTGGTTTAAATATAAATCTTGGCATATAAATGGTCAATTGTTAGCCCAATTCTGTTGCCCATTTAGCCGCCAAAAGCTAAGAAACAAGGTTTTTGAGGTATTTAGCAATCAACTGCGGCTGGTCAAACATGGTCCTCAAAGCCTTCCTCGGATGCTTAACGTGACCCATCAGAGAAAGCTTCTTGTACTGTGCCAACGCTTTAGCCGCAATCTCCTTAACTTCCTCAGGGGTGAACTCGTCGGTTGTAATCAGCGGCAGCCCCTTAGCCTGCCTCGCCTGAGCAAAACTGTTCCAAGTCAAGTCAGCGGGCAAGTAGCCTTTAGCCATGCATTCTTCATAGAGCCTTGTGCCATAGCTGGGCGTCGCAGCAAACAAGTGCATACCCACATCGTACTTACGCTTAAGCTCCAAAGCAAAATCCACTGTCCGCTGCATATTCTCCTTGGTTTCACCGGGGAAACCGATTATGTAGAATGCGCCTGTTTTTAACCCGAGTTCATGGCTGTTCTTGGCAAACTCCACTACCTTGTTGAGGTCTAAGCTTTTGCAGATGACTCTATCGAGGATTTGCTGGTCGCCCGATTCAACGCCGACAAAGATGCTTTTGACTCCTGATTGCTTCATCTTCTTTAGCAACTCGAGGTTTAGGCGGTCTGCGCGGACTCCGTTGGGGGTTTCCCAGCCTACGTGGATTTTGCGTTCGATTAAGCCGTCGCATATGGCTTCGAAGCGTTTGAGGTCCAGGGTTAAGTTGTCGTCTTCAAAAAAGATGTTTTTGACCTTGAATTTTTCTACTACGTATTGTATGTGGTTTAGGACGTATTGGGCTGAGTGGGCACGAAAACCCTGTCCCATGTGGAGGTGGACGGCGCAGAAGCAGCAGTTAAAGGGGCAGCCGCGGCTGGTCACCATGGATATAGCTCGGTTTTGGAAGCTGCGGTACCCTATGTGTACTGGGTTGAGGTACTGTTCCATGTCAACGAGGTTGTAGGCGGGGTAGGGCAATTCGTCCAAATTGTTGATGAATGGACGAGGCGGGTTGACGGTGACCTCGCCGTTTTGGCGGAAAGCGACGCCTTTGATGTCGGTTAGGGGTTTTTTGTCTTCGAAGTGCTGGACGATTTCAAGCAGCGTGTACTCGCCTTCGCCGACGACGGCTACATCGGCGGTTTTGACTTCTTCGAGGAACTCTTTGGGAACCAAGGTTACGTGGGGTCCGCCGACGACGGTTAGGACGTTTGGGTTGACTTCTTTGGCTGCCACACAGACTTTGACGGTGTTTTCAATCTGGCAGGTGAAGGGGCCCGCGATTCCCACGATGTCGGGGTTTCTGTTTTTGATTTCCTGTTTTATTTTTTCGATGGGTAAGCCGACTGTTTGGGTTTCACCGGTCTCTTTGAGTTCTCCTCCGGCGAAGAAGGCGTCGAGGATTTCTACTTGGATGTGGGCTCTTTGCAGCACCGCCGCTAGATACATGAGGCCTATGGGTAAGTTGCCTGCAGGGGGCTCGGAGCCAGCGAAAAATGTCTGCGGCGGATTGATAAGGAGAACCTTCATGAGTGACCCACAGGCTATATCGTTGCTCCTGCCAGATATTTAAATTGCTGAAATCTGCGGGTTCTTTCTATTCTTTGTGGCAGACCGAAACAAACATCATACGCTCCACCTTGCCGTTGTCCTCGTCGGTTACCCATACTTCGTCAGCCAAAAAAGCCGCCTTATCCACCCGTTTACCCACCGTTGAGGGAAAAACGATAACAAAATAGGTGTCTGGACCCAAACAGCGACGCAGCAACCTCATACGCCCACGCAGCCACCCCAAATTAAGGCTCGGCATACACTCAACCCCAACCACCACCTCGCCCTTGCGCGCCAAAACATCAACAAAAAACTTTTTACGACCCAAAACCAACGGCACACAAAACTCCACATCCCGATAACCACGATCACACCACAACTTCAACACCGCCGCAACCTTCAAACACTCAACAACATCACAACACTCACACGCTTGCGCCGCATATTTTGCCCTAAGCTCCTCAGGTAACTTGTTGATAAGATCCGTCATGGGTTATGTTTCTCCTTAGTTTGGTCGTATGCACATTCAGCCCTTATATGCTTTATGCATAATTACATGCATTGTGCGTAACAAATCACTTAAACAACAAGCCCCCAGTAGCAAGCAGACCAAAAATGATCCAACCCGCTCCCACAGACCACTTTGACGAATTAACCGCAATCATTCGCTTTCTACTTTACCTAAAAAAACACCCAAACGCAGGCATAAGCGAAATCATAAACGGCACCCCCGCAGGCCAACGAGCAATATACTCAGCCAAAGACTACGCGCAAAAAAATAGGCTTATAGAAATAACCATGAAAACAACAAGCCCATACGGACCGCAGTATTCGCTAAGTGATAAAGGAAAAAAAGTCGCGACGTATTTAGAGGAAATCCAAAAACTACTAGAACAATAAGCAAATTACGGCAATTATGCTTCGGTATAAACCTCTGAACAAGCTGTCACCTGCCCTGCTTTCGTGTCCTCGTCCCCGCTCCGTGACAGGGACCGTTTCAGGCTAAAACCGCTCACTCAGGGGAGCAAAACGCCAACGAAATGAAGGGGTAGGTTTTGTAAAACCCTAAATAGGGTAAGCAACCAATTGCTTGATGCTGGGCAAACAGGATGTCAAATGAAAGCAAATTAATTATCTTCAACGTTAATCAAAATAACGTCCCGCGATGTATAGAGAAAAAACAAACTGGTTTGGTAGCAAAGACTCCTCCAGCATATATTACACAAGGGGCATTATGTCTCTTGAGGCAAACATCTAGAGGCGAGAATCCCAAAAACTATGGGGTTGTTGGGGTATATAGGGTCGAGGAAGTTTTAGCACATGACCCAAAAGCAGACATTTCGGGTTGGACCCCGAAAGATGGCTGGGCGAATATCGTAAAGCTACAAGAGATTTTTGTTTTGCCTTCAATATTCAGCGAGCGATTTTGTTTGCCTACTGAAGTTCTCAGGCATAAAGAATCTAAGTACGTGGATGGGTTGCTTAATAAAGACATCCAAGGGGATTCAAGAACAGTAAGGGAACCGGCGGCATCAAATTATATCTTAGCCATCGAGACTAGATATCCGCGCCTTGCCGAACTACTAGGTGACAAACGACTATTAACGAAGCTAGTTTCTAAGAGAATTCTAAAGCGCGAGCAGAAAAAAAGGGAAAAACTTGCAAGGAGATTATCAGACAGAGACCTCGCAACTCGTTTGGAAAAAGAAAACCATCATAGGGTACGTGTAATATCTATCAGTCGGACGTATGCACGAAGCGAGTTTGTGGCTGAATTTGTTAGAAGGAGAGCGTCGGGTATTTGTGAGTTGTGTGGAGATGAAGCTCCATTCAATAATAAGAAAGGCGAGCCATTTCTTGAGGAGCACCATATTGAATGGCTCTCTAGAGGAGGCGAAGACACAACGAATAACGCTGTGGCTTTATGTCCAAATTGCCACCGAAAAATGCATGTTGTTAAGTTAAATGAAGACATTGAAAAATTGCTATTAGCTGCCAAAGGCCATTAATTTAATCAAGTTGGTGGTAATATGGGAACTAAGATTTGTGGGTTTTTGCTGTTTTAGTTGTTTGTGAAAACTGTAAAGCCGGTTTGTTGATGCATTCTTGGAGCAGGACCGTTGCTGCTATTTGGAGGTTTTTCGATGCTTAACTACCCAAGCAACAGAGAGTAAAGATAGAAGCATAGGCACGATTGCTAACCAAGATAGTTCTGGAATGGCTGGCGATGCTGAGGGTGACGTTGGGGATTGGGTTAGGGCGATTGTTTGGGTGTTGCTCCAGTCGCTTTCTTCGCCGTTAAATGCCAATCCAGCTATGCTTGACTGTACGTATTGAACATAGCCTATGTATGCTTTAACTTGGAAATCAATCTGGGCGTCCTGTGGCATTGTTGGACCCATTCCGCTCCACCCTGCTGAGCTGTAGTCTCCTTTGTATGTGAAAATGGAGTATTCATTTTTTAGTCGGGCGTTTTCTGGGCTTATCATGTAGTAGTTTTCTAGGGGGTAATACTGTTGGTGCCATTCTGTTTCGAAGTGTCCCTTCCAGCGAACCTCATAGTGGAGATAAACGGTCTTGTCGTAAGTCTGGTCTCCGCTTTGCCACTGAACCGTGAATGGGGTGAAGGGCTGGTTTTTGACTGAGATTTGGATGGTTCTTGATTCTACGTGTCGTCCGGCTTCAGTTGTGACCTCCCCATTGTAGGGGTTTACTGTTGAGGTGGGTGGGATTTCGTAGGAGGAGTCGATGAGGGCTATGTCGAAGTTGGGTACTGATGGTTTGGGTATTGTTTGGGCATCGGCGGGTTTAGCGTTCAGCATAGTTAGGCATGATGTGGCTATGATTAGTGTGAGAATTAGTGTGTAGGTTTTGTTGGTTCTGCCCATGAAGTATTTGCTGTGGGGAGGCGATAAAAGGCTATTTGTTCAGGTTTCTTGACTAAGGCAAGTCAACGTTTCTTGACTAATACTCTGTTTCCCGTAGGTGGGGGTTTAGTTTTCGTATTGGAATGTGTTGTGGGTTTGTTTGTTGTTTTGGTTTTTATGAGGGGTGTTTAGCGGTTTTGACTTGCCCGTCATTCTGTTAACAGAAGCATTTTTATCCATATGTATACATATGTATGTACAGGAAAGGGTGGCTGAAATTGGCCAGACAAATTTCCGTTTCAAACGAAGTATACGAGTTACTGTTAGAGAAGAAGGGTAAACGAAGTTTCTCTGAGGTTATCAAGGAAAGTCTCTGTGGTCAAGAAGAAAAACCCGATATCATGATTTTTGCAGGTGCTCTGAGAGGTGAAAAGAAGGCTCTTGAAGAGTTAAAAGTCAAGATCGCAGAGGAACGAGAAGCTAACTATGGGCGTCCGTTGAAGTGATCTGATGACGTTTCTTGATACTAGTGTTGTGATTGATTTCTTGGCTGGAGACGAAAAGGTAATCTCCACGATAAAGGGTCTTGCGAAACGGGACACCCTTAAAACCACAGCCATAACCGAATATGAACTGCTCAAACATGGCAATGTGCTGAAACGGGAAGTTGCGGAAAAGTTTCTCTCCGCTGTGACGGTTTGCCCATTTGATGGGGCTGCGGCTAAGCAGGCGGCGTTGCTTTTTGAGAGGCTGCGGGAGAAGGGGATGATGATTAATGAGAATGATTTGTTGATTGCGGGGGTTGTGTTGGCGTGTGGGGATGCGTTGTTGACTAGGGATAAGGGGTTTGCCTGTTTGGATGAGGCTAACATCAAAATAATCTGACCCGCAGGCGGCGCTGCCTGTTTGCATGCCCTTTTTGCTGTTTTTGTTTGATAAAAATTGTTTTGGGTGGGTTCAATGCTGACAAGTGCGGTAAACGCAGCAGACGCCACGTAAACCGCAGCTCTGTGTGCGTTTTCCGTGGGCATATTAGGATCCAAATATTTGATGTATATTGGAACCTATAGGGGGAGGTGCCCCTGCGGCGAAAGGGTGCGTCTGGCGCACTGTGGTGGACTTTCGGCTTTTTATAGGGGAGGGGGGCTCATCTGAGAGCAACAGAAGTCGCTCTGTTTTGGGTAAATTTTAATTTGGAGAAGCCGCATTATCGTGGAGTGGTTGTTTATGGATAAGAAGTGTTCGGTTTGTAAGAAGTCGTATACTACGTTTTTGATGTGAAGCCGTAGTTTTGTGGTAGTGCTTGTCCAAAGAAAGGGCGGCAAAAAGTAACGGTGCCATGGCTTTTTCTTTTATCTTAGTTTGCTTCTGTTGGTGATGGGTGATTCTTAGTGGCATTTGCTCAAAACTGGAGCTGCTTGTAGATTCAGCCACAACCAGCCAGCAACGCAACCCAAACGCCGACAACAAAACACAGCCGCCCACACAGTCCGTAGGAAGAAGAAGGGTAAGGGCGGCATTCTCTTCTTCTTAAACTAGAAAAACAAAAAGCCCAACCAAAGAACTCTTCAATTCTAACTCTACCCTAAAGCGGCTCTAGAAGGGCTCGTAGTATCTGGGGTCAGAGTACTTGCTTTGTTTGAAAAATGTGTAGCCTGCTGTTCCGCCGATTACTGCACCAAGGGTGAAGCTTACGATGATCCATGAATTGAAGGTTGGAAAGGGGCTGTGAAACCCCAGCTGTACAAGTCCCGCCAGCAATAAGCCGCCTCCAAAGAACAAACCCACCGCCCCAGCGAATGCCCCAGCAGCGATTATCGAGAGTTGGGCACCCCGCATTTGGCGCTTCGGCTGCATTATCGATCTTTTGATGCGTGCTTTCTCAGCGGCAACGAGGAAAACAAAAGCTAAAACCGCCGTCAATAGGTATGTCGCAAACTGCTCCAGCAAAATGAGTCCTGAGAGGAAGAGACCAAAATCCACGGCTATCACCGCGACTGAAAACAGGCTCACAACAATCATGTAGCCTCTTGGAAATGGCGCTTCCGTTTGTGACTGGCTCTTCCTCGTCGCCAATTCTTGGACTAAGTTGGCTGCAAGTTTTCCCTTTTCCGTCAAAACATAGAGGCCCTCGCTGTCTTTTGTGACTAGTTCGTTTAGGACTTTTAGGTGGTAGTTGAGTTTGCCCGTGTTGCTGATTCCAAGCGCAACCATTAGGTCGGTGTAGCTTAAGCTGCCTTTTTCGTTTAGCAACTCTACGATTTTTCTTCTTTTTTCGTCCTTGAGTACTTTGTGCAGCGATTCAAGTCCAGAGGGCATAGTGGTACTTTGGCTATGATGGGATTTTAGGGTTTTTGATAAAATAACTTATCAACAGTGCCAGAAAGGCAACCTAACTTTGTTTCTCGGCTATAACCTGCTGAAGCGTGGCCTTCATTTTTCGTGCGTCCACATCCAAAATCGGCGATTCACAAATCATAGTTGGATGCAGCCCAAACTCCACAATAACCTCAGCCAACCACCGAAAATCCGGTCCGAATCCTTCGTCGAGGGTGTGGTGTTTTCTTTCTCCTTGAGCGTTGAATTCGATGGCACTGAAATGACAGTGCATGCTCCTCAATGCTTCGGTGCCCAGTTCCTCCTCAACTTTAGAGGCGACCCTTCGGATGTCATCTGTGGATTTGAAGGTGCCATGGTGCAATGCGTGGAGGTGCCCCCAGTCGATGACGAGTTGGGTGCCTTCGACTTCGCGGTTTATGGCGATGATTTCGTCGATTGTACCAACTTGGAACTTGCGCCCCATTGTTTCAGGCCCCAACTTGACCTTGATGCCTAAGGATTTCAACTCGGCGCTGACTTCTTTTAGGCCTTGGATGCAGGTTTTGAGCGCATACTCTTTTTCGAATTTGCCGTAGAACCCTGTGTGGAAAACCATCACGTAAGCGCCCATCCAATCTGCCGCAGTGGCGCCCGCAATCATGCGGCGTTTGCTGGCTTCGATGACTTCGCGTTTGCCTGAGAGGTTGATAAAGTAGCTGCCATGCATGCTGAGGCGAACGTCGTTTTTGTGGGCTTCTTCGCCGAGTTTGCGGGCTTCCACCTCTTTTATCTGTGGTTTAGGACCCCAGCGGACGGCTTGGTACTCAAACGCGTCCAACCCTTCCTCATGCAGAAGCCGCGGTGTGTCGTTTGTTTTGGCGCCTAAGACGCGAAACATGGGCGGTACGCCTGCAGGTCCAAAACGGGTGTGCTCAGACATCAAATCCTCTGTAGTTTAGGTTGTCCCATGCATCATTAAGGTTTCTCTACAGGAAGCTTGTGATAGTTGGAATTGCCACGTAGAGTCGCGCGTAAACCGCCGCGATTATGATGACTATGGTGAGTGCCAAAAGAACGTAGTCGCCGGCGTGTAGTTTTAGGGCATAGAGGTTGGTGCGTTTTTTGCTTGCTCCCCAAGCGCGGGACTCCATGGCTTCGGCGAGTTCGAGGCTGCGGCGGATGGCGCTCACGATGAGTGGTATAAGCACGGGTATGTAGTTGCGGATGCGTTTCATTAAATTGCCCTTCTCCAACTCTAAGCCGCGTGCTTTTTGGGCGTCCATGATGGTTTGGGCTTCCTCAGCCAACACTGGTACGAAGCGTACGGCGGTGGTGAATGCAAACGCGAACTCGTAGGGCACTCGCGACGTTTCCAACGCCAAGCCTAAGTGGTCAGGTGAGGTGGTCAAAAAGAAAACTGAGAAGGACTCAACGAGCACGACAAAGCGCAGGGTCATGGCTAATGCGCCTTCGATGTCTGCTGCCGTTAAGGTGTAGCCGCCTGTGAAGTAGGTGGTTCCAACGTTTAAGATAAAAATGAATGCTGCTAGGAAAGCGGCTCCACGCAGCGAACGCAGCCACTGCCTCTGTACCCGCGCCAAAAACACAAACGGCAACTGCATCAAGAAAAGCACAAGCAGAGGGATGATTTGGACGAAGAGGATGGCGGCGACGAATATGGCGATTACATAGATGAATTTGACGCGGGGGTCAAGGTTGTGGATGGGGCTTTTGACTTTGCGGAATTTTAAGCCGTCAAAAACACTCATTTGCCCCGTTCCTCCTTGAGTTTTAGCAGTAGCCTCTTTGCTTCGTAGAGGTCGATGACGTCTTTAGGCAAGCCCAACTCAGAGAGTTTAGTGAACACCTGAGCTACCTGAGGAAGCACAATAGATGAAAGCTCAAGCATCGCTGGTTCAGTGAGGATTTCACTGCCTACGCCGTCAGTGACGATTTTGCCCTCCTTCATCAATATCACGCGGGGATTGCATTCAGCCACAAACTCCACGTCATGGGTGACTGTGACGACGGTTTTGCCCTGTGTCTGCATCTGCATGATGAACTGGCGCAGCTTCTCCTTCTGTTCATGGTCCTGTCCGATGGTGGGTTCGTCGAGGATCAAGGTTTTTGGGTTCCAAGCCAACACAGACGCCAATGCCACACGTTTGCGTTCGCCGCCGCTTAGCAGGAAAGGCGAGGTTTTGCGGTACTGAGTAAGCGAAAGCAGGTTTAGCGCCCAAGTGACGCGTTCTTCGATGACATTTGGTTCGAAGCCAAAGTTTTTGAGGGCAAAGCTGATTTCTTCTTCGACGGTTTCGCTGAAGAGCTGGTGGTCAGGGTTTTGGAAGACAAAGCCTACGTTTCGAGCTAAGGCGGCAACGCTGGATTTAGTGGTTGGGACGCCGTCGATTTTTACGGTGCCCGAGGAGGGTTTGAGTAGTCCGTTGAAGTGTTTGACGAAGGTGGATTTGCCTGCCCCGTTTTGTCCCATGATGGCGACGAATTCGCCGTCTTTGACGGTTAAGGAGACGCCTTTTAGGGCTTCGACTTTGCTGGGGTAACTGTAGCGGACGTTTTCAGCTTCGATCACTTGCCCAGAGCCTCCAACAGTTGCTGCGCCAACTCCTCCGACGACAACGGAGTCCTGTCAGGGAGGTTGAGGCCTTCTTTTTTTAGCATTTGATAGAGCAGGGTGGCTTTGGGGATGCCTACGCCGATTAAGCGTGTTTCCTCGTTGCTCAGGATAGTTCGGGGGTCGCCTTCCAATCGCACCGAGCCCTGGTCCATTATTATTAGGTGGTTAGCATACTTGGCTGTTAAGTCCAGTCGGTGCTCGACTAGGACTACGGTGATGCCGTTTTCCTTGTTTAGCTTGTAGATAACCTCGAAAATCCGCTCTGCGCTCAGGGGGTCTAGAAACGAGGTGGGTTCGTCGAGCACGATTATGTCGGGTTCCATCGCCAGAACCGAGGCAATCGCTACCCGCTGCTGCTGTCCGCCGCTGATTTCATGCGGAGACCGCTCGCGGATGTCGTAGATGTCGGTTTGGTTGAGCGCCCAATCGACTTTTTTACGCATCTCAGTTCGGTTGACGGCGACGTTTTCTAAGCCAAACGCCACATCCTTCTCAACGGACAACGCGAAAAGCTGGTTTTCAGGGTTCTGGAAGACTAAACCTACATGTTTGGCCATTTCGTATGTGTGGTGGTCAAGAGTGTTTATGCCCGCGACGTTGATTTTGCCTTTGATTTCGCCTTGGTAGAAGTGGGGCACTAACCCGTTGAAGCAACGGCACAACGTTGTTTTGCCGCAGCCACTTGGACCGGTAATCAAAACAAACTCGCCCTTCTCCACCTTTATGGACACGTCGCATATCGATGGTTTAGATGCGCCGGGATAGGTGTATGTGAGGTTTTTTGTTTCGATTATAGCCATTGTTCTGGTTTGCCCACCTTAAGCGTTACTGTTTGCTCATTTAAGCGTAGCTACACAGTTTTGTTTTCCTTCTAAAGTTTTGGGCTGTAAATAAGAATTTCCTATAAACCCTCTAAACAAAACTAAAATCTTTAAACTAAGGACTGCATGACAAAAAATAATGTCAAGCAGGGCTTTCTGGTTTAGCGATTTTCCGCTTCAACAAAGCCTCACACTCTTTGAGGGCAGCCTTGATTTCACCTTTGCCGCTAACACCAGCCGCCATCGCATGACCGCCTCCGACACCACCCAAAAACTCGCCCAGCGGCGCCGCAATATCTGTCCCCAAATGCACCGCAGCTTTCTCGTTGAATTGGCGGGTGCTTCGGAAGCTGATTTCTACTTTGCCGCTTTTCTTGCCAGCCACTGCCGCCACATGTGCCCCCAAATCCACAAGCGCCTTTGCAGCAGATGCCTGATAAGCGCTCACATGAGAAAGTGCAACAATCCACCCCTCAACCCTCATAATTTTGGCGCGTTTGCACGCTTTGAGCTTTGCAACCCGCTCGGAATCCTCGATGGGCAACGCAAACTGGGCAAGCGTCTCCTGCGCGTCTATGCCAGATTTTACCAATTCTGCGATTATGCCGAAGGTCGGTGAATTAGCCAGTGCAAAATGGCGGGTGTCAAAGGCTATGCCGACAAAAAGCGCTTTTGCCTCGTTGAGGGTGGGTTTTATGTCGGCTTCGGCGTAGAGGCGGTAGATGAGTTCGCAGTTGGCGGCTGCGGTTTGGTCGAGGATACAGAGTTTGCAGATTGCGGTGGTTTCGGGGCTTGGGGCGTGGTGGTCGATGATGATTTTTGGTGCAGGCGATTTTTTGATGGTTTCGGCGACTTCGTCGAGTTGCTCTACGGTGTTCATGTCTAAGAGCACGATGGCTTCGGCTGAGTCAATATTGGGTTTTAAGTTAACGGTGATAGGCAAGTACTCAAGCAGGGTTTTAGCTGGTTTGTTAATGCCCTGCGGACACCCAATCTCAAAAACAACGTTGCGTAAAAACCGCTTCAGCAGCATCTGCAACCCATACGCGCTGCAAATTGCGTCGGCGTCGGCGCTTCTGTGACAAAGCAAAAGCACAAAGCCCGCGTTTTGTTGCTCTAAAATCGTGATTAATTCTTTGAAGGACATCGTAGTTTTCTCAGGTAGTTTTCTGTAGCTTCATGCGCCTTAGCCGTAGCAGCCTTAACCAACTCTTCCGCATCGGCACCTTGGGTTTGCTTGGTGAGGAGCAGGTTGATTTCGACGGTGACGCTGACCGGTTTTGTGCCTTCCACTTCGACGCTTATGTCGAGGCGCTCGATGTCTTTGCTTGGAACCTGCTTCTGGATGTATTTGCGGGCTGCGTCTTCAGTGGTTTGGCATAAAAGTTCGATTTGCTCGGTGGATAGCTCTGGAAAGCCGAGCTCACCCATCAAGCATCAACTCTCCGTTTAGGAGAGGGGTTGACCTTGACCTGAAACTGGGCTTAGGTCTTCTTGCAGTTTTGTCTGGGCTTCTTTTACTTGGCTGCGGATGCGTTCTTCTTGTCGTCCGATGACGGTGGCGCGGGTTTCGAGTAGGGATTTGCGTTCGTTGAGGTCTTCGCTTACTTTGGCTTTTTCTGCTTTGACGAGTAGTGAGCCGATGGCTTTGTAGATGATGGCTTCGTCGGCGGTTTTTGCGAGTTCGGCGAGGGTTTGTTCGACCTCTGCTTTTTCCATGTCAACCTGCTGTTTCTGAGCCAAAATCGACTGCAGCGTCTGCTGTAACTGCTGGAGTCTAAGGAGCCTTTCTTGTACGTTAGGCGGTAATCTGGATAGTTCATCACTCAAAGTTTATTCCTTCCGTACCC
>JBNIDO010000081.1:0-11984 GCA_050108095.1 Bathyarchaeia archaeon
CAGAAACGCAACCAATACGACAACCTCGGCCACGCGGGCTTTGACCAACGCTACACCAGCGAAGACATCTTCCGAGGGGCAGATTTTGACTCTATTTTCCGCGACATGGGCTTTGGCGACTTGTTCCGCACCATTTTCGGCGGCGGAGGATTCGGCGGTTACGAACAAGCCAGTCGAGGACAAGACGTAGCAGTCGACTTACAAATTACCCTTGAAGAAGCAGCCAAAGGCACCGAACGCGAAATCGAAATCCCACGTAATGAACGCTGTGAAGTCTGCGGCGGTTCAGGCGCTCAGCCCGGAACACAGGTGAAAACCTGTCCCCGATGCGGAGGTCAAGGCAGAGTACAGAACATGCATAAAGTCGGTTTCGCCACCTACATGCAAGTCTCCGCGTGCCCAACATGCAAAGGCAGAGGCAAACTCGTCGAAACCCCTTGTAGCAACTGCCACGGTTCAGGCTTGATGCGTAAACGCCGAAAAATCACCGTTAAAATCCCAGCAGGCGTCGACGAAGGCTTTCAGCTAAGGCTCCGCGGTGAAGGCGAAATGACTGATGCCAACGGCGAACCAGGCGACCTCTATGTCATTGTCCACGTTAAGCAAGACCCGCAGTTCCTCCGCGACGGCGACGACCTATGGCATGTAGCTATGATATCTTATCCGCAGGCTGCGTTGGGCGCAGAAATTTCGGTGCCCACCCTCGATGGGCCACTCAACGTAAAGGTTCGGGCTGGAACCCAAATGGGTGAAGTTATCACTCTACGTGGGAAAGGGATGCCGCGGTTTAGGGGATATGGACGCGGCGATTTACTTGTACGCATTGGCATAGCGGTTCCTGAAAAATTGACTTCTAACCAGAGGAATTTGCTGGAGCAGCTTGCTAAGGAGTTCGGCTCTGAAGTACAGAGTAAAAGGAAATTCCACATATGAAATCCCTTTTCCAATAACTCTTTTTCTTGATTGCTACGCAGCACTTTTGTTTTCGGTTGGTTCCTTGGCAAAATAGATAAGCCCCGAGCCCACGATGCCTATAACTCCGAAAATCACCATCAACAACGGATAACCCACCATGGGGTCGCTGAAATAGTTGATTAGGGCTCCCCCGAAAAGCGCGCCAAAAGCCCCGCCTGACCCGCTTAGCGCAGAATTGAGCGACATCATTGTTCCTCGGTATTTGGTTACTTGTTCTAATGCCAAGTTGGCGCCTGCGATGGATAAGAAACCTGCCAGAAAACCAGAAATCCACCTCAACGCCAAAAAAAGCCCCACGTTAGGCGTATAAATCATCAGCACATAGGCTGCTGTTGAAAGAACTATCGTGGGTACAGATGACATGATTGTTAGTCGTTTTCTTCCTGCCTTGTTGATGAGTAAGCCTCCGACTAACGTTCCCGCGATGATAAGCAGTGTTCCGATGGCTGGGACCAGCCCCCGCATAAAGGGTGAGAATGCAAAGGTGGATTTCATAAAAGAAGATGCGAAAATGTTGCTGGCAACCAGCATTCCGATGGAGAAACTATAGATCAAACATATCACCGCCGATTTGTTTCCCAAAACTCCCTTCAACCCGTTTATGAAGGGTTCTTTTTTGAGGTTCAAAGACACCATCGGCTTTGAAGGAACCAAGAAATAAACAAGCATTAAACTTGCCGCCGTCACAGGAACCGTAAACCAAAGCAAAGCAGAATGCCAATCCACAGTTTCCCCATAACCGGCGATGTAACCAGTAATTGGGCTCCCAACCAAAATTGCCAGTTGAGCGGTGACAAAAACCCAGCTTATCCTTATCGCTTTTTTATCTAAGGGGTAGAGTTCACCTATAATGGTAGATGACATCACTCCAACGATTACTGAGCCCACACCGTTTAGGGAATAGAATATTTGGGCTATCAGAAACGTGGGTGCAAAAAAAACGCCGAGGGCACAGATTACAATGCAGAACACGCCAGCTAAAAGTAGCGTCTTGTACCGTACTTTGACGCTGAAAATGCTTAAGGTAAATCCCGTTATTATTCCAGCGACGGCGCTAAAGGCACTGAGTTGCACCGCTGTGCCTACCTGAATGTTGAATGTTTGGGCTATTTCAGGGTAGAGTAGAGGCGCAAAAACGTCTACGACACTAACTGCAAACGTTGCCGCGAGCAGTCCTAAGAGAAAATGTTTTGAGGGTTTTTCTTTTTCACTTGGACTAAGCACTTCACCTAATGCATCCGCGATGGTACTGGTGCCATTTTGCTGGTTTTTCATTCGACTAAATCCTTGAAGTGGTTAACGTATGAAAGCAAAACTGTAAAAGCTGTGTCCACCTAAGTTTCAATCGCTGAGTATGTTGGAAAACCGCTCCCATACTACTACCCCCGATGGCTATTATTCTACAGCCTGTTTTTAAGGTTTATGAAGCCTGCCTTTTTTGACGGAAAGTTTGCGGGTTTGCTGAGGCTTCGGATTTTTGAGGGGGAACAGAATGGAAATGCACAACCATTCAATCGCGACTCGGTTAGTTTATCCGCCACCTTTTCAGCCCCGTTCTTGTTGCTTGGAAATAAAAATGGGGTGAGGATTGTGTTTTTCCTCCTTGTTTTTTATGGTCGTTTCCTAACGATAAACGCAAGGACTACGCCTACGATAGCGATTGCAATGATTATTGCAATAGTAGAGCCCACGATAGTCATAGTGTTGTCGACTGCTTGAAGCGGTAACGCGGTTGGGGCAGGGGTTGGTGCATCATCTACGTTCATGAAAGTAGTTGCAAAGGATGCTCCATAAGCTTTGGATCCTGCAAAGTTAGCTATGATCTGGTATTGGCCTGGGACTTCTGGAGTGAATGCGAGTCCGTATTTGCCTGTTAAGTCGCTGGTTGCGGTGCCGATTTCTTTGTAGTTGCCGTTGGGGTCAATGACGCTTATGCTTACATCTACGCCTTTTGCGTCTTGAGGCATGGGGCGCTGTGCATACCAGTAATCCATCCATTTACCCATGTATTCGTCGGCGATGGCTGGGCTGTCTTTGAGCGCTTTAACTACGTTGCCGCTGCTGTCCTGTCTTCCACCAGGCGATTGATCTGTTACTGTACCTTCGACCATCACGCTGCCGCCGTGTATGGAAACTTTCGGGTCCGCGGTGACTGTGGTGGCACTTGGTCCTTTGCCGTAGCAGTAGACGCTGTTGTCATAGTAGTTGAGGGCAACTAAGTAACCGTCTGAAATTGCTACGTTGATTGCCCAGTGGGTAGCATTCCAGATTTCTTGACCGTTGCTGATGTTGACGCATTTTATCATTGCGTCTCGTCGGTATGGTTGGCTGGGTGAGTGTTCAGTTGAGTAGATGTAGATTTTGTTGTCTGCGATTACGCCGCCTGAGATGGGTACGTTGCCGTACCAGCTTTCTGTGCCTATTGGTTTGGATGTGTAATTCCATAGTATTTCGCCTGTTTTTACGTTGTAGCAGAGTAGTTCGCCGCCGTAACCCCACGTCATCATTTTGCCGTCATAGATGTTGTTGCTCATGCCATAGAAGTTCCATGCAGATTCAGGCTCGCTTTCCCAGACTAGCTGCATCGTGTCTAAGCTGTAGGCAAACCATTTACGGTCCTGTACGCTCTTGAAGAGGAATATGCCGTCTTCTGGGTCGACTTGCGCCTGTGTTATGGTTCTGTTGCCTGCCATCGATGGTGGTGTGAAGGTTTTGTTCCAGACTATTGTGCCTTCTTCTCCTGGTTTGAGGCTCATCTTCCAAAGTACGCCTGGAGTTATGCCTTTTTCGTTGTTGGTGCCTGTGCTTCCGCCGTATATTGCATCGTCAACTCGGATTGTTCGGATTGTTGTTTGTCCTGTTCCTATTGATGGAGAAATGGTTTTGTTGATTGAGTAGCCGAGGTTGCCGTCGTATGTGATGTTTTGGGGTCTGTAGAATCCTGAACCGTAAGGTACCTGCATTGTTAATGTGGAGTTCCATACGAGTATTCGTTGGTTTGCTCCTGTTCCGGTGATTTTGTAGCTTACTACGCCACCCCATTGGTCTGCCTTCAATGTGCCGCCAGTCGATACGTTTGCGATTGAGCAGATGTAGTTTCCTGTGAATTCATCAAAGAGCATCCAGTTAGCTGTGGGGTTTCCGATTCCGCCGTGCATACCTTGTGCTGGGCTACCAGTTGACCAAAGGTACGCGAATCCCCCGACCATGTTGGGGTTTTCGTAGAAGAGGTTTTCGCCGAACGCTAATCTTTCGCCTTCAATTCCTGTTGGGTATGTGCCCATCATGCTCATGTCAGTGAATTTGCCTGTTGTGTTGTGGAAGTAGTTGGTTTCTCCTGTGTATAGGTCAACGCAGTACCAGCCCATTCTTGGGGGAGTGTAGACGTTGTAGTAGAGGCGCCCGTTCATTATTATCGGCGGCCAAAGACCATATGTCTCATACACTAGACCACCATAGTAATCGATTGAGCGGTTGTTGCCGACTCTTGGGTCAACGATGCCACCGTTCCAGTAGGGTTTTGACCACATTGCATGAGCAGTTTCTGGACCTGCACCATATGCATAGTCAGTTGTTGGGCCAGTAACCTGTGCGCCCGAAGCTGTTCCAAGCCAGTTTCCCATGACTTGAACCCAGTCTCTGTTGATGGCGTTTACTGGTCGAGTCCAGTAGTCGGTTGGAAGAGGGCTGTCTATGTATGCGGATATTTTGTCTGCTTGGACTTCGAGGATTAGCACTTCGCTTGTTGAGGGCTTGTAGGTGTCGTTGCTTAGGTCTCTGGCTGGTTGGCCAGGGCTGCCTGCTTGAAGTGGTGAATTCGGTGGAACGGTTACTCCTGCGAATCTAGTTTGGATTTTGTATTGGCCGATTTTGGTGGGTGTGAAGTACATGTATCCTGACCCTGCAGTATCCGCAGAGATTGGTCCTTCTGTGGAGTTGACTCCATCTGGGTCGGTAATATCAACGTAGTATTTCCAGTCTTTATTAACTACCGCGGGCGGGATTAAGTCGGTCCAGCCGTAGATGAGCATTGTCTGATTAACACCTACTGGGTTTAGCGAGAAAGCTACATAGCACCAGGTTGCTGTTGTTGCGGGGGGTTCTGTTGCGTTTGTAAGTTCTATCGGGATTAATGTATCAGTGATGATGGCGATGGAAAAGAGTGTTAAAAGAATTACGAGGGCTTTGTATTTTTTTATTTTTTGAATATTTTTCATTCTCCTGTATTTGGTAGATGCGTTATCGGTTGATTGTCAATTTAAATTTTGTGCAAAACACGATAAAAAAAGAAACAAATTAAATCATCACACTCATCTGGATTTATAACGTTTAACTCAGAAAGCCTTAAGTCATACGGTTTTATACCTAAACAAAAACACTAAATGGGAAAGGCGCTTGCAACCCAACATCGACGAAATCGACTCGATAATACTAAAAAGACTCCTACTCGATTCACGTACAAGCTTCACAAACCTCGCAAAAGAATGCAAAATCAGCGTAGTCGCCACACGAATGCGCTACAAACGTCTATACAAAGAAGGAGTAATTACCGGCGAAACCATGCTGGTTAACCCTTTCAGCTTAGGCTACAAATACATCAGTCTAATAGGAATCGTCACCAGCAAAGAAAACGAAGAGAAAGCAATAAAATTCTTACAGCTAAAACTCCCCCGCACCCTCATCGGCAGGCGCTTTGGAGTTTACAACCTGTGGATTCCAGAAGTAGCCTTCCACAACATAGAAGAAATTAGCAAACTGCAAAGAGAACTGGAAGCCAGCCCGTACATCAAAACCGCTGACGCCGTACTGCTCTCCGAGAACTCTATGATTCCTCAGCACCCTGAAAACCTCGTGATTAAGCCTTTTGGGGGCAAACTCGACTATACGCCGCGGCAGATAAAGCAGAGCGAGATTGAGTTGGATGAGACCGACCGCAAAATCGCTAAGGCATTGGTGTTTCAAGCGAGGATTCCCTTCCGAAAAATCGCCAATCAACTGGGTATTTCAACCAAGAACGTGATTGAACGCTACAAGCGACTTAAGGGAACCCTGTTCACCCTGTCCACCATAATGGTTGACCTCAACAAGTTGGGGTACCACGCGGGGGCTTTTATGGTTATTAAGCTGGCAAACAAAAGCAGGATGCTCGAAGTAGAAGCCGAGTTGCTAAAAACGCCTAACGTGATTTTGCTGGTTAAATACATAGGTGCCTACGACATGTTCGCTCACGTAGTCTTTGAAAGCTTCGAATCCTACTTTGGAATGATGCATAGCATCTACCAAATCCCAGACATCGACCGGGTGGACCTGTTTTTGGTTCCGTCATTTCGCTCCTGGCCCGCAAACGTGTTCGCCTCGCTACTTTAACCCCTTTTTTGGGTGCCAAGCATTGTCTTCGTAAATGTTTTGGACTGTGCAGAGAAACCCTTTATTAACTCAAACAGTGGACATACTGTTAGCCTACCGAGGCAAAACATCATGAAAGCATTCATTATAGTGTTTCCCTTTGGCGTAGCAGCCTTCGACGACAAAAACCAACTCGTTGAGAAGGCGCTGTTTGCAAAGAAACCGCAGGCAGCAGCAAAAAGCTTGCTCCGCACAGAAACCGGCAAACTATCCGACCAACTCACTTCACTGGTCACACTGCTCAAAAAAACTGGTTATGACACATACGTTTTCGGTAACGCGAATTTGGCGCAGGAAACAAAGCGGCGGCTCGAAGTAGAGGTGGAGGTTGCTAAACCCGCGGAGATAGCAGTTCTCAACTCCCGCATGGTTGAAGTCGCCTTAGAATCAGGCTTCGCCGCAGACGAGGCCGAACTCAACGCTTGGAACCGCAACGTCACCATGGAACTCGCCAAATTACGCATCAAAGGTGCCACAGAAAAGCGCGACCTCATAGTCGCCCAAGGCATACAGACACTGGACAGTCTCGACCAAACCGTGAACCTCTTCATGGGCAGACTCCGCGAGTGGTATGGCATTTACTTCCCCGAACTCGACCGCCTCATCGAAAAACACGAAACCTACGCACGCCTAGTTGTGAACTTAGGCGGCAGAGACAACTTCACGGTTAAAACCCTCGAAGACGAGGGCATCCCCAAAGAACGCACTCAACTCGTCGCCAAAGCAGCCGACGCCTCAATGGGCGCCGACATTTCCGAACGCGACCTCCAACAGGTGCAAGCTTTAGCCAAAGACGTCTTAGCCTTCTACAGCCTGCGCAAAGACATGGAAGAATACGTGGATAAAACCATGGAGGAAATGGCGCCAAACGTCCGTGCAGTCGCCGGAGCACTCCTCGGAGCCCGCATGATAGCCATCGCAGGCAGCCTACAGAACCTCGCCATGCGACCCGCCAGCACCATCCAAGTGCTCGGCGCAGAAAAAGCCCTGTTCCGCTCACTAAAAACCGGAGCCCGCCCGCCCAAGCACGGCTTGATCTTCCAGCACACTCTTCTGCATGATGCTAAGCGTTGGCAGCGGGGAAAAATTGCCCGTGTCATAGCGGGTAAACTTGCAATTGCTGCCCGCGCTGACGCATTCGGTGAAGGTCACTACATCGGCGACGAACTCAAAGCTGACATTAACAAGCGCATAGAGGAAATCAGAGAGAAATACAAAGAACCGCCGCCGCCCAAAGAACCGAAACCCAAAGAGAAACGAGAAGGCGGATTCGGCTATCGCGAAGGAGGCGAGCAACGCCAGCAACGGGTGCCATTCCGCGAAGGCGAACGCCGACCCTACCAGCAGAAACCCCGCCGAGACGGCCCACCTAAGGGCGGCAAACGCAGACGTAAACAGTGGAGAGACAACCGTGGGCGCTCGAGTTAAACCCCACCCAAAATTCCAAGAAATCTACAACATAACTCTCGAAGACGGCGCCAAACGGCTCGGCACCAAAAACCTCACCCCGGGTCTCAACGTGTATGGAGAACGGTTGCTGAAGTTTCAGGGTGTGGAGTATCGGGTTTGGGATGCTTTTCGCAGCAAACTCGCAGGTGCCATCATCAAGGGTTTGCAGAATGTACCCATCGGACCCGGCAGCAAGGTTTTGTATTTGGGTGCAGCTTCAGGAACCACACCGAGCCATGTTTCAGACATAGTTGGTGAGTCGGGGCATGTATACTGCGTTGAATTTGCCCAGCGGTCACTGCGGGATTTAGTGAATAATGTGGCGGCTTTCCGACCCAACGTTTCCCCTATGCTCGATGACGCCCGCATGCCTGAACGCTATGCGATGTTTATCAGCGGCAAAGTCGATGTTATTTACTGTGACGTCGCCCAACCCGAGCAGGCGAAACTTTTGGCTGACAACGCCGACTACTTCCTCAAAGAGGCAGGTTGGATTATGCTGGCGTGCAAGTCGCAGAGCATCGATGTCACCATGTCACCCCAAGATGTGTACAAGCAGGAAGCGCGTGTACTGCAGAAGCGGGGTTATGATGTGAAGGAAATCGTCGATTTAGAACCCTACGACAAGGCGCATGCTATGATTATGGCACAGAAAACCTAAGGGGCACTCTTACCTTTACAAACCAAATTTCTTTCAATATGTTATTTTGTTTCGAAAAAGTTTAGGGTTTTGTCATGGGACGATTCAACATGCACCAAACCCCATCCTCACGTAACGAAAAGAAAACCCTTTAACATCAAGGGTCGTTCTGCTTGAGGGTTGCGCCTCAACCAGCCCTCAATATGTACCAGCGCCTGAACCCAAAAAGCAAACAGCCACCAAACCCCTAAGAAGAAGATGAGCAAGGGCGGCACCCACTTCTTCTAACACTAGAAAAAGGTCTGCCGTTTATGCGCCGAATCTTCTTTTGCGGTGCTGAAAAACCCTGATCGCCCTAAGCAAATCGATTAAGCGAAAATCCGGCCAGTACACGTCTAAAAACAGCAGTTCACTATACGCCGCCTGCCAGAGCAGAAAGCCGCTGAGGCGTTCTTCGCCGCTGGTGCGGATGATCATGTCAGGGTCTTTATTCATGTGGCTGGTGTAGAGATATTTTTCGAACGTGCTCTCTGTGATGTCGTCGATTTCGAGTTCTTTTGCTTGGACTTTCTTGGCGATGGTTTTTGCGGCATCCACGATTTCCGCTCTTCCCCCATACGCGAATGCGAAGTTCCAGAAGTAACAATCATAGTCTGCGGTAACATGCTCGAGTTCAGCGATCGCGTCTTGGAGGCTCTGCGGCAGCAAGTTAACTCTACCGATGACTTTGACATGCACCTTGTCACGGTGGATGCGTTCGTCTTTTAAGAGTTTGCGGAATCGTTCCTCGGCAATCTGCATGATCTTGGTAACCTCATCGCTGTGCCTCGAAAAATTCTCGGTCGAAAAAGTGTAGAGTGTTACATATTTCACGTCGAGTAGGTGGCACCAATCCAGCAGTTGCTCAACCGTGTCCGCGCCGTCACTGTGACCCCATTTGTCCCCCATCAAAAACGGATGCGTCTCCTGCTGGTTTGCCCATCGGCGGTTGCCGTCGAGGATTATGGCTATGTGTTCGGGTTTTACGCCGTTTTTAACCTGCTGCCACAGCCACTTCTCGTAGAGCGTATAAGCGCCGATAAAAGAAAGCATTTTCTTAAGCAAACAGATGGTCCTCGCACATGCACGGTGTTATTAGTAGAGGTTAACCTTTGGGGTTTCAATTAAAGCTTACTCAACTTTAAGTTCACAACAGCCGAGAGGGAGTTAGAGTTCTCCAGTTTTTTCTTCTCTATTAAAGAAGCCCTTGGTTGAACGGTTAACGATGTGAATAAGCAACACCGATGCAATACCGATTAAGATACCCACCACTATAGTGAATATGAAGTTAGCGAAATCTGGGTTATCAAAGCTCGCAATGGGCACTCCAGCGTTTGCAGGGTTGAAGATGCTGTAGATAATGTTTGCGGTTCCCTCCAGTATCCAAAGAGCCCACACAACCGACACAATCAAAGCCACGTTGCGTAGCAAGCGAGAATCCCTCTCAAAGTAGAGACGAACACTTCTACCTAACAAAACGATGCATATACCCACTATAAGCAAGACATCGAGACCTTTGATGAAGAAGGTAGCGATTCGGGGACTAGCGCTTAACCAGCCCGCTACATCAACCGGTGAAGGCACATTTTTGATAACGTTTGCTACACCCAAATAAACACTCACAGCAATACAGAGAATACCAGCGATGATTGTATAGTTGGATATTTGGATTGGAAGCGGCGGCGGATCGTAGTCTCTTGCCCAATGGTAAAAGTTTTTGGTGGCACGATCTACGCCGAAACCTTTGAGCAACAAAAACCCGCCGATTACAATGAGAATCGCGATTCCATACCAGAAAATAGCGCCTGGAATGAAGTAGTTGATACCCCAGAGAACACCAAAGATAAGCACCAATATACCTGGTAACCCCAAAGCCATACGGGCGTAACGGGGGTTATCCACCAGGAGGCGGATGTATTTGGTGAACACCGCAGCGGTTTCTTCGATGGATTCACTGTGTTTTATGACAATGCGGCGCACCGATGAGACAGGCACACGGGATTCAACCAGCGGCAAAACGGCTTCGTCAGAGTAACCATCACTGACAAGGATAACTTCGTTGGCACCAAACGATTCTTGGAGGCTGTTTAGTTCCGCCACGAGTTTGCGGTCTGCGCTAACGCCCCCTATGTCGGTACCTGATACAGTGGCGACTTCAAAGACTTCATCGGGTGTCTTTTCGTCGTGTAAGCGGTCGTAGAGTCGGACGGCTTCAAACATGGCGTTGGCATCGGGTTCCTCGGGGTCTTTGAGCGCGAGGGCGACTGCGCCGTCGAGGTTGGCGGTTCTGCCCAGAAGCGGCGTTTTGATGGCTGCTTTGGTTTCGAGATCGCCATCTCTGTCAACACATAGAATGAGGATACGCTTTTGCGTCTGCTGTTGCGTTTCCCGTTTAGCCATCGAAATCGCTATCTCAATATTGCAGCAACATCACTTTAAGCTTGCGTTTCCGCCTCGTCATCTTCGTCGCCAAGCATCATTGCGAATTCTTCCCAGCTGACTTTTTCGCCGCGGTTTAGTTTTTCGCGTGCTTCTGTGCCAATTTTTTCTTTAATTGCGGCTTCTTTGACGGCACGTTCCGCTTGTTCCTGCTTACGCTTCTCTTCTTGTTGCTTGCGTTTCTCGTCGAAATCTTTGCGTCTGGCTTCGTCTTCTCTGCGGCGAGTTTGGTACTGCTCACGTATGGATGCCCTGATGCCTGTGGATTGAGCGATTAACAGTCTGATTTGCTCGTAGACGCCGTTGTTTTGTTCTTTAGCATTTACGAAAGATTGGTGTAGGGCGTCGGCGTCGGCGCGGTCTTTTTTCATAGAAGCAAGCTTTTCCATCATGACGGCGTGGAGGTCTTGGCTTTTCTTGGCTAAATCGGTTAATTCCTTATGGTAAACGTCGGCTTGTGCATCGAATGTTTTTTTGTGCTCATAGAGTTCCTTTAATTTCTTGCGTTGATTATCGATCTTTTTGTAACCGCTAAGTTGGATTTCAAGCTCTTTTACTTGTTCTATGAGGCGTTTTTCCTCGTGGAGGTCAAGTGAGGTAGTGGAGATTTTCCATTCGATAGCGTCATGTTCCTTTTTGAGTTCGCGTTGGCTAACTTTTGGCAGATTCTTTTTTAACGCTTCGACTTTCTCGTTGATACCTTTTACTTCATCCATAATCGGTGTAACATTAACCCTGATTGCGTCTCTCTGCTGCTTTAGTTCCTTGACTTTCTGGTTAAGAGCATCCCGTTCAACTTTTAGTTGGTTGACTTCCTCGCGGGTTTTACGGACTTTCTCGTGAAGCTCGTCTCTTTTCTCAACGAATTTTTTAATCTGAGCGTTTGCTTCTCGGGTTTGCTCCTTGAGTTTGTCAATCTGGGTATTGATGTTTGTGATTTGGCTTGGCGTTTGTTTCTCTGTCAAATGTTAGCCTTCTAGTAGAGATAATGCATACCGAAGTGACTTTCGAATTTATATGAGTTACTAAAAAATCT
>JBNIDO010000082.1:0-11809 GCA_050108095.1 Bathyarchaeia archaeon
GGTGTCGAGGATGGCTAGGTGGCCTGAATACATGACTTGGACTTGATGGTCTACTCTTTGGATGCTGTAGCCGGTTTGCGCGGAAACTAAACCTGATGGAAGCGCAAGGGGTAGAATGGCCAGTAGAGTTAAAGCTACAACTAAGAGTGCTACCATCGTCTGCTTCAAGATAATTCACCCATGCGCTTCTTGTATGTTTGTCTAGTTCAACTTGTTTATTTACTTTTACCGCAATCTACGGTTAATCAAGGGCTTATAAAGTTCGAACAGAATTAATGGTGAGCTTTTTTTTCTTTTCTCTTTGTGTGGGGGTAGCGGTTCATGGGATACCGCATGACTGCAAGTAAATGCGGTTGCTTTTTGGGGTTGCAACGTTTTTCTTTGCCTGTTATCGTGTGGGAAGTGCGTTTTTCTTCCACACCCTAACATGCCTCAATGTTGAAACCGCCATGTGAAAGCATGTTACGTTTGAGAAATGCCGAGACGAATTTTTGTTTGGTAGCGGGGAGTAGATTTGAACTACTGATCTCTGGGTTATGAGCCCAGCGGGTTGATCCTGGCTACCCCACCCCGCTACATATTTTAAGAAACGGGTTCCAGCGCAGTCACATATATCCACTTGTCAGATATTAATAGTTTCTTTTTCTCGTTTCGGCAAAGGTTTTTAGTGTCGAGTTTATCTCCATAAGGCTAGATGGTTCACTTTGGACAAGCCGTATTTACGTAAACTCTCCAACCCGCCCCTAGACAACCCCATCTTCGTGCAGGGGTTACCCGGCTTTGGCAATGTTGGGCGGATAGCGGCTCACCTACTTATCAAGTTCTGTGACGCTAAACCCTTCGCGGAACTCTACTCACCTTCCTTCCCAGATTACGTCTCCATAACCAGCAAAGGCATCGCACATCTACCCCGCTACGAATTCTTCTACGCCCCCATGGAGAAAAACAACCTCATCATCATGACTGGGGAAATTCAGCCATCCTTCGATGATGTAGTTGCACATTACGTTGTCTGCGATTCCGTGCTTGATTTCGCCCAGGAAATCGGCTGCCGCTTCCTAGTCACCATGGGTGGCGTGCCGATAACTGAGGATAAAACCCAAGTTTACATTGCCGCTACTTCGCCGAGGTTGGCTACGGAGTTTATGGAGAAAGGTGGAGTTATCTATAGCAAGGGTCGAATAGTGGGTGGCACTGGGTTGACTTTGGCGTTGGCTAAGGAGCGTAAAATCGACGGCGTTAGTCTTTTGGGTACGACTATGGGTTTTAAGGCGGATAAGGGCGCTGGTTTTTTGGTTTTTAAGTTTTTGATGAAGGCTTTGGGAAAAGAAATAAAAGAAGGTTTAACGGAGAACAATCAATCTGAAGACACATAAGTTGGGCGCTAAATGACAGAAATTGACGAAGAAATTGAACAAGTCAGCGGCATAGAATCCAAGTTCACAAGGATAGCGTTGACTGTGGTTGCGGTTTTGCTTCTCTTTGCCGGTCCAACCTACTTACCATACCTCATGGTGGATGTCCTACAAATCAATTATTTCGCTGGCATAGGCACTGGCGCTGTTCTGTTCGTCGTTGGCTTAGTGATGCTTTTCTATTTAATCCGCAAAAGAGTCATCACTTAAACCCCTAAAATTTTGCCTCAGATACCCTAGAGTGCATCATTCAATCAGCTTTTTAGATTCTTCATCGGCACCCCAGTAGGGCAACACCTGTTTTATTAACCATTCTTCTATTTTTCTATAGTAGTTGCTGCCGAAAACCCCCTATACACAACAACAACCAGCAGACTGAATTGTTGATTGCTTTTTGGCGTCAGCGTATGATTTAAGTTGCAGATTGGTTGGGCAATAAGCCACAAGTAATTCGTTAACTTTTCAAAAGTTTATCTATAAACCGTTTAATCTCTTCAGCCGTATTATCCATGGCATCAGACACGTTTCTGCCTTCGTCTGTTAAAGCATAAACCCTTCCACGCTTCTTTTAATACATTTGATCCAGCCTTTGCGCTCCAACGAAGCTATAGTAGCATAAACAGTACTAGGACTTGCAGCATCTCCCACTTTTTTAAGAAAATAATGTTTATGCCGTACCCAGTTAAGGATTGGTTTTTTAAGGCAATTAAGATGGCTAGGTCTGAAAACCTATAAAGATTCTCTCCTGCACAGTTGGTTTCTGACTGCAGTTGGCGGTAGTATAGTTTTGTCTGGTTTGCAGGTTGGAGCCCATAATGTTACTGTTTATGCTCAAGATGAGTATGGGAACGTGGGTTCCTCGGAAACTGTATTTTTCACTGTAGCTTCTAAACCTGTTCCTGTAGTTGCATTAGCAATCGGTGTAGCAGCGGTAGTTATTGCGGCAGTAGGCTTATTCCTCTATTGCAAGAAGCGTGGCCGCAAAGGGTAACCTTGAGTTCTAATATGCTCTTAGAATACATAAGGCATATAGCGTATGGCTAAAAGAATAAGCCCTATGCAGCCGGACAAACCCAAACTCCCAGATGCCCTCGGAAGGGGCGACGAAGCCAAACGCACAACCATCATTTTAGAGCGCAACGAACGTGACTTCGTGGAAACCCTAATCAGAGACGGCAAGGAACCCGGCATAAAGGCGCTCATCTCCAAGATGCTTGACATCTACAGAAGCCTCAACATCGATGACTGGCGTTTTCCAGGCGAATACTACTGTGGCATCAGCCGAATCGCATTTGTCAACGTCGAATTACTCAACATCCTAACCCAAACGATACCTAAAGACCAATGGTATGACGTTGGCTTACGTATGGGTGACGCTTTGAAGGTTTCGATTCAATCCACTTTGGGTTTAGATGCTGCTGATGAGCGGAACTGGGGTGCCGTGTTTAGGCGGCTTAAAGTGCAGGGTTTTGGCGATTTCTACGTCAAAGACAAATTCCTCCTCCTCAAAACCCCTTTCCTAAATGACTGCGAAGTCTGCCGGGGAATCATGGAGGGTTTGCTGGGCGTCGAGTTGGAGACACGGAATTCGGTGCCTCCGCTGGTTTTTGAAATAAAAAAGCCCAAACTATCCGACGTTTAGTGGTTTGTGGTTCTTCGACAGTTAAATATTAGTGACTAGGTTTATTAGGAAGGCAGGCGTTGAGGTGTCACTTAGTGACGTATGATGAGGGATTGCGTTCATACAAGGCGATTGCCTTCATTGAAAGCTTAACATCGATTTGTTATTGTAAATTAGGCGCAACCCCGCAGCAAAACGTTTCTGCAAAACAAATCAAAATTAGACCATTCTCTAAATGTTTAGGTGAAAATTTATGGATAAAATAAAATTTGCAATACCCAAAGGATCCCTAGAAAAAGCAACCGCAGAATTCTTCGCTAAATCAGGCTTCAAAATCGGCGCCTCAGACCGGACCTACCGCCCCAGCATAAACGACCCCCAAATCGAGCTGAAAGTGCTGCGCCCCCAAGAAATCCCCGTTTTCGTATCCGAAGGATTACAGGACATAGGCATCACAGGCGAAGACTGGGTCCGCGAAAACAAAGCCGACGTGGAAGTCCTCCAGAACCTCGAATACGGCAAAATCCGCCTAGTCATCGCCGTCCCCAACACCGTACCCGAAGGCACTACACTGGGGCAGTTCATGGAGTCCATCTGGGCGCAGGGCAAGAACTTCCGAGTCAGCACCGAATA
Source organism: Bathyarchaeia archaeon (assembly GCA_050108095.1). Lineage (GTDB taxonomy): Archaea > Thermoproteota > Bathyarchaeia > Bathyarchaeales > Bathycorpusculaceae > Bathycorpusculum. The sequence goes on from JBNIDO010000082.1 coordinate 3,670, forward strand.
CCTCACTATCGCCTCTGAATACCTAAAAAACACCCCCGAATACAAAGCCCGTTTCGGCGATGCTGATCCCATGCTGGTGACACCGTGGTGGAGAAAAGGCGACAACCCCAAAGCAAAAATCTTCCTCTCCTTCGGTGCAACTGAGGCAAAGCCGCCGGAGAACAGCGACTGCATCATGGACGTAACCGAAACAGGCACCACCATCGAAGCCAACAACCTCCGCATAATCGACACAGTCATGAAATCCGCGGCCATCCTCATAGCTAACAAAAAAACCATGGAAGACCCCGAGAAACGCGAAAAAATCTACGACATAGTCGCATTGCTCAAAGGCGTGGTTGACGGCTCCAAACGCATACACATATTTGTTAACGTCAAAAAAGAGAACCTGCAGACGCTGCTAACAGAGTTGCCGGCGCTTAGGAACCCGACGATTTCGCCGTTGGCAGACGACGCTTGGGTGGGCGTGAACACAGTCATCGAGAAAGACTGTTTCATTGGGTTACTGCCTAAAATCCGCAAGATCGCCCAGGGTCTGGTCGTGTTTGAGCCGCGGCAGGTGCTGGCGCTCGATGAAATAGCCCGGAGAAATGAAGGTCAATGCAGAGTGGACCAATCGTAAAGCAGTGGGATTCAAAACAGTTACCCCAAGACTGGTTTAAGCGGCAGCAGGTGGACCAGCAAGCTACCTCTGAGCTTGAATCAACAGTGAAAACTATAATCAGCCAAGTCAAAGCCCAAGGAGACCGTGCACTCCTTGACTTTGCTTTACGTTTCGACAAAGCCCAACTTACCCCAGAAACCCTCCGTGTGTCAGAGGAAGAAATTCAGGCAGCATACAACAACGTTACCCCCGAGCAGGTTGCCGCCATCGAGTTCATGAAAAAACGCGTCAGTGTCTTCCAAAAACAGCTCCTGGCGAATACTGCCGTCCGTGCTTTCAATGAGGGCATCATGGTGCAGACCGTGCTGTGCCCAATAGAGAGCGTCGGCTGCTATGTGCCCGGCGGTCAAGCGGCTTACCCAAGCACTGTTGTCATGACCGCGCTGGTGGCTAAGATTGCAGGAGTACCCCGCATCGTTGTCTGCTCACCCTGCAACGCAGAGGGAAAAGTTAACCCACTCGTATTGGTTGCATCCGACATCTGCGGCGTAACTGAAGTTTACAAGGTTGGCGGAGCCCAAGCCATAGCCGCACTTGCATACGGAACAGAAACCATCGAGCCTGTACGCAAGATTGTGGGTCCGGGCAGCAAATACGTCACCGCTGCGAAGGTGCTGGTTTCGCAGGATGTTGCCATCGACATGCCTGCTGGACCAAGTGAAATCCTTGTGTTAGCCGACGACACGGCTGACCCCCGTCTAATAGCCTACGACATGATTTCGCAGGCAGAGCATGGCACCGACAGCGTCTCCGCACTCGTCACGACTTCGTCGAATCTCGCCGAGCAAGTCCAAACCAACCTATCCAAGTATGCGGCGGTAGCTCCTCGAAGCGAAAAAATCGTGGAGTCCCTCTCCAAATACGGCTTCATCATCGTCTGCAAAGACATCGACGAAGCAGTCAAATTAACCAACCAATTCGCTGCAGAACACCTCGAAGTCCTTACCAGAGACGCCAGAGCTCTTGCCGAGAGGTTGGTTGCAGGCTTAATCCTAATCGGACCCTACAGCCCCGTGCCACTCAGCGATTACGCGAGTGGAACCAACCACGTACTGCCCACAGGCGGGTTTGCACAGGCGTTCTCAGGTTTATCCGCCATTGATTTCATGCGTCGGGTCAGCATCGCAGAATGCTCCAAAGAGGGACTTCAAAAAGTGAAGGCGCAAGTTAAAGTCTTAACCGACACCGAAAACCTCCCAAACCACTACAAAGCCATAGCCGCGAGGTTCGAACCATGAGCGCGTCCTACCGTGCATGGTTAAAGCAGAAACTTGCCAAGTTGCAAGCCATTGACTGCTACACCCCGGGCACTACACCTGAGGGGTTAGCGAAGCAAATCGGCGTGGACCAATCAAAAATCGTCAAACTCAACTTTAACGAAAACCTCTTCATCGACCGAGCCCGCCAGACGATGCTAATCAAGGAGCTTGCTGAAGAAATCGATTTGCGAGTGTACCCCGAAGACGAGGAAATCAAGCTCAGAGAGAAACTAATGGGTTACATGGGTGTCCCAGCGGATTACCTAGTTGTCGGCAATGCAGGAGATGACCTACTTGACCGCATGATCCGCATTTTCTTTGAAAAAGGCGACGTGGCAGTCTCGTTTACGCCCACTTTTGTTATTCCGCGGTTATGCGTTAAGCGCCAAGAAGGCGAATACGTCACCGTACCGTTAAAGGACGATTTCCAACTTGACGTCGAGGGCATGCTCTCCAAATTCTCCGACAAAACGCGTCTCCTCTACCTCTGCAGCCCAAACAACCCCACCAGCAACCAGATGAAGCCCCAAGACATCGAAAAACTCTCCAAAGCCTTCCCCGGCGTCGTCATCCTCGACGAAGCCTACGGCGAATTCGCAGACTACAGTTTCGTGCCGCGCATCCGAGAGTTCCCAAACATGATTGTCCTGCGGACTTTCTCTAAGGCGTTTGGGTTGGCTATGCTACGGTTGGGTTACGTGGTTGCTAACCCCGAGTTAGCGTCGATTCTCCGTGAGAAAGCGCCATTGCCCTATCCCGTGAGCGGCTTCACCATACGCATGGGGATCAAAATGCTCGACAACATAGACATCGAACGGACCGCCGTATCTGCGCTAATTGCGGAGCGGGGAAAACTCATAAACCAACTCAACCAAATAGAAGGCGTACAAGCGTTTGATTCGCAGGCGGATTTCGTGCTCATAAACACCCAAGCCCCCGCCGACGAAGTCTACCAGAAACTGCTCAGCAAAGGTATCATGCTCAAGAAATGGGGTAAACTACTTCAGTACGACAACTGCTTCCGAATCACCGTGGGCTTGCCCGAGATGAACGCTAAACTAATCGAGGCATTAAAGGAAATTTCGAAGTGACAACTATGAGATGTGAAGAGGTTACCCGTAAAACAAAAGAAACCACAGTGAAAGTCAAAGTAGACTTAGACGGCGAAGGCAAAGCCCAAATCGACACGCCAGTGCCGTTTCTAAGCCACATGCTCACCTCGCTGGCGACACACAGCCTAATCGACATCGAAGCCTCCGTCAAAGGCGACCTCGTCCACCACATGGTCGAAGACCTCGCCCTCGGCTTAGGCGAAGCCCTAAACAAAGCCTTGGGCACCCGCGAAGGCATCACCCGCTTCGGCAACGCAGCCGCCCCCATGGACTGCTCACTCGCATTCGCCGCAGTGGATTTGGTGAAGCGTCCCTACTTCAAAATCGACCTCAAACTCCGAGGCAAAAAAGTAGAAGACATGCCCACCGAAGACATAGTCCACTTCTTCGAATCTTTGACCCAGACACTGCAGGCAAACGTCCACATCTTTGTCGAATACGGCAGCAACGACCACCACAAAGCCGAAGCCGCAACCAAAGCCCTCGCGCTCTCCCTTCGGCAAGCAGCCACAGTTGACCCCAGACGCAGAGGCGTACCCAGTTCAAAGGGCGTAATCTAGCATGGCAAACGCAGTCATATTCGACTACGGCGTCGGAAACCTTCTCAGTCTAAAAACTGCGCTCGAAAAAGTCGGCTTAAACGCCGCCATAGGCACCTCCTCAGCAGACCTCAAAGACGCAGACGCCATCGCTTTACCCGGAGTGGGCAGCTTCACTGCCTCGCTGGAGCGGCTAAGCACAGTCAAAGATGTCCTTCGAACAAAAGTTGGAGAGGGCACTCCGTTATTGGGCATCTGTTTGGGCTTGCAGTTGTTCTTTGAATCCAGCGAGGAAGGCCCCGGTGAAGGCTTAGCTTTCTTCAAAGGCAGAATCAAGCAACTGCCCACAACCGTCAAGGTGCCTCATATGGGTTGGAATACGCTGAGCTTCACCAAACCCAATCCCCTATTCGACGGCGTCGCAGAGGGCACATACGTTTACTTCGTCCACAGCCTCTACCCAGCACCCAAAGAGGACAACATAGTCATAGCCACAACAGAATACGGCACCACCTTCGCCAGTGCAGTTGCAGACAAAAACATCTACGGCACACAATTTCACCCCGAAAAATCAGGCGACGTAGGCCTAAAAATCCTTAAAAACTTCGCTAAAGCAGTGGTTAGGTGATTTTGGATGCAGCTAATTCCCGCTATTGATTTGATGGGCGGCAAAATCGTCCGCTTAACCCGCGGCGAAGCAGAAACCGCCAAATGCTACGAAGCCCAATTCGGAACCCCACTCCAAGCGGCACAGCGCTGGAAAGACGAGGGCGCAGGCAAACTCCACATCATCGACTTAGACGCAGCCTTTAGCATAGGCGACAACCGAAGCGTAATCGCCGAAATCACAAAAAACATTTCACTACCAATCCAAGTGGGCGGAGGCATACGCAGCTACGAAGTCGCCGAAAAACTCCTCAAAGTCGGCGTCGCCCAAGTCATACTTGGTTCACTGGCGTTTAGCGACCCCTCAGTCATCGGCAAAATCCAAAACCGCTTTGGCCACGACTCAGTCATAGTTGCGCTAGATAACCGCGAGGGCCGCATCATGGTTGAGGGTTGGCAAACAGAAACCCCAATGACCGTGGACATGGCGCTCGAGAGGTACACTCAATTGGGCGTCGAAACCTTCCTCATTACCTCCATCGCACAAGACGGCATGTTAAACGGCCCCGACCTCCAAACGCTAAGCCTAGCCGTCCACTACCCTAACGCCAAAATCATTGCTGCAGGCGGAATCGGCAGCATCGGCGACTTGGCGGCACTCAAAGACATCGGCTGCACGGGCGCAGTCATCGGGAAAGCCCTATATGAGGGGCGATTCACGTTAAAGGAAGCCTTAGAGAAGGTGGAAGCCTAACTATGCCGCTTGCAAAACGTATCGTACCCTGCCTTGACGTGGACCACGGAAAAGTCGTCAAATGCATAAACTTCCTAAACCCCAAATGCGCAGGCGACCCAGTGGAAATGGCGCAACGCTACAGCGACGACGGCGCTGATGAGTTGGTTTTTCTCGACATCACCGCCTCCAGCGAAAAACGCGACATCATGCGCCGATACGTGGAAGGCGTCGCCAAAGCCATCAGCATACCCTTTACCGTCGGTGGAGGCATCCGCAGTGTTGCAGATGCACGGGCGGTGCTCTGCAGCGGAGCCGACAAAGTTTCAGTCAACACGGCGGCAGTGGAAAATCCCAAACTCATAACTGAGTTAGCTGATGTTTTTGGGCGACAATGTGTCGTGTGCGCAATAGATGCCAAACGCAACCGCAAGCTCAGCGAAGGTAAAATCCTAGTTGACACCAAAGAAGGCCAACTCTGGTTCGAAGTTGTCACCTATGGCGGCAGAAAACCCACCGGCATAGATGCGTTGGCGTGGGCGATGCAGGCGGAGAAGCTTGGCGCAGGCGAGTTCTTGGTTACTTCTATGGATAAGGATGGCACCAAAGACGGCTATGACATCGAATTAACCCGTGGCATCAGCGAACGCGTCAACGTCCCAGTCATCGCCAGCGGCGGTGCAGGTGAACCCAAACACCTCCTCGACGTGTTCACAGAGGGCAAAGCTGACGCGGCGTTGGCAGCCTCAATTTTCCACTACAACCAGTATCCTGTTCCAGTCGTTAAGGATTACCTGCGTAAGATGGGGGTGACTATACGAACATGACGCCAGAAGAACTACTTGCAAAGTTGGATTTCAGCAAAGGCAACGGGCTTATCCCCGTCATCACCCAAGACGCCAAAACCAAAACGGTGCTGATGCAGGCATTCGCTAACAAAGAAGCAGTCGAAAACACGTTGAAAACTAGAAAAGCGACGTATTGGAGCCGCAGCCGCAACGAACTCTGGGTTAAAGGCGAAACCAGCGGTCACACACAGAAAATAGTTTCAGTCTCAACAGATTGCGATTTTGATTCGCTGCTCTATGTGGTTGAGCAGACGGGTCCAGCCTGCCACACGGGAGAGTACAGCTGCTTCTACAACAAGCTCCTGTAGTTAATCCTTTTAAACAAAACCTTCACTTCTATTATTTTGTGAATTGTAAATGTCTCTTCATGAAGCCATGCTCTACGAACGAGAGCAGGAAGGCAAAGTGCAATGTTGCCTATGTTCACGGCGATGCCTAATCAGCGACGGAGCACCCGGCTTCTGCCTCGTACGCAAAAACGAAAACGGAACCCTCTACACCCTAAACTACGCCAAAGCCGTCTCCGCAGCCGTCGACCCCATCGGAAAAAAACCGCTCAGCCACTTCAACCCCGGCTCGCTGGTTCTCTCAGTGGCGGCGGCTGGCTGCAACTTCCGCTGCCAATTCTGTGACAACTGGATGATAAGCCAAGACCACGACTCTCCCGGCAACCCCTTCCCACCCGAAGAAGTCGTCAAAGCAGCAAAAAACGCAGGATGCCAAGGCATAAGCTACACCTACACCGAACCCACAATCTTCATGGAATATGCCTACGATACCGCCAAATTGGCAAAGAAAGAGGGCTTATTCAACACTTTTGTCACCAACGGCTACATGACACCAGAAGCCGTGCGGACCATTGGCCCCTACTTGGATGCGGTGACTGTGGATTTTAAGGGTGGCGGCGACCCAGACTTCTACAAAACCGTTATGAGCGTCCCAAAGGTGGAGCCCATCTATGAGAGCTTAAAGGAGCTTAAGCTGCAGGGCGTCCACATAGAACTCACAAACCTCGTGGTCCCAAAATCAGGCGACTCCCCTGAGCGCATCCGAGCCCTCGCAAAATGGATAAAAGACTACCTCGGCGCCGACACGCCACTACACATGCTACGCTTTCACCCAGAATACAAGTACACAACCGTCCCCGCGACGAGCGTACAGGAGATGGAGCAAGCCCTACTCATAGCCAAAAACGAGGGCCTCCACTACGTCTACATGGGCAATGTCCCCGGCCACCCCGGCGAAAACACGTATTGCCCCAACTGCGACACCCCAATTATCAAACGTGAGTCCTTCGAAATCACCCAGTGGAACCTAACCAGCGACATGCACTGCCCCGTCTGCGGACAAGCCATCCCCATAAAAGGCAAACTCTACCAAAACAACCAAAGATTCCCATACGCACTATTTTAGCGAAATCAACTCTTATTAAGTCAAAGTCTAATTTGCATTCGAGCATAACAGATGACTAAGTATGCTGCTTTGGCGGTTTCGACCAGTTACTGGAAACCCCACGACGCCTACCTCGACAGGTTAACGGCGGCTCTGGAGGGCAAAATCGAAGATGGCGACTTTGTGGTGGTTTCCGAGAAGGCACTTGCAGTCGCCACAGGCAATATAATCGACGAAGCAACAGTGGAGCCCAGCAGAAACGCGAAGGTTATCGCTGGTTTTTGGATGCGTAGGGTCTGGGGTTACCCTTTGGGAATGTTGTGCAGTTTTGGGATGCGGCTGCTGAGGCGACTGCGTGAGTACCCTGTGGAGTCGGGGGCTAAGCATAAGCAGGTGGCGTTGGAGCAGGCGGGTCTTTTGCAGGCGCTGCTTTTCGGTTCAGAGGGCGGCATCGACGGCTCAAACTTGGCTTACTCCTACGTGAGTTTGCCCCTAAAAAACGCCTCTGAGTTCGCCCAGAAAATCCACTCTGGCATCCACGGGGCTTTGGGCAAAAACGTCTGCGTCATCATCGCCGACACCGACAAAACCTACCGCTTCCACAACTTTTACTTTACACCCCGCCCCAACCCTTTGAGGGGGATTCAGGCGTTTGGCGGAGTCTTCTGCTATGCGGCTGGTCGGATGCTTGGGTTGCGACGGAGTTCCACGCCGCTGGCGGTTGCTGGCTGCCCCTTGTCTGCGGGTGAAGCCCTAACCATCACCAACATCGCCGACAGGGCGCGGGGTCCAGGGTCGGGTGCGACGGTTTGGGATATGGCGGCGCGTTTCAGCGTCGGCATCGAAGAGGTTAGTTGGGAAATGCTTTCCTGCTTGGCTCACAAACCCCTCGTCATAGTGCGAAGGTGCTATTCATCGGCGAAAACGGATGGGTGAGTTGACCGAAAACTACTTTTCTGATAAGTAAGACATAAAAGATGGCTTGTG
>JBNIDO010000083.1:0-11459 GCA_050108095.1 Bathyarchaeia archaeon
CATAGATTTTGTTATTATGTAGAGATTTTCCCTATGAATTCCAGTGGCTTTAGAAATATCACTAATAGAAGATGTGCCTATCCGTGCCAATGCTAAATACACTCGAGCTTGAGAAAGAGAGCAACCTAGATTCACCAAAACATCCATTGAATCTACTTCAGGGGGCTGAAATGAATGTTCTTCCATCTTATTCAATTCTCACAGGGAACATTTGGGTTTGCTGTTTCCTCCCCTTTTGTGAGGTTTTACTATATATAATTGTTCAAAGAAACAGAGGGATGGTTTGCTGTTCTTGTTGCTTTTCAAGTAGGGGTAACCAGACATTTATGAAAATTGTCTATATGTATAATCTATACATTACACCGCTTTAAATTATTTTAGCGCTATTTGATGAGTTGCGTTATAAAAAGCGCAAAAAATAGAAAAAAGGAAAACAAAAAAATGTTTAAAAAAACACTAAAAAATGCAACTTTAATTGTGATGCTTTTTGCAATGACAACTTCTATCGCGCTATCTTCAAACGTCTTTGGACAAGTCTATTTCCCAGAAGGATACGAAGTCCCAACATATGCCTACATTAACGTAGCTCCGAACCCAATCGGCGTCGGGCAAACAGTTAACGTTAACTTCTTCTTAGCGACACCTATGGAAACCAGCGAAAGACCAACAAACATGACAGTGAAGATCACTGATCCAAACGGCAACGTTGAAACAAGAGGTCCATTTACTGGCGACACAACAGGCGGTACATTCTTCAATTTTGTCCCAGATAAAGTTGGTGAATACACATTCCAATTCTTCTATGGTGGCCAAGAACTCGTAGGCGACCCTGAACGCCCAAACAGTCCATGGGTAGGAATGGTTAACCTGCCTAGTGTGAGCGAAGTTAAAACGCTAACAGTACAAGAAGAACCAATAACACAAAGTGCCTATCCAACAACGCCGCTTCCAACTGAATGGTGGCAAACCCCTGTATCTGCAGAAAACGTTGACCAATGGTACAAGCTTATGGGTCCATGGCTAGGCTTTGGCAGCATTGCCTTTGGACGAACCGGTTCATACAACGCAACCAGCTTCTGCAATCCCTATACTCCCTCGGTCTTATCAGGCCACGTTCTATGGACAAAGCCATGGGGCGCAGGCGGTGTAGTCGGCGGAGATGCAGGCGGAACTCAAGACACAGGTCACTACTGGACAACAAGACAATACCAGCCGCAGTACGAGCCAATCATAATCAACGGTATAATGTACTCACAGCTTTATCCAATCGGAATGGGTGCAAACCAAGCGCAGGGCATTCAAGCAGTAGATCTGTACACTGGTGAAACTTTGTGGACAATCAATACTACCAACCGACTGCGATGCGGCATGACTACCATATATAACGAAGTCAACCAGTATGGTGCTATCGGACCATTTATCTGGACAACAGGTTCTCTTCCAGCAAGTGATACTGGCGGAAATCTAGTTACAACTGCTCCAAGAACAGTTCAATGGAACATGTATGATGCTACAACGGGGGCTTACATTCTTAGCCTTGTCAACGGTTCAGATGTCACCATTAGACCAGACGCTAAAGGAAACTTGATGGGTTACTTCATAAATTCAACTGCTGGCACTGAGACAGTCTATCCGAAACCTGGTGGACGTCTACCTGCTGTTCCAGAGGTAGTTACGAATACTGGGCCTCACTTAACTTGCGTTAACTTTACCATGGCTATGATGAACGCCCAATCTTCGGGTTCATGGCAACCAGCAAGAAACAGTGTATGGGATTTCAGTAAAGGCTACATGTGGTCTGAACCAGTACCAACCAACATTTCAGGCGCTACTATTAACCCCAATCTATACATCAACGCAATAGTTGGCGATGCAGTCCTTATGACAGGTGGATTCGTTAAAAACCAGGGTTACGGTGGTGAAGTCGCAGGCTGGCTTACCGTATGCAGCATGGATCAAACGACAGGGCAAGTACTATGGTTGAACAACCTAACATATGCAGGCGGAGTAGAAAGTCTCTTGCCGTTCACAAGAACATCAATGACATATGGTGAAGGCAAATTCTTCCTTCTGAACTGCGTCAACTACAAGATAGATGCTTTCGATGTACGCACAGGTACCAAAGTATGGACAAATGAAATGCAAGGCGATAGCGGCGCTGATCCAAACGACTATGACTTATTCAGCCTCAAACCCTTCGTTGCTAACGGAGCACTTCTAGTCGCAGGCCTTGGAGGAGACATATGGTCCTTTAACGCTGCAACTGGAGCACAGAACTGGTACACGAATACAACTAAACTGATCGGCGAACCTGGACTTGAAAGCCCATATGGCATTTGGCCAATCTGGGTCTTCGACTGCCATGCACAAAGTAAAGATGTCTCTTACTGGGGCATCGGCCATGAATACAACCCACCGCTGTTCCACGGAGCCCAAATGTTAGCCGTAAACAACACGAACGGAGAACTCATCTGGAGCGAACTTGGCACATACATCCGCTCTACATCGATTGCATACGGAGTTCTGCTATCACTAAACGCATATGACAACCAAATCTATGCCTTTGGCAAAGGACCAAGCGCTACTACTATTTCGGCACCAAACGTCGGCGTTACAACTGCTACACCAATCACAATAACAGGTACAGTTATGGACATCTCAGCGGGTACAACACAAGACGAAATCGCAAAGAGATTCCCCAGTGGCCTACCATGTGTTTCAGATGCAAGTCAAAGCAAATGGATGGAATACGTATACCAGAAACAAGTAAAACCAAGTGATGCCACCGGCGTTGCAGTCACATTGTCAGTCGTAGATGCTAACGGCAACTATAGAGAAATCGGCCATACCACAAGTTCCCCAAGCGGTGTTTACAGTTACGTGTGGACACCTGACATCTCTGGTCAATACACGCTATACGCATCATTTGCAGGCTCTGAATCATACTGGGGATCATCTGCTGAAACAGCCTTCTACGCTGAAGAGGTAGCTGCACCAACACAAGCACCAGAAACAGCCGCGCCAGTTGACAACACAATGACAATCATCGGAATAGGCATAGCAATCATAATTGCAGTCGCCATAGTCGGTGTAGTGCTCTACAGAAAACCATAGAAGCGATATTACCACAAAACATCTCTTCCTTTTTTTTGGAAAAAAGTGCATTAAGTAAAATGTGGGCTGAGTGGGCTCTGGATGAAAATAACATAGTCGCTGTTGAAAGAGTGGTTAGTGCATTTCCATTCTTTTCTCCCTTAATGGTTCCAGAGCCCCAGCAAACCCCTGAATAAAGAAATGTTCAGAGAAATATGGGTCAATGAGTCTAATTTCTAACGATAAGCAAGACCCATACGTTTCATAAAATCAAGGACTTCTTCATATTCTCTAAGATATTGTGTCCCTTTTTTGGTAAGTTTCATTGATGTCTCATCTTCAAGCATACCAAGATCCACTAACTCTGCAATGTATAATTTTAGGCGATCAAAAGGGACTCTTGTTCTGGCTTGAACTCGTGTCAGTATAATCTTTTCAGTGCTGGATTCAGAACGAAGGGCAAAAAGAAGATCGCCATAAATCTTCAATTTGTCTCGGCGCTGAATTTTCACATTTATTCCCTCTCTTCACTATGATAGAATGTTTTGTAGCAAACGAAAAGCAAGACCCCAAGACCTAATAGGCGTAGCACTAACGCTCCAAAAAGCGGAAAAAGGGTTAAGTCAACAGCACCGATTAGCGATGAGTACGTTGATATTCCAAGTAGGATATAACCTAATGGAACCAACAATGTTTTTGGGTCTGCCTGCTCAAGGTGGCTTCTTAAAGATTGAATTGAAATGTACAGAAGGCATATCAAGGAAAAAAATCGCACATAAATGTTGATAAGTATGTAGCTTGACCAGGGCAACTGTGGAAAAATAATTGCCGATAGGATCAAAATTGCTAAAAGAGTTACTAATATAACAAAGGTTGTATTCCACAATAGCTTAGTTTTTTTTTCTAATCTTGAAAAATAATATGTAATTGCGAGAAATAAGAAGGCGAATGCTCTGAGCAGAAGTTCCACCCAGAACCAGCTAATGAAAAAGGGTGACCACGAGTGGAGCGCTTCAAGCGCGAATGACATAGCTGAAAACGCGTAGGATGTACCAAGTAAACCAAAACCGAGCCCTAAAAAAAGGTGCCTAGTTTCACCTGTCAGTTGAAAAGGCTTAATCATAAATTTTACGAGGATGAAACAAATGATTGCTGAAGCGATTTCTATTGCTATCCGTTCGATATCATACATAGCTCTATGCTGTTTGTTTGTAGCTTATCTTTTTTTCCTTTTTTGGCGAATTTCTTAAAAACCATGCCTTTTTTTGGCACTCACGATACGTGAGTGACGCTTATTAGCGCTACTTGGGAAAAAAAGTAAGGTTAGAGAGAATAAAAATGAAAGAAATTAGACAAATAAAACTAGGTAAGACAGAACTTACAATGCTGGCTTTGATTCTAATAGCAACCTTTGCAGTCTCGCTTATTGCTTTGCCAACGACACAATCCCACACTCCTGCATGGAACTACGATACCTTCACTTACTTAACAGTGTCACCGAACCCTGTTGGCGTAAGCCAAGATGCACTTGTCGTTGCTTGGCTTAACTGGTGGCCACCGACCGCTGACAACTACGGATGGGGCGGCAGATGGACTTTCGACATAACCATTACCAAGCCTGACAACACTACAGAAACACGTACTATCATGTCCGATGCAGTGGGCGCAGCTGCCTTTGTTTATGTCCCTAATCAGGAGGGTAACTACACATTTGTAGCACACCACCCCAAACAGACCATAACTTGGGATTTGGGATTAGGGTTACGCCCAGGAACAACGCAGTCACAATATAACCAAGCCTATCTCAACGATACATTCGGAGAAAGTACCAGTGAACCGTTTGTTTTAACGGTGCAGGCTGAACCTGTTCAGGCGTGGGTTGAATCTCCGCTTCCAACTGAGTATTGGACTCGTCCAGTAAACAGTATGAGCAGAGATTGGTGGCCTATTTTGGGAAACTGGCTGGGAACTTCCTCTGGCGCTCAGTATTATCCGACAGGCTCTTACGGCACCACAAATAACTATGCTTACGGTTCAGGTCCAGAGAGTGGACACGTGCTGTGGACCACGCCGTTTTGGGTCGGTGGTGCTGTTGACGCTCGCTTTGAATCAGCACAAGGCTTTTGGATTGGCAAAGAGTACCAAGCATTTAGTCAGCCATCAGTGATAGTCGACGGAAAAATTTACTGCCAAAGAAACATTAATACATGGAGTGCAAATGCAGGCGTTTACGTTTACGATTTAGCTACCGGTGAGGAACTGACAGATCTCTGGCGAGCAGGAACCCTTAGCTTCGCTTCGTTGATGAACCACCATTCCATGAACGTACACGGAGTCTTTCCATACCTATGGTCAATAAGCGGCACCACATGGACTGCTTATGATCCGTACTCAAACAAGGCAATCTTCAACATAACTAACGTACCCAGCAGCGGCACAACTGTCACCGGCAAAGATGGAAGCATATTACGGTACACCATAGTTAACTTAGGAAACGCCACACATCCCAACCGATATTTGCAAATCTGGAACTCAACACGTGCAGTGCTCTTTGGTGCTTCTGATCCATTCGGCAACTTCGTAGCTGAAGACAGTCAATTCGGTCTAGCAAGAGGAAACGCAAATGTAAACGGTGCCAACGGCTACTCATTGAACGTTTCAATACCTAACGTAAGCGGTTCGATAATGTCGATTATAGAAGGTGAATCCGTCATAGGTGGCGTAACAGGAATTACTTCTTCAGATTCAAACCCCGTAGGCTTAGGAACATCACAAACTGCTAACGGACATCTATGGACAATTAGTCTGAAGAAAGGTTCTGAAGGTACTCTATCAGGCAACGTTACCTTTACACCGCCATCCACAACCCCCGGCAACTTAACTATGACTTTCGACAAAGTCTATGATGAATACAACCGATTCTTCATTAGAAACAAAGACCTGAGAACATGGTATGCTTATGACTTAACGACAGGACAGCAGGTTTGGCATAGCGAACCAGAGGCTCAATGGAACTTCCACATGATGGGCAGTGTACTCTACAATGGCATGTTGATAACTTATGGCATTGGCGGTGAAGTAAACGCTTACAACGTCACTAACGGTAATGTTCTTTGGAAATACGTTGCTAAAGGTATCGCAACAGAATCACCATATGGCAACTATCCGCTTGTATACGGTTGCATGGCTGACGGAAAACTATATTTCACTTCAAGTGAGCACTCACCAAACCAGCCATTCTGGCGCGGCGCAATGATCCGCTGTATCAATGCAACTGATGGTACTGAAATATTCAGTGTGCCTTTCTGGGCTGATGCGTATGTGGCTCCAAGCAACCTCATCATCTCAGACGGCATCCTAGTAGGACTCAACGCCTATGACATGCAACTCTATGCTTTCGGTAAAGGTCAAAGCTCTACAACTGTTACAGCATCCCCGAAGACTTCAGTGAATGGCAACAGCGTACTGGTGGAAGGCACGGTTATGGACAATAGCCCAGGTTATGCCCGAAGTACTGAGTTGTCAATGCGTTTCCCGAATGGTGTTACAGCAGTTTCCGACGAATCCCAAAGTGACTGGATGGCTTATGTATGGATGAATCAGATACAACCCAGCAATGCGAAAGGCGTTGAAGTGCTTTTATCAGTGATTGATCCAAACAACAACTACTACGAAGTCGGCACAACTACAAGTGATGCAAGCGGCAGCTACAGTTGTGTGTTTACTCCGGAAGTTCCTGGTAAATACACTATCCTTGCTACATTCGCAGGCTCTAAATCCTATTACGGTTCATACGCCGAAACAGCCATACAAGTAGACAATGCACCCGAACCTGCGGCACAACCACAGACTCTAGTGCAAGCTGACTACACAATGACTATCATAGGAACAGGCCTAGCAGTCATAATTGCAGTAGCAATAGTCGGCGCCATACTGATGCTTAAGAAACGGCCATAAAAATACACTAAAAAACCAACCAATCTTCTTTCCCTTTTTTTGGAATTTCAAATGCATAGAAAAAAATTCGGGCTGAGAGGGCTCTGGAAAAAACTAATAATCGCGGGTCGTGAGGATGGTTTAGTTGCATTTTCCATTCTTCTCTTCCTTAAACTGGTCCCAGAGCCCCAGCAAACCTGGTTCAACCGATAAGGAGGAAGAAAATAACGTTAAGAAAAGATATCAAGAGTAAAAGTTTTTTAAAGCATGAAATCGAAACCTTATTATTGGCGCGCATGTACGCCCAAATCAAAAGGTCAACTCTCGGACAGTCTTTATTAAGGGTTAAACTTGGAGACCCCTTAAAATGGAAGATTTCAGTGTTTTTGTCCAGTTAGGCCTGACTGAGCAGCAGGCCAGGGTTTACTTGGCCATTAGCAGATTGGGGCAGGCGACGATAAAAACAACCGCGGTGGCTGCGCAAACAGCCCGTGCTGAAGTCTATCGGGTAATGCCTGAACTACAGAAGCTAGGCCTGATCAAAAAAATTATCAGCAACCCCATTGCCCTCATTGCAGTTCCACCATCTGTGGGGCTCGAAATTCTGCTAGACATTGACGCCGAGAATCATCAAGTGAAAAAAAGTAAAGCTGAACAGTTTGTCAAAAATTTTGACACAAAAGATTACGAATTTAACCCTAATATAAATCAATATTTTCTAACCACAGGTGAAGGCGCTGTGGTAAGAGATTTTTTGAAAGAGATGAGAGAACTCAAGACGAGTACAGATGGTATTTTTGAGTGGGATGAATTCTTATACGTTTTCAAGCGACATTATGGAGAATACCGAAAAGTCTTAGAAAGAGGCGTTAAGATCCGTCGTATTACAGATAAGCCTTTGGACCAGGAAATACCAGAGTTTATTCAAGCTTTAAAAGAAAAGGGCAACTTTGAAATAAGATACAGTCCGCGAAAACCGAAATCAGGAATAGATATATGGGATGGAAAATTCGCCTGTATCATCACCTTACCGAACGGCAGAAGGGAAATGGAAGTATTAAATTTGTGGAACCGCGCAATTTTGGAATTTATTAATGATTACTTTGAGATGAAATGGCAGGCAGCAACACCCTGCTGACGAAGCATTATATTTACTCGCCGCTTAACTTAAAACACCGCTTCGTAAGTAGGTGACATATATCCACAACCCATTATGTATATGCGTATTTGGCAAAATCCCTGTCCCTTAATCCGCAGTGCGAGTTATTTGTCTGCTGGTTGATATGGTTATTGTTTCCTTTTCGTGTACCCTGCTAGTTGGCGGCTTACTAGCCAATGCTTAACTCTGAAAATAAAACATAAGGTGGATTAAAATTTTAAAAAGAGGGAATGAAAATGAAACTTTCGAAAAAAAGAACATTAAACATGTGTCTAGTGCTATGCTTATGGATTTGTTTGATTACATCAATGCTAATGATACCGAATGCTAACGCGCATACACCAGAGTGGCAAATTCCCACATACGCCTACATCAGCGTTGCACCAAACCCAATAGGTGTCGGTCAGACAGCAAGCATTGTCTTGTGGCTTGACATTACTATGATCAACGCAGGCGTACAAAACGACATTAGATTCCACAACTTTGAGCTCACCATTACTAAACCTGATGGAACCAATGAAACAAAAAGATGGGAAGTTGTTAGCGACACCGCTTCATCCCAATTTCTACAATACACGCCTACTCAAGTGGGTAACTACAGTTTCGTATTCCACTATCCTGGACAAGTATATACTTGGTCTGGTGACTACCAAAACGACACTTACCTAGGTAGCACTAGCAGAACAGTAACTCTTAAGGTGCAAGAGGAACCCATACCGTCTCCCATAAACAGTTATCCGTTGCCAACAGAATACTGGACACGCCCTATTGAAGGCGAGAACACCGCATGGTATTCGATTGCGTCTAACTGGTTAGGTACAGGATCACCTCCGTTTGGTGCAGCAACAAACACGGCGACACCCAATAGACCATACTACAGAGTTCAAGCTGACGGCTCAGCACCTAATAGTGCACACATTATGTGGACCAAGCCTATTCAAGACGGAGGAGTTGTCGGTGGGAGTAAAACAGCAGGAATAGAAGGCAACACATACTATACTGGATTAGCTTACAATCAACGATTCAGCAATCCGATAATCATGTCTGGGAGACTCTATTACGAGTTGCCATTCGCAAATTCCGCCAGTGGAGGTGGATACGTTGCTGTAGACCTCCGCACAGGCGAACAACTATGGTATGCCAACACAACAGGTATAGGGGCACCCTGGTTCGGCTATCTCTATACTTACGAGGTGCCCAACCAACACGGAGTTGTCCCATCAGGCTGGTTGTTCACAACCAACTTTGCTAGAGCATATGACCCAACCACGGGCGTCGTCGCAAATCTTAACATAATCAACGTTCCCTCAGCCGCAGAGGCACGAGGTCCAGCAGGAGAGCACCTAAGATACCGCATTGACGATATTGGGAATGCGACAAATCCTAACTGGTGTTTGATTCAGTGGAACTCCTCTAAAGTGTTCGTTGCAACTGGAATGGGTTCTGGAGTAGGAGCCTCGGGGACAATAGACGCCAGCTTGCCATCGCGTTATGACTTTAACGTATCAATAGCGCCCTTACCCGGGGAATCAGCGCCTACCATCATTGATGTCGTCCCTGGCGATTACGTATTCGGCACCAGCTCCACTTTTCAAGGAGTCACTGACTCCAGTCATCTAATGACATCGAATACTATGACTTTATGGAAATTGAACCTCAACGCTTCAAAGGGCACAGTAGGACAACTGATCTGGATTAAAAGCTATCCCACAGAAAACTTTACTCTCTATCAAGGACCAGTGGATTCTCAGAATCACGTCTTTACAGTCTTTCGAAGACAAACGCTACAATGGTCTGGTTATAGCATTGACGATGGTAGTCTATTGTGGGGGCCAACTACGAATGCTATTGAAGACTGGGACCTTTATGAATGCTCAAGGTCGTCAAACATCGCTAACGGCAAACTTTACTATGCTGGCTACAGTGGGATTCTGCGCTGCCGCGATACTATAACTGGAAACCTACTATGGAGCTATGGTAACGGCGGAGATGGCAACAGCACTGATAGTGGATTTGAGACGGCCTATGGCCATTATCCCACTTGGATAGGTGCTATTGCTGACGGTAAAGTCTACACACTTTGCAGTGAGCACTCACCAAATACACCCCTCTTAAAGGATGCGAAATTCCGCTGTATCAACGCAACCGATGGAACGGAACTGTGGACTCTGCAAGGCTACGGAGGCTGGGCTGCCAACATCGCGATGGCTGTCGCTGACGGATATTTGACATACTTTAACTGCTACGATATGCAAATCTACTGTGTGGGCAAGGGTCCAAGCAGCTCTTCTGTGGAAGCACCAACTACCGCTGTTCGTCTCGGAGATAGCACAATAATCCGTGGTTCAGTAATCGATACTGCCGCTGGAACAAAACAGAATGAACAGGCAGCTCGTTTTCCAAATGGTGTAGCTGCCGTGTCTGATGCGAGCATGAGTGACTGGATGGAATACGTATACATGCAGAAGCCTCGACCTACAAATACTACTGGTGTCGATGTCAACATTGATGTTCTTGATGCTAACGGCAACTTTAGGAATATTGGTACTGCCACGACTGACTCGAACGGCTTCTATAGCTTAGACTGGAAGCCTGATATACCTGGTAAATATACCGTTTATGTCACATTTGCAGGCACTGATTCATACTATGGTTCATATGCAGAGAGCGCTTTTGTTGTCGATGAAGTCGCAGGCACATCACCGGTGCCAACACAAGCTCTAACAGGCTTGGCTACAACCAATGACCTCCTAACATATTTGGCAGTCGGTGTAATCGCTATCATCATTGCAATCTCTATAGTTGGAGTGCTTTTGCTTAGGAAACGGCCATAACCGTACAGGTAACAACTACTTCCCTTTTTTTTGGCATTTAAAATATGAGTAAGCGGTAAAATGTGGGCTGAGCGGGTTCTGGGTGAAAAAAATAAAAGTCGCGGTAGTCGAGGATGGTGCATTTGCCTCTTCTGTTCTTTAAATGCATTCCCGAGTTCCCGCAAACCATTTCTGGGTGGACAATGCAACTACCTTCGGCAAGTAGAGATCAATGTTTATGTGTCCAGGTCTATTATGTAAGTCCCATGCGTTTCATGAAACGAAGTATCTGTCTATACTCTTTTAGGTATTCATTTCCTTTTTCGGTGAGTTGAAGCGATTTTTCATCTTCAAGTAAACCAAGGTCTTTTAGTTCCTCAATGTAATTTTTAAGTCTATCAAACGGTACATTCATTCGAACCTGAATCCGAGTTAAAATTACTTTTTCACAGTAATTA
>JBNIDO010000084.1:0-11271 GCA_050108095.1 Bathyarchaeia archaeon
GGATGGGTGCAGAGGAACAACTGCAAAGAGCAATCGAAGCAACAATCGCTGCAGGTTACCAACTAAACAGCGAAGCCTTCGAGTATCTCATCCAAAACTCCCAAACCAACGACCCCGTAGCAGTGATGAATTTGGTGTTGGAGCGGATGGCTAATCTGGCGGATAAGCCAATGTTTATCGAACGCAGTTTCTTAGAAACAGTGGTTCAGCAGGCAGTCATGGCCGTTCCAGAAGTTGTTTACGAGCAAACCTCTATACGGGCACCTACAGTGCAGCATTACCCAAGCTACACTGAGCCAGCGGCTGAGCCAGAGATAAGTGCTGCAGACTCGTTTTATCCCTATGCCAAAGACATGCCCTCTGAACTCAAAATTCTCGATGACTGCACTGGCAAATTGACCTCCAATGGTACTCTTAGCGAATATATGGGGCTTTTTCAGGACCGCTTCAAACGTGTCGAAAAAATCTTGCGTCAAAGAATGGATGTTAAAGCAGCCACCCCCATAGCCGAAGCCCTCAAATCACAGCCTAAAACCAAACTCAAAATCATATGCATGCTAACTGAAAAGCGCGACTCCAAAAACAACATGATCCTCTCAGTGGAGGACCTTCATGGTAGCGCAACAGTGCTTATCCCACAGAAGGCACCTGAAGAAGTCAAAAAGAAAGCCCTCATGCTTTTGCCCGACACCGTTTTCTGCGCTGCAGTTATCAAGACTCGAACTAACCTGTTAATGGCTGAAGACATTATTTTGCCGGAGGTGGGCAGAAAAGCGCCTCAACGGGCACAGGAGCCAGTCTACGCCGTTTTCACCTCAGACATCCATGTTGGCAGCACAAAATTTACCAAAGAAGCCTTCAGACGCTTCATACTTTGGCTGAGGGGAAAATATGGTACGCCTGAGATGCGGGAAATCGCTGGCAGAGTAAAATATCTCTTAATCGCAGGTGACATCGTTGATGGTGTTGGTATTTATCCGGGGCAGCAGACGGAATTAACCATCCGCGACGTGCACAAACAGTACAACTTTGCTGCCAAGTATCTTGAAAAAATTCCAAGTTACATCGAAATCGTGCTCTCGCCGGGCAACCATGATGCCGCACGCAAATCTCAACCTCAACCAGCCATCCCAGAAGGGTACCTAACAGCCATCAAGGGGAAACCAAACATCCACTCTGTGGGCAGCCCCTGCTACATTAGTCTACATGGAGTTGAAGTCTTAATGTACCACGGCGTAAGCTTAAACGACATAATCGGAGTGGTGCCCGGCATGGATAATGACCACCCTGAAAAGTCTATGAGACTACTGATGCAGTGCCGTCACCTAGCGCCAGTTTATGGCGGAAAAACCATGCTCTCACCCGAAAACCGAGATTACCTCGTCGTCGACAGAGTTCCCGACATCTTCCACTCTGGGCACATTCACGTCTTGGGCTACTGCAACTATCGCGGCGTTTTAGTTGTGAATTCCGGCGGGTGGCAGGAACAAACCGATTACATGGAAAAGTTGGGGTTGATGCCTACACCTGGAAAGGTGCCAGTGGTAAACCTACAAACCATGGAAACCATGATTTTGGATTTTATCAATCCTTAGTCTGAGTTTTTATGGGTGTTTTTTGGCTCGTACTTGATTAGCTGACTAAAGCGGGCATCGCCACCGAAGACATCGCGGATTAAGCCTCGACTGATTTCTAAGCGTATCTTCTTGGTTCGACCGTAGCGGCCCATACTTACGACTTTGGCATTGACCAACCCCATCGAATCCAACTCGTTAACCAAGGTGCCTAGCCGCCGCTGAGTCAACAGTCCAGCGCCCATCTCACCGCACAGTTCGTTATAGACGTCGTAGATTTCGCCTGTGGTTGCACTTGGCTTATTGAGGTGATGGACACTAAGCAGCACCAGTTTCGAGTGTAGGGTTAAGTTTTTGAGGGCTTCCACGACACGGTTGTGCTCTATGTGCTTTTCAGCTTGCCGTACATGCTCCTCAGTGACTGTTTTGGCGCCTTGCCGCTCCGCAACTTCACCCGCCACACGCAACAGGTCCAGGGCGCGTCTGGCATCTCCATGTTCGGCAGCCGCAAGCGCAGAGGAAATGCTAAGAGCTGAATCTGAGAGTACACCATCTTGGAATGCCAGTTTGGAGCGTTCAAACAGTATATTACGGAGTTCTGCTGCGTCGTAGGGTCTAAAGACGAGCTCTTCCTCGCTGAGTGAGCTGAAGACTCTTGGGTCGAGGAATTCTTTGAGGCGCAAGTCGTTGGATATGCCGATTATGGAAACTTTGCTTTTATGTAGTGTCTCGTTGATGCGGGTGAGTTCGTACATGAAGGCGTCGCCTTTATCTTTGATTAAGGCATCTACCTCATCTAGAACGATGATGAAGATTATTCTTGATTGGTCTAGTCCTGACCGGAAGCGGTCAAAGACCTCGCCCACTGATAATCCAGTGAAGGGTATGGATAATCCTACGCTTTGACTTAAACTGGCAAAGACACGGTACTCCGAACCAGTCATTCGACAGTTGATGTAGCAAAATCTTACCTGGGCACCATATTCTTTAGCTTTTGATTCCAAATGGCTAAGCACATATTTTGCGACCGCAGTTTTTCCAGTGCCAGTTTTGCCATATATGAATATGTTTGAGCATCGGGCGTCTCTTAAAACTGGTGCTACGGTGGATCCTAGTAGGCGAATCTGGTCTTCTCTGTGGGGAAGCTTTTCTGGAAGATAGTCATGGCGGAGAACCTCTCGGTCTTTAAACAGTTTTATGCCATGAACGAAGTTGTCAAATACGTCGTCGAGAACATTTGAGTTTCCCATTTGCTCACCCTAGCTTTTCAGAGGTACAACCGTTATTTCGTGTGGAACAGATAAAGGATACAGTACAAAAAACTGGTTCCAGAACACAATATTTCTAAAAAAACAGAAAAATAAGCGATAGCAGCCCAGCAAACCTAAAAGAGCACACACCCCAAAGTTTCGACTGGAAAAAGCGAATAAAAAATTAAATCTATATTTAGAATATACAATAGAATATACTCTGAGTGGTAAATATTTTTCTTATATATTAATGATTATTATCCAAGAATTTAGATAATTCTTCTTTGAATGTTTTTTCTGCCTCTCCAGACTCCTTTTTTGCAGAAAAATCTTCGAGCGGAAACATAGGGGTGTCCCTTCACCTCTAAATCCATGGAAAAACCGTGAAATCACCGCTTGCCAGCTAATTTTATCGATGACTAAACTAACTTTTTCCCTAACATTTTTTACCCAAAAGTTATCGGAGGCTTCACATTCACAAAGCTGTGAATACATGTGAAATAGCATTAAATCTGCCGCTTTATCTAAACGCTTTTTGGCTGAATTACCCTAATTCTGTTTTTCTACAGTGAATAAGCCACCCCTTCGTTTCTACTGGAAAACCTAAACCAAGCTGTCAAGATCGGAATTTTCCAGTTCTATTTTCTTGTGAAGCTGGTTATTCCAAAAACAATCCAGAAAAACATTGTTTATTGGATATAAGCTCAAATCAAGCCTTTTATCTTGCCCTGTTTCACCATCACAGTTATAAGCAGTGAAGTGTAAAGCTTGTGAACAACCTATAGGTGCATTGATTGCCGGCTCGTAAAATACGCGTAGAGCTCTTCGACAGCGATGGGAATCGGTACACTATCGCTTTTGAGGGTCAAGTGACCCGCGACAAAGCTTTGCGACTGCTTGACCTTGTCGAGTTGCTAGGCGGTGCACCAAGCGATGGTCCAACAGTTAGCAGTGGCCCAGCAATGCCTAACCGTTCACTGTCTCGTTTTGAGAAGGTGCAGTTGGTTATTCAGAAAAATTTTCCACTCATCTGGTTTTCATCAAAGGACATTCAAGCTGTCTATGAGCAGGAACTCAAAGAACCCGTCAGCTTAAGCACGATTTCCACTTACCTCTCACGTATGGCTGTCAAGGGTTTGCTGCTTAGGACTGGCAGTTCGAACAACCTCAAGTACAAGACTGCGCCAAACATTCCCCAGGCAATAAAGCAACGCATAAAATAGCGTTGTAATTGCTTCACAATCGATTCACAGAAAAGCTGTTAGTGTGAACACTCTGTGAACTGTAACTTTTCCGTTTTATTCTTTCTAGTGTTAGATGAAGAGGGTGCTGTCCTTGCTCATCTTCTTCCAGCGCAAAATGCTAAAGACTGCTTTTTGGTATCAGCATCTGGCAGGCGCTGCAGACTGGTTGAGGCGTATTATACAAATAGCATGGGTAATTCTGATGCTGGAAACCTTGCCCGTCTAGTTCACGCTATGTTGCTGGCGGATTCTCTATTTTTTGCAACAGTGCTTCCATTTCCTTCTTTATGCTGTAGCGGAAAGGAATCTTGTCTGCCTCCCTCTCAAGGTACCCCTCTTCA
This sequence comes from Bathyarchaeia archaeon, assembly GCA_050108095.1. Taxonomy (GTDB): domain Archaea; phylum Thermoproteota; class Bathyarchaeia; order Bathyarchaeales; family Bathycorpusculaceae; genus Bathycorpusculum. Next base: position 4,410 of record JBNIDO010000084.1, read on the forward strand.
TAGAGCTTCTTCATCAACCGTGCAGTATGTTCCCGGCTTAGGTGTACGCGTTCCTTAATTTCTGGCGCCGTCTTGGGCCCCTCTTTTGAGAGCATCTCTAATACTTGGATTTCAGTTTCTGTTAGGGCGGCTAGGGCTTTGTCCCGTTTGATCGGTATAGGCGGCAACACAACTTCTGTTCTGATTTCAGGTTGGGGCGGCGGGGCGGTTGCTAGCTTTTGGATTTGTTCTTCCAGGCCGGCGATTTTGATCTTGAGGGCTTCTTGTGTGGCGTCGATGTCTTTGAGTTTGGCTTCTAAGCCTTGGAGTCCTGAGAGGACACTTGTGTTGGTTTGCGTGGTTTCTGCTAGTTGCGCTTTGACTGTCTGTGACATCGCCTGGTACGATTGGGTGAGGGTGCCAAGCTGCTCCTCCATTGGCTCGATTTTGTGTTCTAAGCGATCGGCTTTTCTGTAGCTAACATCAGCTGTGTTGTAGCTTCCCTCTACCTTTGACACCATAGTGTCAAACTTGTTTGACTCACGTTTTAGTTCACGGTCGAAACTCAACACGATGTCTTCGAGGAAATCTTTGGCTTTTTCATACTCTTTGTGTGCCATGCGAATGCGTTTGTAGAATTCGTAGGCAGCTACCGCTGTTACAGCTACTAAAACAGCCAAGATTATTGGTGTGAGGTCAACCGTGATCTTCTCCCCCTGTGATTCATGTGTGACTCAACCGTGATTCCCCGTGATTTTAGCGGTTGCATCACACATCACAGTATTTCCCATGGAAATTTAAGGTTATCGGTGACCTGATCGCATGTAAAGTATGACATCACACATCACAACTCTTCTAACCGGTTCTCTTAAAGGCCTATCCATGGCTAAAAAAGGCTGATATTTGGGCTTTTTTAGGTGATTAGCCCTTGATTTTAAGTTTTGCAGAAATGGGTATTCTCTTCTTCAGATTTGTACAAAATCGATGGAAAAACCTGTGATTTGTGACGTCACAGAGGTTCTTCTGATGGGTTAGAAAGCCGTTTTAGGCTCGTTTCGAGCTCATTTCTGATGATTTCTATGACTTTTAGATGGTCTTTTAGTTCCTCTTCCTTGCTAGGAACTTCTTGGTGTGCTTCGACATATTCGTGCAGTTTATTGGCTATTTCGAGGTACGGGTCAAGAGTTGTGGTCTCAAAAACCCCCAAATACCCTAAAAGTAGCACCGTATAGATGGATTTAATGACGTTTTCGCGGGACTGTTTTAAAGTCCTGTTAAAGCTACCGCGGCTTATTTTAGCCTTTGTTAGCCTTAATGCGGCTTTATCGTCGTACTTTAGCTGTTTACCTGATATATTTTCGGACAAAACGTCAATAAGCAGAGTTTCAAGCTGTGTTTTAGTTAATTGGCTATTTTTCGCCAGTATTTGTACAATAGGGTCATTTAATGCCCCATTTAACCATGCTGTTACACCGTCTTTTAGCTTCAAACTACCATTTTCCTCCATAGTCTGAATGGATACAGTTTTGTATACTAACCCGTGTTTTTATCCTTTCACCCCCCGCAAAACCCCATGTACCGATAAAAAACCTGCTTAATTTAGCCCTATTTTACAAAATTAATTCACTTTAACAGTTGTTTAGCGATTTAGGGATAGCTTTAAAACAGTTAACATAAAAAAGGCTAAATTCCTCGGTAATTTTAAGCACCAATATGCCTTAACTTTACACGAAAAAGTCATTTTTGCAAATAGCCTAACTATTTGACCAGCCGCTTTTTACATTCACAGCGAAATAACACACACTTTTTCAGCCCAATCTAACATAAAAATACACTATCCACTGCTAATCTCACATGTGATTTGCCCATGAAATCACCGTGACATCACTAAAAAACCGTGATTTAGCCCCAAATCACTTGATATCACAACTTTGTGATGTGCCTGTGATGCGCATTATCAAGCGTTTGACTTATATGTGAGCTGCTCAGATTTGCTCGGAATACAGCTTAAGCTTATCATAAAGCTCTGGGCGAAGGTCTCTGATTGTTGGAATAAAGGTTTCAGCAGTACGTAAATCCGCCAAATCAACTTGGGCGACCACAAAGTCTTCTTCATCATACTTTGCTTTGACTAAAACATCACCTGTGGGGCTAACCAGACGGCTTCCGCCCCAAAATTGCAGACCATCCTGCACGCCTGCTAGGTTAACGTAGGCTAAATACGCCGTGTTCTCCAAGGCTCGGGCGGCAGTTAGCAGTTCAAAGTAACTACGACGCACCGCCGGGGATGCAGAGATACAAACTATGAGTTGCGCCCCTTTCAATCGGCAGAGACGAAACACTTCTGGAAAGAAAACATCATAGCAGATGGTTAATCCGATGTTTCCGATGTCTGTTTGGAAGGATGCTGGCTCGTATCCAGGGCGGAAATAACGTTTCTCTTCAAACACACTGTGTGTGGGAAGGCACATTTTGCGGTATTTGCCGATGTAACCTTTGGGGCCAACCATGACGGCGGTGTTGTAGATGGTGGCTTGGGTTTTCTCGCTACGCTCAGGCATCCCAAAAATGATGTGCAAACCGGTTTTCTGAGCTATCTCTGCTACCTTCTGCGTTGACGGTCCAGGCACCAACTCAGCGCAACTGTAAACTTGGTCATGGAGAACGTAGCCTGTCAATGACATCTCTGGGAAAATCGCCAACTCCGCTCCCTGCGCCTTGGCTTTGACGGTTAGCTCCTCGATTCTTCGGAGGTTAGCCTCTTTGTTTTCCCGTCTGCTGCTTATCTGGCAGAGTGCAAGCTTAAACTTGTCCTTCAATCGAAACCCCTCAGTAAGTGTGTCTTGGGAGCCTAAAATCGGTTGTTGCAGTTCTAAAGCCAAGTTTAGGCGCAAGAGGCAGCCTTCGTTTATGCTCCGTCGCTAGCCAGCGTTCCTGAACCCTCTCCACCACGGCGGCTTCGACGCCAAGTTGCTCGCTGATTTCTTGTGGCTTCATGAACCGCTCTAACCCGTAGAGAATTAGGTCAAGGGTTTCGTATTTGATTTCCAACTCCGACTCAGCTAGCTGGTTGGGCCACAGGGCGGGTGTGGAGGGTTTTAGAGCGAGTTCTTGGGGGATTCCAAGGTGCATGGCTAGCTTGCGCACTTGGGTTTTGTAGAGGTCGATTATGGGTGAGATGTCGGCTGCTGCGTCGCCCCACTTAGTAAAGTAGCCCATCATGGTTTCGGATTTGTCTGAGGTACCGCCGACGATTAGGTTTTGGCTGTTAGCGTAGTAGTAGAGGTAGATCATTCGTGTTCTGGCTTTGATGTTTCCTTTGCAGAGGCGGTCGGCAGGGTTGAATGCTGGTATGCCCCTGTAGAAGGCGTCGAGGACTTCTGTCATGTCACAAAGTTGCGTTTGAAGGTGGAACAGTCCAGCTATAGCTTTGGCGTCGTCTATGTCTTTTTGCTTGAACGTTTCTTTCTCTGGTAGCAAGAGGGCAAGTACGTTTTCGCCTCCGACGGCTTTGCTACAGAGCGCTGCTACGGTTGCGCTGTCTACTCCGCCGGATAAGCCCAAGACGGCTCCTTTGGCGCCTGCGTTGTCGAGGTATTCTTTTATGAATCGGACTATGCGGGTTTGGGCTTCTGAGAAATCTATTTCCAGTGCAGAAGGCGTTAACTTCAAGTTTATCACGCAGCTTCATAGCATTGGTTAGTAGGCAAGTATTTAAGGACAAGGATAAATATTAATCAACACTACCAAACCATGTAGAAGGAAATTTGTATGGGGCGAAGAAGGAAAAAAGTTGTTCACATTCCAAAGAAGAAACTGCCAAAGTTCTTCTCTTGCCCTAAATGCGGAAAAGAAACCGTCCGAGTAGAGATTTACCGCGAGGAAGGCGGTCGTGCTGTTGCTCAATGTAGCAGTTGTGGGCTCAAAGAAGAATTCACCATAAAGTCTGCTCAGGGCGAAGTTGACGTTTACTGCATGTTGACTGATAGGGTTTACGCTAACTTGAAGCGTACCCCGATGACTAAGGCAAAAGAAGAGTAACTTGAAGGATGCTTAATGGTTGGCTCCGTTGAACGGTACTTGCTAGACAAAATAAAGGCTGATGGCACAATCCACATGACCCTTATCGACCCAGAGAAGGTCACGCCCAAGGCCGCAGCCAAGGTTGCTGAGAGCTCCAAGAACAGTGGAACAGCCGCCATCATGATCGGAGGCTCAACTGTTGCATCACAGAAACAACTCGACGACGTAGTCAAAGCCATAAAAACCGTGGTTGACACGCCGACTATCCTTTTCCCAGGCAACGTCAGCGGTATAAGCTGCTACGCCGACGCCATCTGGTTTATGTCCATGCTCAACTCAACCGACCCCTACTTCTTGATGGGTGCCCAAATCCTAGGAGCACCCTACATCAAAAAATTCCACATAGAACCCATCCCCATGGGCTACGTAATCGTAGGCGACGGCGGCACCGCAGGCAGAGTCGGCAAAGCCCTCCCCGTACCCTACAGCAAACCTACGCTAGCAGCCGACCACGCATTGGCAGGCCAATACTTGGGCATGCGTTTTATCTATCTTGAAGGCGGCTCGGGCGTGGCAACTCCGGTGCCTCCAGAGTTGATCCGTGAAGTGCGAGAGGCAATCGATGTTCCTCTAATCGTGGGCGGCGGCATCAGAACCAAAGAAGCCGCGATAGCCGCAGCAGAAGCAGGAGCAGACATCATCGTCACAGGCAACCTCACAGAAGCCAGCGAAGCCAACGAACGCATATCACAGATCATCCAAGCCATCAAATATCCAAGAGCATAACTTTCTTTCATGCGCTTTTTCTCTGTTTTTTAGAAAGCCCAAAATACCCATCAGCGTATACTCTGCAGGTGAAGTGGCGCTTTGAACATTAAGACGGGCATAAGCAAGGGATATCGAAACTACGTTGAAACGATGGAGGAGGAGCTTAAGCGGCTCTATGCAATAAGTGACAACGCCAGGTCAATGGGCTTGGACCCAGCCCTGAAAACCGAATGCATCATCGCACAGGACATCGCCGACTTGGTTGAGGGCTTGGTTGGACCCAAAGGCGTTGCACTAAGCATCCGTGAACTCAGCGCCAAAATGCCGCGTGAAGAAATCGCCTTCAAAGTCGCACAGCAAATCGCGCAGGGTAAATTTGCCCAAACACCCGAAGAGAGCGGCGAAGAGAAGCTAGCTGAACAGGCGATTCGGACTGCGCTGGCAATTTTTACTGAAGGCTTAACCGCTGCGCCAATCCAGGGCATTGCACAAGTTAAAGTGAAAAAGAACGCCGATCAAACCCGCTACCTTGGAATTTACTTCGCTGGGCCTATCCGCTCGGCAGGAGGCACGGACCAAGCCCTAACACTGGTCGTGGGAGACTATGTGCGCCGGGAACTGCGTTTGGACGTTTATAAGCCGACTGAGGAAGAGGTTTCACGGTTTGTCGAAGAGCTTAGGCTGTACGAGCGTTCAGTTGGGCGCTTCCAATACCACATTCCCGATGTGGAACTCCGTAAAGCACTGAACCTGATTCCAGTCGAATGCACTGGTACCGAATCAGACCCCGTAGAGGTTTCTTCCTATCGAAACCTGCCCCGAGTTGAAACCAACAGAGTCCGCGGCGGAGCCCTCCGTGTCGTCAACGACGGCATTGTGGGACGAGCGCAGAAGGTTTTCGTCATCGTGGACAAGATTGGCTTTCACGAATGGGACTGGCTTAAGAACTTTAAGAAGAAGTCCGAGAAGAAATCCGGCGGCTTCATGGACGATGTCATCGCGGGACGACCCATCTTTGCGTTCCCATCAACCCGCGGCGGCTTCAGGCTCCGCTATGGCAGATCACGCAACACAGGGCTCTCGGCAGTAGGCATCCACCCAGCCACTATGCTGGTTGTAGAGAGCTTTCTAGCCGCTGGCACACAGATGCGCCTTGAACTGCCCGGCAAAGGAGGCGTCACCATGCCTGTGGATAGCGTGGAGAAACCTGTGGTTTTGCTCAAGGATGGCTCGGTGGTTAGGGTGTCGCTGGAGAACTTTGGGACTGTGAAGGGTAAGGTCCAGAAAATTCTTTTCTTAGGTGACATGCTCATTGACTTTGGTGATTTCCTCTATAGCAACAAGGCGTTGCCGCCCTCGGGATACGTGGAGGAATGGTGGGCTAAGGACCTCCAAAACGCCCTGGTCGAAAAGTACGGTGGTGACACACAGGCAGCCTCGCAAGCCACCAAAATATCTGTAGAGCAGCTCGAGGGCTATGTCGTTGACCCATTCAAAAACAAACCCACAACCAAAGAAGCAACAACACTAAGCCAAACCTTAGGCGTTCCGTTGGCACCAAACTGCACCTTCTTCTGGGCGGGGTCTACCACCGTAGAAGAAGTTGACTGTTTAAGGAAATGGCTAGCACAGTGTGAGGTCCAATGTGATGGTGGCTTTGCCACTAAAATTACAGGTCCCCAAGATGATGCCGCTTTGAAGTTTTTGCGTAAGATTTTTGCGCCTCACCGAATAGTCGACGGCAAAGTCGTCATAGTGGGAGAGGACGCTGCGGCATTGGCTTTTACGTTGGGTTATGGCACGCTAGGATTCACCGAGGCTTTGCAGGCGGCTTCAGTTTTAGAGTTGCTGAGCCTGCTCTGTGGTGTGCAAATCAAAGACAAAGCACCAACCTACGTCGGCGGACGCATGGGCAGACCCGAGAAAGCCAAACACCGAGAAATGAAACCCAACGTTCACGTTCTCTTTCCCGTTAGTTTAGCAGGCGGCAGCCACCGCGACCTTATGGAAGCAGCTAAAAAGAACGCGGTCTTCGTCGAGATGGTTAAACGCAAATGCCCCAACTGCAAAACATACACCCGAAAAATCCGAT
>JBNIDO010000085.1:0-11262 GCA_050108095.1 Bathyarchaeia archaeon
TGCATACAACTACTGTGGAATCAGCCAGGATGCAAATATCCAAAACAACACTATTACACATAACACCTATGGCTTGTGGGGTCAAACAGGCGTCTCCACAATACGCTACAACAACATCTTGGATAGCGCCAGCGAGAACGTGCATTTAACTGAGCCCGGCGCAAACGTGGATGCCACTTACAACTGGTGGGGAACGACAGACGAGGCAAGTATAAGGCTGACAATATCCGACTATAGATTTGACTCCGCTCTAGGCAACTTAACTTTCAAGCCGTTTCTAAATCAATCTGCCAATGCACCAGCAGTTCCAGCATCAATTGTTGTTCCAACACCGCCTCCAACACCCACAGCTTCAACATCGCCTAGCCCCACTGAAACCACAAACTCAACCGCCACACCCACCCCGACAGCCATAATCATAACTCCAACCTACACGCCTTACCCATACCAAACATCGCCATGGCCCATCCAGACAGCCCAGCCCATCCAGCCCACTGATGAACCGGGATTCGGCGGTTTTAGCCTAACCGACTTAACTACTGCAGCGGTTATAGTGGTTGCAGTCGGCTTAGCAGTAACGATAATCGTAGTTCTTAATCGACGATTCGGACAAGCCGAGAGACAGCAAATAAAACAATGATTCAGATGCTAACATTTTTTATAAGCGAGACACGCTTCAATTGTAGGTTTCACAGTCTTGAGCATCTTTGAAATAAAAGAAAAAGACTTACTGGGCAGAATAGGTAAACTAAAAACCAGAACCGCCACAGTGGAGACCCCGCTACTTTTCCCAGTCATCAACCCCAACAACCAACCCATTTCCTGCAAGAAGCTCAAGGAAACCTTCGGCTGCCAAGCCCTAATCACCAACAGCTACATTAACAAAAAACGGTTCGGTGACAAAATAATCGAGATGGGCGGCTTGCACAAGTTCCTCGACTACGACGGCGCAATCATGACCGACAGCGGCGCCTACCAAATCCTCGTCTACGGCGAGGTCGAAGTCACCCAAAAAGAAATCGTCGCCTATCAAGAAGGCATAGGCAGCGACATCGCAACCATCCTCGACATCCCAACAGGCTGGAAAGTCACCAAAGAACAAGCCCAACTCACCGTAGCAGAAACCCTGCGGCGAGCAAATGACTTCTTTAAACTCAAAACCCGAGACGACATTCTCTGGGTCGGACCCGTGCAGGGCGGACGCCATCTCGATCTAGTCGCATCCTCCGCTGCCGAAATGGGCAAATTGCCCTTCCCAATTCACGCATTAGGTAGCCCGACCGAAGTTATGGAAAACTACCGCTATGACGTTTTGGCAGATATGATTTTAACCTGCAGAAAAGGCATCCCCATCGATCGACCCCTGCATCTCTTCGGCGCAGGCCACCCCTCCATGTTCGCCCTCGCCGTTTCCTTGGGCTGCGACCTGTTCGACTCAGCCGCCTACGCGCTCTATGCCCGAGAAGGACGCTACATGACTGAGAACGGCACTTGGCGGCTTGACCAAATGGATTATTTCCCTTGCAGCTGCCCCAAATGCACCGCCCAAACTCCTGAGGGTCTTAGGCGGAAACCTGCGAAGGAACGGGAGGTTTTCCTTGCCGAACACAACCTGTATGTTTGCTTCGCCGAGCTAAGGCGGATAAAGCAGGCTATCCGCGACGGTAGACTATGGGAGCACACTGAGATGCGCCTTCACGCCCACCCCGCCCTGCTTTCAGCCCTCAAACGTGTCCGCAACCACGAAGACTTCCTTGAAAAGTACAGTCCAACCGCCAAAAGCAGCGGCTTCTTCTACTTCGACGCAGTGGGTTTGGCTAGGCCAGAAATCGTGCATTACCGCAAACTCCTAACCGAGCGCTTCACGCCGCCAGAAGCGAAGGTGCTGTTTTTGGTTCCGCAGACCCGCAACAAACCTTTCCATAAGGCGCCTGAATTTAAAAAAATCCGCCAACTCATGCGCAAACTCGGCGAAGAAGCAGCCGCACAGGTGCATGTTTGTGTTTACGCTGCCCCCTTCGGCGTTATCCCGCTAGAGTTAGACGAGGTTTACCCGCTGTCCCAGCATGAAGCAACGTTGCCGCTGGACCAAGAAACAGTCAACTACGTTGCAACCCAGACAGCCGAATACATCGGACGCAATGGCTACGTTGGGGTTGTGTTTCTTAACGACAGAAAACTTTGGGGTGACACAGTTAAGGCGCAAGCTAAGGCGGCGTGTGAATCAAAGAAGATAGAGTTTGACTCTTTTGACGCCAATATTGAGGGCACAAGAGAGATGCTGGGGCATCTAGAGGCGGCTTTGCACAGGCAGTTGGGGGCAGTTAGAGGGGTAGGTTGAAGCCGAGGTTTTTTTCAACGGCTTTTACTTCTTCGGTTTTGGCGAATTCTTTGAGGGCAATTACCGCTGCCATGAGAGCGCAATTTTTGCATTGTTCGCCTAGCTTTTTTTGGCAGCTTAGGCGTTCGTAGAGGTTTTCGATGTGTTCTAGGGCTAGGGCGTATTCTTTTAGGTCTATTTTTACTGGTTGGAAGTTGCTTTCCTCTTCTTGTTCTAACATGTTGTCCTTTCGCCTCTCGTATGAAAGTAGGATAATGTACGTTTTTTTCACACTTTGAAATATATAAGCTTTAACAATAGTCTCAGGTGGGATTAAGCCTTATAATTCAAAATCTGTAGATATGTACAACATGCGCTCCAAGAAAACCAAAATATCCATTTCACTCGATGAAGGTCTCGTTGATTGGATAGACAAAAAAGTCGACGACTTCACCTTTCAAAACCGCAGCGACGGACTCGAAAAAGCGGTGTACAAACTGAAAACAGAAACAGAAAAAAACAACAATAACACAATAAAAAACAACCAGTAAAATCATCAATTATTCAACTTCCCACCCAAACAACGGCAAAGGGGCAGCCGCCTGGCAGTTGCAAGAACCTTTTTTACCCCCGCAACCCATAACCCCACCCATGACCCCCAAGACGCAGCCTCTCTTTGCCGACCTCCACATCCACACTGTCTACTCACCCGACTCACTGGTCCAACCCAAAACCCTCGTTGACATGCTCGTTGCCCACAGCTACATCAAAGCCGCTGCCGTCACCGACCACGACAGCGTAAGAGGCTGCAAAGCCACAGAGGAATTAGCCAAAGCCTACCCCGACATCTTAATCATCCCCGGCGTAGAAATCAGCACAACCCATGGCGACATGATTGTGTTAGGCGCTTACGAGTTGCCGCCCAAACCCTGGACTCCCCAATCAGTGGCAGACTATGCCCGGTCAATCGATGGGGTCTCGATTGTAGCACACCCGTTCCGCACCTACGGCATGGGCGAACACGCTCGGGGCGTCAAAGTGGACGCGATCGAAGTGTTAAACGGCGGTTCAAGCAAAGAAGCTAATGCAGCGGCAAAAGAATTTGCTAAAGAGTTGGGGCTGCCCGGAACCGCAGGCAGCGATGCGCACCAAGTTTCGGAGCTTTTTAGCGTGTGCAACCAGATTGAGGCGTCACTGGATGTGGATTCGGTTTTGAATGCGATAAAGAGGGGCAAGGTGTCCGCGCAGCTACCCAGAGGACAATGAGCATAGCACGCCTAGATAGTTTTTTAATGAGGTTTTTGCTGTGTCTACCAAACGATATTTAAACTTCCGCTAATCACTTCCTCAAGCATTACTTTAACAGTGGAGTTGACCATGAACCAAACTGCAAATATCATCAATCAAGCTAAAAGTGAAGGTAGACGCGCACTATTGGAACCAGAGGCTAAAGCCATCTGCGCCGAATACGGCATAGCGGTGAATAAGTTCAGTGTAGCGACCAGCGGGACGGCAGCAGCTGCACAGGCAGAAGAAATCGGCTACCCCATCGTACTCAAAATCGTTTCGCCTGACATCATCCACAAATCCGACGCTGGCGGAGTAAAAGTCAACCTCAAAACCGCCGCCGAAGTCGAAGCAGCCTACAACACAATAATCGACAACGCCAACAAGTACAAGCCAGACGCGAAAATCGTCGGCGTCCTCGTCCAAGAGATGGCGCCACAGGGCACAGAGGTCATAATTGGCGCAGTCAAGGATCCCCAGTTCGGCCAAACCATCATGTTTGGACTCGGCGGCATATTCGTCGAACTCCTAAAAGACGTCAACTTCCGAGTCGCACCCCTAACAGTTGACGACGCAAAAGAAATGATCACCCACCTCAAGGCTTATCCGCTGCTAAACGGCTACCGCGGCACGAAACCCGCCGACATAGAAGCCCTCCAAACAATCCTGCTAAACGTCTCCAAACTCGTCATGGAACACCCAGAAATAAAAGAACTGGACCTCAACCCAGTCATGGCATACCCAAAGGGCGCAAAAACAGTCGACGCAAGAATTATCTTGGAATAATTTTTTCGCCTATTATGGGCAGACTTTTCTCTTTGTGTGGTGTGGCATTTTACAGGGCACCACAAGAATGCAATTGAAGGCTGTTCTGTTTTGGGTTGCTTTGTTTTTCTTTTCCTGTTTCGGTGTGGCGATTGCAAATTTCTCCACACGCCCAACATACTCCATGCAGATGCGGGCGGGATGTGGGTGTGAATGTATGCACCAAGTGCTTTTGGTCCTTTCATCCAAAATTTTGATTTGATGTTTGTTTGTAGAACATATTTACAATAATATTTAGTGAGACATAATACTTAATAGGTTTTCACGCCCAACAACAATATAATGTCCCAATCACAACAAAAAACAAGCCTGAAACAAAAAATCACTCAGGCAATCACAAAAACGAACCAAAACCTACACCACACCAGCGACAACCTAAAACAACGTTTTGCAGCCCAAAAACAAAAAATCGCAACCATAAAACCACGCCTAACTGCCTCAACCGCAAGCATCAAAGAAAAATTCAAAAACCTCAAGTTTCCAAGCCTCTCGCTCGGCGGCAAAAAAGAGGCAGCTCAAGAAGAAACACTTTCTCTAGCAAACTCCGCTAGAGCCCTTCCTAAAGATGTCAAGGTTGTGGAGAAATACCCGCTCTTTGAACCTTTCAGCCAAGTTGCCATCGTCCAAGACCCAAAAACAGGCGAACACAAATACATCCTAGACGAGCTCCAACTTGACCCCCTCGAACGCGGCATCTACAACCGCATCCTCGAAATTCTCCTCGCCGAAATCCAATCACCCAAAGAGGAATTGGATGATCCGCGAAAATTCTTTGCTAATGAAGCCCGAAAAATCGTGGACAAATACCGCATCAGCTTAGGCTGGTTGCCTGACGTTTCCTGGTACAAGATTCTCTATCACGCTGAACGCGACTTGGTCGGATTCGGCAAAATTGATCCACTAATGCATGACCCCAACATAGAAGACATTTCCTGTGACGGAGTCAACAAACCCGTCTACATTTGGCATCGCACGTTTGAGAGCATCGAAACTAACCTGCAGTTTGAGTCTGACGAGGACCTTGATAACTTGGTTGTTAAACTAGTGCACATGGCGGGCAAACACGTCAGTAGCGCCTTCCCAATCGTCGACGCTTCGCTGCCTGGAAAACACCGACTCGCCGTCGCCTACCGCCGGGAAATCACGCCGTTTGGCACCGCATTTACAATCAGAAAGTTCCGAGACGACCCTTACTCTATAATTGACTTAATCAATATCGGCACTTTTACAGAGGAGATGGCGGCTTACCTCTGGATATGCCTTGAAAACCGCGCCTCCGTCATGGTGTTGGGCGGTACAGCGGCAGGCAAAACCACTGCACTCAATGCGTTGGGTTGCCTCATTAAACCAGGTAGCAAAATCATGACCATCGAAGAAACAGCTGAACTTAACCTGTCCCATGAAAACTGGGTTTCACTTATCGCACGCCAAAGTTACGGGTTGGGCGGCAGCAGCATCGGTGAAGTTGCCCTCTTCGACTTGGTTAAAACTTGTATGCGGCACAGACCAGACCTCATGATTGTAGGCGAAGTCCGAGGTCAAGAAGCCTATGTCCTCTTCCAAGCTTTGGCAACAGGTCACGGTGGCATGTGTACGATGCACGCTGAAAACGTGCAGTCAGCGGTTAAACGTTTAACCCAAAAACCCATGGACATCTCACCTGCCTACATTCCACTCATGAACATAGTCATGTCCGTTCAACGTGTGCACTTAGTGAAGAACGGACAGAAAAGAGCTTTCCGACGTGTACTCTCCGTTAATGAAATCGTAGACTACGAGAAATACGTTAACCCCTTCAAATGGGACCCAGTAAAAGATCAGCAAGAAATCGATTTAGACTCCAGTTTCCTGTTAACCAACATTTCTGAACGCCTCGGCTTAACTCGAAAACAGCTTCTATCCGAGATGAAACGGCGAAGCGACGTGCTACGCTGGATGCGAAAGAGCAACATACGCAGCTACAGAGAAGTCGCCACTATAATCGCCGAATATTATGCAAGACCCCAAGAAATCCTGCAGAAAATCAAAGAATCCCACGTAGAAATACAGGCTGCAGTGGAGGCTGAAACAGTTGCCGCTACTAAGTAAGTTTGAAGCCCTCTCATTCCGTCTCTTCGGAAGAATGGCACCGTATATACTCACCAAAGTTTTCCCTTCCACCAAAGCTTCACTAGAAAGGGGCAGGGTGAAGATTTATCCTGAAACATACATTTCCCTGATGCTCTTTACAGCAGTACTGACCATTCCAGTTTCGGTTATCGCAGCATATGCAGCGTTAACCTTTGGCGTCCTGCCGTTACTTGTACTGGCTTTCCTGCCTCTTTTCGTCGTAGCCGGTTTCGTCGTTATACCCCTGAACAACGCAAGCGACCGGTCTACGGGGCTGGAGCGGGAGTTACCGTTTGCCGCAGCCTACATCAGTGTCATGTCCTCAGGAGGCATCGCGCCATACAGCAGCTTCAAACGCTTAACCGAAGTCAACCTAATGCCCGCCATGAGTAAAGAGGCACGGGACATCGTTAAAGACGTAGAAATCTTCGGCGTTGACCCCTTAACTTCCCTTGAGGTTGCCGCAAAGAAGACACCTTTGGACCTCTTCAAAGATTTCTTAGGTGGCTACGCATCCACGGTCATCATCGGTGGAGACATCGGTCATTTTCTTGAGCGCAAAGCAGAAGACATTTTCAAAGCCCGGGGGCTGCGTGTGAAGGCGGCGGCTGATCGGTTAGGTATGCTGCTGGAGACCTTCATCATTGTGGAGGTTATGATGTCGCTTTGCTTCTATATCTTATTCGCCGTCAACAACGTCCAGACAGGCACCGCTGCGTCAGCGGCCAACGCAGACCTCTCGTCTTTCTCAGGCATGTTAATGTACACCTTCATCTTCACGCCCATGCTCTCAATTATGTTCATCTATTTAGCGCACACCATGCAATCCAAGACCCCGAACACAGACATGCGTCCCTACAAACTATACGCTATATCCTGCGTCTTCGCGGTCGTAGTGTTCCTATTGCTCACTAACTTTATGGGTGCAACCCAGCTACCGGTTTTCACTCAACTGCAAGCTATAGGCGTAGATTTACCCATCGCCATAGCCGTTTCACTCTTCATATCAGCTGCTCCAGCCGCCATCCTTCACATGAGGCTATCTAGAGTTCAACAAAGCATGGAGCAAGGTGTCGCAAACTTTCTGCGAGACCTTACAGAGGTCCGCAAGACAGGTTTATCGCCTGAAAAATGCATCGAAAGCCTCTCCAAACGTGACTACGGCGCGTTTAGTAAGGAACTGCGTAAGATCAGCAGTGACATAACTTGGGGTATACCCATCAAAAAAGTGATGACTGATTTTCTGCATCGAACCCGCAGTTGGATGGTGCAGATCGTTATGTTCCTACTAGTGGAAACAATCGACGTAGGCGGCGGCACAATATCCATGATTGATTCACTGGCTCGCTTTAACAACATGACTCAGGAAGTTGAAAAAGAGAAGAAAATGAGCGTTCGCCCATACGTTATGATGCCGTATTTGGCTTCGATTCTACTAGTAGCAACAACTGTTATGATGATGGGCTTAACAACCGGGATAACAGTTCCGGGCGTAACATCGCCGACACAGGATAACTCCCTGATGTCAACCATATTCATCTCCTCAGTGATTTTCCACAGCTACCTCATCGGCATCGTTGCAGGCAAAATAAGCGACGATTCAATCGCTTCCGGACTCAAACACGCAGCTATCCTCGTATTAATCGCAGTGATTGCGGCAAAACTGATTCCACAATTCGTTCAACTGACATAGGAGGATTAAACATAAAAAAAATTAAACTCCCTGTCTTTCGTAGTGACAAGCGTGCAATTAGCCCAGCTATTTCCACAGTGATACTTACAGCCGCAGGTATAGTCTTAATCCTTGTTGCAATGACTTACGCCAGCAACATAATGAATCAGAAGCTGGCAGAAAACGAATTCAGCAGCAGTAAGAGTTTCATGCAGACCACGGCAAAGCAGATGGACGATATCGCTTGGACTATAGGCCGCACCCAAACCGTCACATTCTCCAATCACTTTGGAAACATCAAATTTCAGGATTTAACCCTCACCTACACCTTTAGCGTGCACACAAGCGCCGGCTGGGAAACTCTACCGTTGGATTGCTCCACGGGCGTAGTCCTCTACAACATGCCTATTGACGTTTATCAGAGGGGCAATGGCTACTTTGAACGTGTCCCATTAACTGCCAACAATTCGTTTTTGCTCTCTGACGCATCAGCGCCTGTGGGCCAAGTGTTCTGTGAAGAAAAACTATCCATGACGGACGGAGGCTACTTACGTGTGGTTCTCACACCTACCATGAGAGTTTTGACTTCGACGATTGTAGGTACCCAGAATTCAAGTTACTTCAAGTTTTACTTGCCTAGTCTGCAAAACGGCACCAGCCCATATCTGACTCAATCATTAACCCTGACTGGCGAAGGCATCACTAAACTTTCTCGCAGCGGCGTAGACCAAGTTGCCATAACAGTCGGTTTTCCCAGAGCCGCCTCAGGTTTTGACAGCTCGTTTTTCAACTTCAAAAGCACCACAATCACACTCAACAGTACATCTACGCCCAAGTTAAGCCCCAACTCGATTGCGGAGTTCTATGTTGGGAAAGTGCAGGTGTCTATAGGAGCCACATAGGAGGACATGGTATGACGCAGATAACTATTGAATACATGATTATGATTCCTGTGTTGATTTTGCAGATTTTCCTCTTCCCTTTTGTCGCCTCCGTAATCATGGAAAACTGGAATGACACACACAGGGCTCTCGAGTTGCAGGAAACCGCAGGACACTTGGCAAGCACGGTCCAGCAGTTATACTACACCATAAACCACGCTTCAATTGTAAATGGAACCGTCAAAGTAAACCTTGACGTTCCCCAAACGATCGATAACTATGCCTACACAGCAACGTTGAGCCATGTCACACAGGTGGATTCATCCTACGAAATCATGAATGTCACCTTGCGTTTTATCTCTGTCAAAGGCGTTTGCTCCACGCTTGTCACCTTAGGCGGCAACGTTGACTGGGAGAACAACTTGACATTTAGCAGCATAGATGATAACCTTGGGTTAACAGCCGAAAAAACCGCCGGCGACATCGTTTTAACCTTCGGAGGTGCCTAAGTGGCAAGTGCTGGGCTGGACCACATGCTTTCACTGGTAATCTTTATCGCCGCATTAGTGATTTTCATCGGATTCTTCAGCCAATCCATCCAAACCGCCTTGTCCTATCAGCAGCATACGGCGATGTCAACAAAAACCAGCGACCTCCTCGACACCATATTGCTAAATCCGGGATTACCTCAGAACTGGTCATCACTCGACACTGCACCCGCAGCGCTTGGCTTGCAGGATGTTGAGTTCAGCCAGTATAAACTTAGCTCGTTTTCCACTATGCGATTAACTTCAACCACGTTGCCGTCCGTTTATTATCCGCGGGCAGGATTAAACTATAGCAATATAACCGCTGGGTACGGTGCCTACCTGCTAACTTCCCCCGCCCAAACCGTCAACTACTCGGCGGCGTCAAAGCTTCTGGGCATAAACGGCACTTACGGCTTCCAACTTTCCCTAACGCCGACCATAGAAGTTGCCGTAACCAAAACGTCTACTGGTTCACCCTTGCAATTTAGCGTTTACGCGTCGGGAACAGGGCTCTCCTTAGCCAACGCAGAAGCTACCTACAACCTAATTGTAGTTAACCAAGACTCAAATCCCTACCCATCCTACACGATAATAAGTGGTAACGCAGCTACCGATGGAGCGGGAAACTTGCAGACAATTTCTTTTCCAGGAGTTAACGGCGAAACCCGCTCCTATGCACTTGTCGTCTATGTGCATCTCTATGGACTCAAAGGCGTCGGGTACTACGTGCATGTAGACTCATCAGCTGCTAAGACCGTTGTGCCGCTGATCGATAGCTTCGAAAACCAAACCATGCGCCTAGCCCACAGCGATTCCGTCGGTCCTCCACCACAAAACCCCATCTACACGCAACTAAGTTACAACGCGACCTTCGCCATCGTAACCGAAGAGTACACGTTGCGCCAAGTAATTCTAAACAATGCTGAGGGCACAATCGACTATGGTCCGGGCAGCACTCAAGACTACACCAAAGTAGCCGTTCCCAACAATGCAGGCATACTTATCATCGCCTACAAAACCAACGTAGGCCAATACGGCATCGTGTTGGCGCCTTGGGGATTGGGTTCACTAGGTTTTCCAATATCCTTCGGTGGCAACGCAGTGGGTCAGGATTGGGTAACAACAGACCTCCGCCAAATCACCATCGGAGGAATCGCCTACCAGGCTAAACTTGACCTCTGGACTTTCGGGGGACACGCGGGGATTAGCTAATGATTCGCACAATAGAAGTCATCTTTGTAATAATCATACTCGCAGGCGCCTTCATAGCGGTCTCATACTTCACAGTTTTACCTTCGCCAAGAGAAGTTGCCCCGATAAACCTTAGGCGCCTCTCCTTTACTACTTTGCAGATGCTTGACTCTAACTACGGTTTAAGCCAAGCCGCATTCGAAACCGACAACGCCACAGTTTGGGGCGGACTCCAAGCCGCGTTAGCCGCATCTCTACCTCCAAACATCGTTTACAACCTCACGGTTTACGACATAAACGACACCGGCGGCCAACTCTACAACCGCGTGGAATCCTTCTCTAACGCTATGACCATAGTTGGAACAAACGATGTCTCCTCCTACACCGTTGCCTCTTCAAACGTAACCTTCAACGTCACTCCAGACAAAATCGGTGTGGGAAACGGCG
>JBNIDO010000086.1:0-11242 GCA_050108095.1 Bathyarchaeia archaeon
ACGTTAGGCGGTAATCTGGATAGTTCATCACTCAAAGTTTATTCCTTCCGTACCCCAAAAAGAGAGAAGCTATTAATTAAGGGTTTCCAACACTTTTTTTCTATAGTTGTTGTTGCCGAAAACCCGCTATACACAACAACAACCAGCAGAGTTTGTGAACGGTTGCTTTTTAGGTTCAGAACCTATTTCGTGTTGCAGGCTGGTTGTGGAGCAAACCACAAGCAGTGGACAGATTAGTTGTTTCTGTAATTAATATCTAGCTGCTACTACTCAGCGGGTTTTTTCTTCTCATCCGAAAAACAACTGATACTAAAATAACCGCTATCACGATTACAGTAGCAGTTAAGATAGCCGTAAAACCTGGCATGGTCGGCGTGGGTGTAGGTGCAATAGTCGGCGAGGGAGAGCTATTATATTCAATGATGAGTCTGGGGGAGTAATCACTGTTTGAAAAGAGGTTGTCTCTGGAATTGAAGGCAACGTAAGAGATTTTCGTGGACTGATCCTGCTGCCCTAGGACTATCGTCACTGCGTCGGCGTTATTATGCATGGCATTTTCAACTGCTTGTGTTACATTCCAATTATACGTTTGGGAAGGGATAGCTACAGTCTCAAAATCTATGGGTGTAGTGTCATAGTTTGGTGAGTTCGAATAGGTTAGATTCCACTCGCTCCATGAGTTGTTAGGGCAATAGTAGGCTTGAATGTTGGTTGTTTGGCTAACAGTGTAAGTGTAAAGTTGAAGTGACGCATTAACTATTGAGGCATCTTTAGGAACCGTTGACAAGTTAAATTTTAACCAAACGACTATCTCCCAAGTCGTAGACACGCTTGTGTTGTTAGAGATTTCAAAAGCATAGGTTCCACCGAAATTTGCCGCTGGGTCTCTTGAAGTTACATAGGTATCATCAGAAGGGCTTAAATTCAATTCGTTTGAGGCATAAACGCTTGTTAACACCCCTAACGTTAAGAGCATAAGTAAAGGCGTGACCGGGATCGCGAGATTTTTTATCAAGCCTATCGTCTGAGCTTTCGTCTAACTTTTTTAAATATAAATTTTTGCAACGGAAGCGCTCTAAACCTTTGTCGAGTTCCAATAGTACACGTGGCTGTAGTCCGCATTGGTTATCGGTTAGGAGCAAGCATATATTGCTGGACAGTTGAACAATTGCTGTAGGCGACAGGAGACCAATCAAGTTGAGAGCTTGGAAGCGATTGGCGTTACTATTAAAGATAATGCTGCTTTTTCTGATGTCTACAATTATAACTGATTCAATCCTTCGGAGTTATCAACCTGATGCTCTTCCCATTCTTATTGCTATAGAACCCCCTCAGATACTCCAATTATTGTCTGCAATGTCTCTCATCGGTTTTGTGGCATCAATTGTTCTTATTTTAGCCTACTTATGCTACCTTTTCTTCCAGCGACTCAGATCAACCAAAGGAAAATGAGCAAACAGCAACCATTCAATTTAGACGGCTGTGCTGTTCCAGTAGTACACGTGCTGGTAGTCCACTTTACTTATTGGATATGTTGAGTCCTCGTAGACTATGTCTAGGCTGGCGCCGTATTTGGCGAGCAGTTGACTCATGACGGTTCCCACCTGCACTGACTTGTCGTCTGGTGGCCAGAAACCCCAGATGGTGTCGGTTGGATTGCGCATGCCCCAGCCGTAGTTGTGCGGCAAAACTAGCACCGCCTCAGGCTGGCTTAAATCCGAAAACTTTTCCGTGTGAATATCATTCCAGAACCGCTCCAGCTCCAAGTAGTGGGTGTCTTGCATGGCTGCGGCGCTTTGACCGTTAATCGCTGCGTAGTTGAAGATGGTGATGTATTTGGCGCCTGCCTGATAAGCCGTCAGCATTTGCTGGTAGATTTCTTCTCCACTGTCTAAGAAGGGTACGTCGTCGTATTTCCAAGTGATTATTGCGCCCCACTCTTTATCCATCAGTCTAGCTGCGCCCTTCACCAGTGCAATCTGCTGCGAGACACTGGCGTTCCAGCCAAGCTCAGTGAACATGACATCGTAGGTGCCCAGATAGTCAAACCAGTAAAGCGCGTAGTCAGAGGTGAACGTCTGGATTCCGGCAGCTTTAAGCGCCATCAAACCAGGGTCCTCAGCGACTACACGGTCTACGAAGAATCTGGTTTCCAAGTCGTAGTCAGCGGGTTTGGTGCCGTTTTCGAGGTAGGCGTTCATTTTTAGGTACAATTGGTAGAGGTCTTGGAATGCGGGGTTGTGGATTTGGCTTAGGTGCGCCCCGAACTCTCTGTACCACTCCGACCAGTTGCCGTCTAACTGTATGCCGCCGGGTTCATCGTTGTAGTATACGCCTAAGAACTTGTCGCCCCAGCGTTCAGTAAAATTCTGCTCCATCTCCGGCATAGAGCGGTACCAAAACCACGTGGACTCGTTAGCCTCAATCACGTCGTATATGCCTAGGTTAAGTATGACGCTTAAGTCGTTGTCAACGGCGTAATCGCAGATTTGGTACACTGCAGACTCGTTGCGGCTGATGGGGTTTCTGCCCGAATCCAAAATGAAGAGGTTGGTGTAGTTTTTGGCTCGGTCAATCTGTTCAAAGGCTTGGGCTGTGGTGTTTCCGCAGAATGCAATGCCCACGTATGGGATGGGGAGGCTTTCTTGGCTGCCGATTAGGAAGACCTGCTGAGTAGCAAACGCTGAAACAGCAATAACGGCTACCAAGATAATGACAACCAAAACCTTCACGCGCCTATTGCTGCTCATGGTTAAAGCCCGCAGTAGATTGGTTTGTAGCGATACCCCTTAAGGTTTTGCCATAAACACACCCAAATCACCAGTTTCCAGTATAGAGCAACATATTCTGTTTTGGCTGTTCAAGGGGTTGGAAACTGCGTTGTTTATGTGTGAAGTCTTTTTAAGCCATCAAAACATAACCAAACGCAGAGGGAGCGTTAATTGGAACACAGGGATTTTGACCGTGCCAACGTCATAAAAGAGGAAATCGAGCAGCAGGAACACCGCTTCTTAGTCGTTTACGTGGAAGCCAAAAACAGCATCATGCTAATGCTTAGCGAAAAAGAGGACAAATTGGGCACTATGGCGATTGCTGTTCCAAAACCCCACGACATGCTCGGCTCCATCACCTCATCCGTACTGTTGGGCGATAAACACGTTATCTCCGCCCGCATGTTCGCCGAGTACGTGGCAGCAAAAAAAGGCAAAATCGCCGTCGTATCCGTCTACCTTGACCAAGTTAACGAGATTCAAGCACAAGAATTCTTCATGCACCTAATCGACAAAGTGCTAAAAAAAGACAGCAAAAAAGAACCCGAAGCCATCTGAGCCCTATGATACGCCAACTCAGCGAAACAGACTTCCAAACCATCTACGCCATAGTTAACGACGCCGCAGTCGCCTACAAAGGCAAAATTCCCGCAGATTGCTGGAGGGAACCCTACATGCCCAAAGAAGAACTCCGACAAGAAATCAACTCTGGCGTGCAATTTTACGGTTACATCCAAAACGGCAAAGTGGTGGTGGTCATGGGGATTCAACGGGTCGGCGACATCACCCTCGTCCGCCATGCCTACACGCTTACGAGTTGCCAGCGGCAGGGCTTAGGCGAAAAACTCCTCAAGCATCTTTTAAGTTTAGTAGAGACAGACTTGGTTTTGGTGGGCACTTGGGAAGCAGCGTCGTGGGCCATCCGCTTCTACCAGAAAAACGGGTTCAAACTCCTCTGCAGGAAAGAAACAAATAAGCAACTCAAAACTTACTGGAATATCCCAGAACGCCAAATTGAAACATCAGTAGTGCTCAAACAGAAAAGGCAACCGAAATGAACACGCTAATGCTAAAAGTCGACCCAGACAAGCCTGAGCAGGCAAAAATTGAGCAGGCAGCCCAAATCATCCGAAGAGGCGGCTTGGTTGCATTTCCCACCGAAACCGTTTATGGTCTCGGCGCAGACGCGCTTAACGCGGAAGCGGTTCTACGGTTGTTTGCAGCTAAGAATCGCCCGCTGGATAACCCGCCCATCGTGCATGTGGCCGCTGTTTCTGAGGTTTACCCTTTAGTGGCGGAGGCGCCAAAGCAAGCGGAGTTGCTTATGAAGCAGTTCTGGCCCGGCCCCTTAACATTGGTCTTTAAGCACTCAAGCAATGTACCCGACGAATCCGTTGCGGGGCTCGACACCGTAGCCATCCGCATGCCCCAACACAAAGTTGCCCTCGCGCTGATTCGCCAAAGCCGCTGCCCCATCGCGGCTCCAAGCGCCAACCTCTCAGGCAAACCCAGCCCAACCACCGCAGAACATGTCTACGAGGACCTCAACGGACGCATAGACGCCATAATCGACGGAGGAGCCGCCAACATCGGCGTAGAATCCACCGTCGTCGACCTAAGCAATGACCCCCCGATGCTCCTTCGGCCCGGCGGCACCCCGTTTGAAGCACTAAAAAAGGTGCTAACCAACCTGCAACTGCACCCGTTTGTTTTGGCGATGCATGAATTGACGCCCGAAAAAGTCCGTTCGCCTGGCATGAAGCATAAGCATTATGCGCCCAACGCAGAAGTCATTCTTGTTGAGGGCAGCTTGGACTCTGTTGTAAGGAAGATTAGAGAGTTGGCTGAATCTTACAGGGCTGGGGGCTCTAAAGTAGGTGTTTTAGCCACCGACCAAACCCAATCAGCCTACAAAGCGGACGTGGTCAAATCCATGGGCAGCCGAGTCAACCTATCCACAGTTGCCAAGAATCTGTTTCGCCTACTTCGGGAAGTAGACGCCCAAGGTGCAGATGTCATCATAGCTGAAGGGGTGTCCTCGGAGGGGTTAGGGTTGGCTGTGATGAATCGGCTGCGGAAAGCCTCAGGCTACCACATTGTCAAAGCCGATTAGCTTTTGCGTAGCGAGGCAAGCAGGCTCTCTATTTTGGTGTAGGCAACACAGGTTACGCTGTCAGCGGCGCCGTAATACACAAAAAGTTCATCACCGATAATCACGTTGCCACAGCTGAACACGACGTTGGGCACTTTGCCGAAGCGTTCATACGGCTGTTTCGGCGTCAAAATGGGTCTCCTCGAGCGGTATAGCACGCGTTCAGGGTTTTTAGCATCAAGCAGCACCACCCCCAACGAGTACAGTCGGTCAACACTCACGCCATGGTAAACTACAAGCCAGTAATCGTTGAATCGTATCGGTGTGCCAGCTACTCCGATTTTCCAGTTATCCCACCCACGAGCCCTAGGCTTCATCACCGACATGATATCACACCAATGCTCCAAATCCTCCGAAAAAGCAATGCACAAGTCAGGGTCGATTCGGTGTAACATTACGTATCTCCCGCCAATTTTTTGTGGAAAGAACACCGCGTCCTTGTTGCGTATGCCTGGAAACGGGAGTTTTCTAGGCGTCCAGTTCCATTTACGCTGCAGAAAATCGTCTTTTCGTATAGTGGTTAAAGCGATCTGGTAAACTTGGAGGTAGCTGTATTCTCTTAGCGCTGTGTATGTCATGATGAGTTGGTCGTCAAGCTGTATTATCCGTGGGTCTTCACAACCGTCTTTTTCGCTTTTAGCTTTGGGCACGTAAATTGGAATCGGTAAGCGCTCGTCAACGTGGAAGCCATCTGCTGAAGCGGCATAGCCGATTCTTGAAACCTTGTCGTTTCCCATTGCCCTGTAGAGCAAATGCACTTTGCCGTCAAGGTAGATGGCGGCAGGGTTGAAGACTTCTCTTGACTCCCAAGCATGAGCCTCAATTGGCCGCAGGATAGGGTTACCTAAGTAACGTTCCATCAAGGTTGTCTATTCCGCCTCTAAAAGGGGCGTCTTGATTCCGAGAACCTCGTCGAAGAATGCTCTGAGAGAGAATAGCCCTATGACTTTGCCTGTTTCGTCGGTGACTGGCAAATGCCTAATGTCATGGGAAACCATCAGGCGTTTAGCTTCATCAAACGAAGCCTCCAACGAAGCTGTAACAACATGTCGACTCATGACTTTGCCTACGGATTCAGCTGTTGAATACTTGTTTGCCATGAGGCGGATGGCGTCGCGTTCAGTGAAAATTCCCGTGCACCTCTGTTCGTCATCCACAATCACAATTGACCCCACATGCCTCTCGTTTAGCAGTTGAACCGCGTCTTGGATTGATATGTCCTCTTTTGCAGTGATAACAGTCTTACACATGATGTCTTTTACTTTAAGCATGGGTTCACACAATCAAATCACCCAAAAACCAGTTATCCTGTATAATCAAGCAGTTGACGGCGGCTTAAATCCTCTTCTGCCACAACCCCCGCTTGACCTCTTCAAGCTTTAGCCTCGCAAGCAAATAGGAAATGGAGGACTCCGCCCCTTGATTGCGGTTTACGCGCTCTGCACATAAGCCGTCACAGCACCCGTGCGTTTCAAAGTTATACAAGGACATTTTGCGGCTGTTTCTACCTAAAAACCACCCAAACGCCAAATATGCCACGTCGAGGTAACGCCGGTTTTTAGTGGCGAAATACCCATCCACGGCGGCAGCCACCATTGCAGTGGCTTCAAGGGGTTGCTGGTCATAGAGGGGTCTGTTGCCGCCACGCTTGTACCAACCGTCGTTGCCTATGGGCACATACACGCCGTCCACCAACTGCGTTTTCAACAAAAAACTCATCGACTCAACCGCCACATCCAAAAACTCTTTTTCCCTAACCATCAAATACGCCGCAAACAATGCCTGTGTTAAACGTGCGTTGTCGTAGGTTAAGTGGGGTTCAAACCACCGCCAATCATCTTTGGCTTGGTCTCGGTAGCAGTGGACGAGGTGGCTGCCGAGTTTTTCAGCGGTCTTTTTTAGGTTTTCATCGGGGATAGCTCGGTAATACTCATGTAAACCGATGAGGGTGGAGGAGTAAAACCGAAGTGAGATGGATTTCCAAACCCAAGGTAGCCCCCGGTCAAAAATGTCTTTGGCAACCAAACGCATATCCTCTGGGAGACCCGAGTTTATGGCTGTGCCGCAGCCCCAAAGTGTGCGTCCTGCACTATCCTCTGAACCGTCGACATCGAGGAAGGTGCGCTCGTAACTTAAGTAGTTGTGGAAGTTGCCGTCGGGCTTCTGCATGTGGTTGAGAAACGCCAAATAAACCTGTGCGAGCTGCTTCATTTTGGGGTCTTTTTTTAGGCGGTGGTATTTGGCGGCGACGACCAAGGCGCGTGCGTTGTCGTCGGTTGTATAGCCTTCGCTGCGTTTGGGGATGCAGAATTTTGCGTGTTGCAAGACGCCTGTATCATCGGTTAGGGCTTCTAAGTGGTCCATTTTTATTGGAGGCAGCTTGATGGCAATTCCTCCACCACGCATTGCCCTGCTAATTCGTCGAAGAGGTTGAGGTATTTCTTTGCAACTGAGGACCAAGTGAATTGTCGGCTGTAGCGGTATGCTTTCTCTCCAAGCGAAGCTCTCAACGTGGGGTTTTCGATGATCTCCGTTACCCGCTGGGCGATAGATTTGGAATCGTGGAATTCACAGAATACGCCGCGTCCCTCACCCAATGCTTCTTGTGCATGCAAGTATGGTGTGGAAACCACTGCTTTACCCGCTGCCAACGCGTAGGATAGGGTACCGCTGCTTACCTGGTTTGGGGAATGGTAAGGCGTAATGTACACGTCTGTTGCCAACAAATACCTGTACAGTTCAGGTTTAGAGAGGAAACGGTTTAAGAACCGTACGTGTCCCCGCAACCCAAGGTTTTTAGTCATCCTATGTAGCGTGTTACGGTAGGACTCTCCCTCGACCTTCTTTACCTCAGGATGCGTTACACCTAGCACGTAATAGACGACTCGGGGGTCATGTTTAACTATTTCAGGCAAAGCCTCAATGACATGCTCAATACCTTTGCCGCGGCTCAACAACCCAAACGTTGAGAGCACAACCCTGTCTTTTAAGCCCAAGCTCGGCTTAACTTTTGAGGTGGGCAGTAGAGGCAAATCTGGGCAGCCATGAGGAATCAACCTGACTTTTTGCGTTGGCACCCCATAATGCTCTACTAAGGATTGGGTAATTCTATTCAAAACCACTACAGCCGCGCTTTTATCAATTATTCTACCGAATACTTCTTTTTGTTTGCCCTCAAAATTTGGAAGAACCGTGTGCAGCGTTGTGGCGACGGGTATTTTGAGTTTGTCAAGGAAAGAACAGATGTATTCTCCAGATTCGCCCCCGAAAATGCCGAATTCATGTTGGATGTTAACGACGTTAACGGTGGATTGGTTGAGAAAATCCGCCGTTAACAGGTAATCTTCGAGAAAGTCGCGTCCGATTTTATGCTCTATGCATTCGTATGCAGGTTTGAAGAGTCGGCGGCCGTCTATGGAGATGACCTTTTGCTCTTTTAGCCGATTGTACAAGCCTATAGAGTTAACTAGATCAGCAGTGAAGGTGGCTATGCCGCATTTTCTAGGTGGAAAGGTGCTGACATAGGCAATTTCTTTAACCCTTGTTTGGGTAGGGGTGCCTAGAACATAGTTTGCCAACACTAAATCACGCAATATAGAGAGGTAAAGCCGTGTTTAAGCGCATGTGATTGTATATGTGCAGTCACAATGGGCGATTTCAGCATAAGTTACATGCAGATTTATATTTTGCCTGTGTTAAAGTTTTTCACGGAAGGGAGAGGGGCATATGAAACGCTTTGCACATAACCCCATATTAGAACCAATAAAGAAGAATTCCTGGGAATCTAGGTCTGTTTTCAACGCAGCGGCAGTTTACAGCGGCGGTTTGGTCCACATAGTATACCGCGCCATGGGAGACGACAACATTTCCCGATTGGGCTTGGCAACTTCAAGCGACGGCTACACTATCAAAGAACGTTTTGACACCCCAATTTTTACCCCAGTTCACCACGCAGAACACAGCGGCTGCGAGGACCCGCGCTTAACTACAATAGGCGACCAACTCATCATGGCATACACGGCTTATCGAAACCACGATTTCCCAGTAATCTACCAAATATCGTTAACCTCAATTAACCTCAAAGACTTCGTGAGCCGCAACTGGAACTGGAAAGAACGCATACTGCCATTCCCCAACGTACGCAACAAAGACGCCTTTATCTTGCCCGGCAAAGTTGACGGCCAATACATGATGTTCCACCGAATCGAACCCAGCATCTGCGTTTCCTATTCAGAGGACCTCAAGAAGTGGCATGGCTTCAAATCCATCATGGAACCGCGAGACAAAATGTGGGACAGCGTCAAAATCGGTGCAGCTGGCACACCCATCGAACTCAACGAAGGCTACCTATTCATTTACCACGGCGTTGATGAGAGGAAAAACTATTCGCTTGGCGTGGCATTGCTGGATAAGAGTAACCCCGAGAAAGTGCTCTATCGCTCAGACAAACCCATTCTAACACCCTGCGAGGACTATGAATGCGTCGGCGATGTACCAAACGTGGTTTTCAGCTGTGGAAACGTGCATATCGATGACCAAGTCATCGTTTACTATGGCGGCGCAGACACAGTGCTGTGTGGTGCCAGCTTCGAATTAAACGAATTGCTTCCCAGAAAATAGAGTAAATAGAATGCTTAGATATTGTCTAAGCCCCATCTTTGCTTAGGGTTCAAAAGTCGATGTAGGCTTAGAATTGTAGCCACATAATTTTAAATGGTTGCCGACTACACTTAATCATGAAAACCTATCAAAAGTCATAGCTTAAAGGCTTCAAAAAAACGCTTGCTAATTTCTACTTCACTGATAGCCTGCTTGATAGGAAGGTGAAGAAATGTCAAACCCCCTTGAACGCGACTTATCTATCTATACGGGAAAACCTGATTTTACAGAGGAATTTACGTCACGGGACATCAATATCCATGAAAACCACTACTCGGAGGAAACCTCCGATGAAACGCAAACCCAAGAAGACATCGATGAAGGCTGGACAGAAAAAAAGCAGTCGCCATTAACGGGCAGAATGTCTGGAACCATGGAGGAACTTGAACGCATCCAAAGCTCCGAAAACATGACCAGCGAAGAAGTCCGTGAATGCCTCAAAGATTCCCTAGAATGCTATCAAAGCTGCACCGAAACCACTCTGCGTTGCCTCAGCATGGGTGGCAAACATGCAGAAGCTGACCATATCAACCTCCTATTGGACTGCGCAAAAATCTGCAGCATCAACGCTGATTTCATGCTTAGAAACTCCACCTATTATCCCCAGACATGCGGTATCTGTGCTGATATATGCGATGAATGCGCAGATAACTGCGACCGCTTTGACGAGGATTTCATGAAGGAATGCGCCAGTGTTTGCAGGCGCTGTGCTGAATCCTGCCGTGAAATGGCAAGGTAAAATCTGGTTGTTACTAACCCATTTTCTTCCCCCCGTGATCGGAGGTGAATATACCTGCAAGAAGAAATTATAAAAGAACAGGAGAAAATTCAAGACAACGCCACTATCTATGACATCTTAAAGATAGAGCATAAAGATGTTAAGAGGCTTTTCAAACAATTGGTCGATGGGAAACGCTATCAGGACGATATTTTTTCTCAGGTCAAGATTGTATTGCAGCTACATATGGCGGGTGAAGAGAAGCTTTTGTATCCTAGACTTGAAAACAACCCGGAAACGCGGACGCTGACGCTTGAATCGTATGAGGAGCATGATGTTGCTAAAAAGGTAATCACTGACATCGACAACTCGAACGATGTGGATGCAAAATACGCTAGAGCCAAAGTTTTAAGCGAAGCCATTGACATGCACATTAAAGAGGAAGAAAATGACCTCTTCAAGAAAGCTAAACATATCCTATCAGACGATGATGAACGAGAAATCGCCCGGCAGTTCGTGAATGAAAAGATGGCGAATATGCCCAAGCTGTGACCGCTGAATCCTTTTCGCGTTTACACTTTTGGTTCTATTCATTTTTTTTGGACGGTGATTGTTTGCCTCCAAGAGGCGTAGAAGACCCTAAACGTAAACGGCAGTACGAACACATCAAAGAGTCAGAGTTACAGCGAGGGGCATCCGAAGAGGACGCCGAACGCATAGCAGCCGCAACACTGAACAAGATTCGAAGACAACAGGGTGAAACCCAAAGCTAACTCTTCTTCGAATACCTGTATACTGTTGTAGTGGCTGATAAGTAGCGGTAGCATTGGGAAAAATTTATATTTCAAGTTTTAATTGTTGATTCCAGTTTATAATTTAAGTCTACAAGAATCTGGTGAAATTATGTCTCAAGGTGGAGGAAACATCCCCGTTCTAGTATTA
>JBNIDO010000087.1:0-11062 GCA_050108095.1 Bathyarchaeia archaeon
TGCATCACTAAATTGCGAGAGGAAACAGATTTGAAAATTATCTCTGGTCCCGCATCCAAACCCTTAGCTGAAGCAGTTTCAGCACAAAGCGGCATCCCAAACGTCCCAGTCATATCCAAAATTTTCCCAGACGGCGAATCCTACGTCCGCTTAGACGGCGACGTAGCAGGAGAAGAGGTCGCCATCATCCAAACCACGTGTCCCCCAGCCCAAGACGGCAGACTCTTCCAGTTGGCTTTCATGGCAGATTCAGCTAAGCGGGCGGGCGCAACCAAAGTCACCGCAGTCGTCCCCTACCTCGCCTACGCACGCCAAGACAAAACCTTCCTATCAGGCGAAGGCATAAGCGTCGAAACAGTTGCGCGCATGCTCAAAGGCGCAGGCATCGACGAACTCCTCACCGTGAACATCCACTCCGAACACTCCTTGGCACAGTTTCCTTTCCCCGCACGGACAGCCAGCGCCATCCCCCTCATAGCCGAGTACTTCGTCAAAAAAGGCTACAAAGGCGCATACGCGCTTTCCCCCGACAAGGGCGCCATGTACATCGCGCAGCAGGCGCAGGCTGCGTTGGGCGGCGACGCAGGGCACCTCAACAAAACCCGCGACCGCTACACAGGCCAAACGGTGCAGACCGCTGAGGGCTTAAACGTGAAAGACCAAACTGTGATTATCCTTGACGACATCATTAGCACAGGCGGCACTATTGTGGGGGCAGCTAAAATTCTCCGCGAAAACGGTGCTAAACATGTGTTCTGTGGCTGTGTCCACGGCTTGCTCATCGGCGACGCTGAGAAACGCATCCTCGATGCGGGCGTGGAGGAGATTGTGGGCACCGACAGCGTTCCCGGATCCATCAGTAAAGTCTCCTTGGCACCGCTGATTAGCCGAGAACTTAAAGGGGCAAAGTAGTGCCCAAACTCTTCTTTTTGCTCTCTGGCGAGAACCAGACGCTGCCAGCGGCTGAAGTTTTGGCGATTTTGGAATCCGAAGGCTACCCCTACAGCAACTCAGAAGAACTTGACCAGGTTCTTCGGCTTGATGCACCACTGGAGTGCGTTAGCTCGGTGCAGATTCGCTCGGCTTACACGCGGGTCTGCGCAAGGGAACTCCTCGTCGCCGACGCCACTTACGCAGCAATTTCGGAAGCTGCCGCCAAAATCGATTTCTCAGCGGTAATCCAGCCTGGCGAAAGCTTCGTAGTCCGTATCAACCGCATCAAAAACTACGCCGACGCCGCAATCAACACCATGACACTCGAGGTCAAGTTGGGCGGGCAAATCCTACGGCAAACCCCAAGCACCACAGTTAACCTCAAAAACCCCGACAAAACCCTAATCGGCATAATCACCGACAACAAACTAGTTTTAGGCTTAAAACTCACAGACATAACCAGCAAAACTTTTTCGGAGAGGCGGCCACGCAAGAAACCGTTTTTCCACCCGTCCGCAATGCCGTCTAAGATGGCTCGGTGCATGGTTAATTTGGCTCATGCCAAAGCCGAATCCATATTGCTTGACCCCTTCTGTGGCACAGGCACCACACTCATCGAAGCCACCTTCATCGGCTGCCGAGCCGTCGGCGTGGACGCGCAACGGCGCATGATTTTGGGCACCAAAAAGAACCTCGAGCACTTCCACATAGACGCCGAAGGGCTACTGCTAGCGGACAGCCGCAAAATCCCCCTTTCCAAGGCTGATGCGGTCGTCACCGACCCCCCGTATGGGCGCTCTTCGAGCACGCTTAAGTCGACGACGATTCAACTGGTCAGGGACGTGTTGACAGCTTCCCATGCGTTGCTCGGTGTGGGGCAACGGATTTGTATAGCCGCGCCCCAAACATTAAACATATCCCACCTCGGCGCCGAACTAGGCTTTAGGCATGTGGAATCCCACTTTGCCTATGTCCACCAGACGCTGACAAGGGAAATCGCGGTGTTTGAAAAGGTGCACAAGCCATGAGCATCAGAGTAGTGTTCTTGGGCACAAGCGGCAGCGTGCCAACTTTGAAGCGGAGCTTGCCCTGTGTGGTGGTGCAGTGCCCCCGTGACCAGTTGATGTTTGACTGCGGAGAAAATGTGCAGCGTCAGATGATGGCGGCGAAAGTGAGTTTTCACCGAAAAATGAAGATTTTCATAACTCACCTGCACGGCGACCACGTTTTGGGTTTGCCGGGGCTGCTGCAGACCATGGCGTTGATGGACCGCAAAGAATCCGTTCAAATCTATGGTCCCAAGGGACTCCGTGATTTCCTAATTTGCACCCAAGAAACACTCAACTTTGGCTTAAACTACCCCGTTACAATTATCGAAATGGAAGGCGATAGCTTCTTTTTTGCCGAAGAAGAATATCGTGTAGTAGCCGTTAAATCCAATCATGCCATAGCGGGCTATTGCTTTGCTTTTACCGAGAAGCCTCGTCCAGGCAAGTTTTACCCCAAAAAAGCTCAGGCTATGGGCGTTCCAACGGGGGAATTGTGGTCTAAGCTGCAGGGCGGAGAAGAAGTCACGTCCGCCAGCGGCGTGGTGGTTAAGCCAAGCGACGTGATGGGTCCACCGAGACCGGGAAGAAAAATCGTTTACACAGGCGACACTAAACCCTTCAATGCCTTCGCAGAATTCGCACAGAACGCAGATTTAGTTATTCATGACTGTACATTTGACGATTCACTCGCAGAGAAAGCAGCCACTGATGGGCATTCAACGCCGAGTCAAGCAGCAGTCCAAGCGAAAGCGGCAAACGCCAAATGCCTTGTACTCAGCCACATAAGCGCACGCTACCCAGACGCCACGCTACTTTTGGAGCAGGCAAAAAAGGTTTTTCCAAACAGCATCCTAGCAGAAGACTACTTGGAACTCGAGTTGCCCCTAAACGAGTAGCCGCCCAAGCTCAGCGATGCTCTCAGGCACGCCTCGGATAGATTCGACCAGCACGGTTTTGTCGTAGCCGATTCGTTTGAGGTTAGCGACGATGTCTTGGTAGTTAATGTTGCCGTCTGTGACGCCGTTGTGTTCGTCGTGTTCACCGTGGTTGTTGCTGGCGTGGATATGCATGATTTTGTCGGCTAGCTGGTCAAAGAAGGGTTGAATCTGCCCCTGCAAGTTGGCGTGTCCAAGGTCGAAGGTGATGCCGATGGGCAACCCCGTTTCCTTGTAGAACCGCTGAAACTCCGCTGGGGTGCTCATCAAATAACCGTATTTCGCCGGCAGGTTCTCCAGTGCCATGTTCAAGCCGTACTCTTCTGCCACGGAGTAGAGTTCTTTTATGCTCTCGCAGCCTTGCTTGAAAAGCCCGTCGGGGTAGAACTGGCTGATGCCTGTGAATTGGGCAGGGTGGAAAACCCATATTTTGGCGTCGAGTTCGTGGGCGTTGGCGAGGGATTGTTTGAGGCGTTTTAATCCGGCGGCTAGCATGGGTTTGGCGGGGGAGCCGATGTTTATGTCGGCGAAGGGGGCGTGGACGGAGTAGGTTAAGCCGTAGCTTTTGGCAGCTTCTTTGAGTTGCGTGATGCGGGTTTTGTTTAGGTCGTAGGTGCCGTCGTCAACGATTTCTATGTACTTGGCTACCATGGTGCCAAGGCGCTTAACCATACGGTTGAAGGGTTCGCCTAAGCAGTAGAGCATTGAAACGCCAACTTTAGGTTTAGACATGATGTTTTCTCTCTGTTTAGCGTTGTTTCTGGTTAAGGGCTGGGGTGCCTAAATAACTTAGTCTTTGAAAACACGAAAAATTGGCTGTAGGGTTTGCTATTTCGGTGGCTTCTAGTTGATAGTACTGTTTTCAGTTTAGGAATGAAGCTTATAAACATCTTACTCTGAATAGATTCTGGGGAAGGAGAAGGCTTCATACATGGCTTTTGCACGTGCCCAGATGTCTCTGCGCCTACTGAAGCGTGAATTCATAGTTTACTACGACGTGTTTTTCAGCCGCAAAGCCGCAGTACCAATCTCTCTTGTACTCTGCAGCACTATAATCACCATTTACGTATTGCATGAAACAGGGATTTTACTCTAATATGCCTAAACAAAATAAAAAGGTGAATCCCCCGCTTGAAAGGCAGGGTTTAATGTTTTCGTCGCTTGTATAGCCCAAAGAGAACAATACCCATTATAACTATGGCGGCTACTATGGGCAAGACAAAGCTGTTGGTTTGGGTTTGTTGTTGTGGTGTTGCAGTTGGTTGAGTGGTTGGGCTTGGCGTAATTGTTGGTGTCACAGTCGGGGTTGGCGTGACTGTTGGAGTTGAGGTGTCTGTGGTTTGGCTGGTCTGAGTTATCATTCTTATAATGGGGATGCGGAAAAAGATGTATGGTTGTTGAATGGTTTCTATTTGGATGTCTGGGGTGCTTTCTTCGGTGGAGAATGTTCCCGTAAGGGGCACAACCGAGGTATAGCCTTCAGGTAAAGTGATTGTGTAGCTGTACACGCCATTTTCAACCTCAAAGGTTATGGTTTCATTCGTTGAGGTTATGGTTTGTCCATTTAAGGTTACGCTCCAACTGGCGCCGAATGGTAATCCTGTTTGGGTAAAAGTTACGTTGACAGTCGGCGGCACATAATCGGGATCAAGGTTGAACACAGGCGTTAGGGTTATGTTTTGGGTCATTGTTAGCGCCAAGGTGGCATTGGTGTCTGTTTCGTTGCCTATTGTCCAATGGGAGAAGAGGTATCCGATTTGCGGTGTGGCGGTTACGTTGGCTATATCGCCGTAGAGGTAGGTGTGGTTTCCAGACGTTGGCGTGGTGGTTCCGCCTGCGCCAGCGCCTATGGTGAGTTGGAAGGTTGTGGGGATAAGATAGGCTTTGATTGTGTGGTCTTGGTCCATGATGACTGTTACTGAGCTGTTGTAGCCTGTTGTGCCGTCAAGGTTCCAGTGGTCAAGTGTTAAGGAGGGAGGCAACCCTAGGTACTCAGCGGTTAAGTTTCTAGCTGAGTTGGCGGAGTATGTCCAGTTTTCGGTCATTTGGAGGTTGCCGTTAAGGTAGACCTCGACATTGAGAGTGTAGCTATCTCTAACGAAGGTTGCGGTGACTGTTTTGTTGCCATCCATAAGTAGGGTTGTGTTAGTTGTGGCAGTTGAGTCGCCGCTCCAGCCGCTAAAACTCCAGCCCATATCGGGAATAGCGACCAAATTTACGTTGGTTCCAGGGTAGTAAGTTTGGTTACCTGGCAGTACCGTGCCATGTCCCTCGGTTGTCATGGTCAAGTTACATCGGTCTAGAGTTCCAAACGCGTAGATTGTACCGCCCATCATCATGTCACTTGCAACCGTGTAAACGATGCCGTTAGCAATTAGGGGCGAGCCAGTATCAATCATGCTATGTATAGAATAGCTCCAGATGAGGTCGCCAGTTGTCGCGTTTAAAGCATACATTTGGGATGACCCGCGGACATAAACTATGTCATATGCAACTATTGCTGCTTGGTGGTATGCATATGTTTGATATGCCCATATTTGGGCACCTGAGGTGGCGTTTAAAGCATAAGTGTAACCATCAGCAGATGCGGTAAGATATACAATACCGTTAGCCACAGCAACCGCAGCATAAGTTGCCTTGTTTGAAGTCCAAATCTCCTCGCCCGTTGTGACATTTAAGGCAAACAACAAACCAGTCCCTGAGGCAGGGTTCACACCACCATAAACTATGCCATTTTCAACACAAGGGGCCGCGTTGAAATAGGGCATACCTGATGATGAATAATGCCAAACTTCGACGCCGGTCTCTGCGTTAATAGCATAGAATTTTTCATCTTCGGAACTAATTAAAACTAGCCCATTAGAAATTACCGGTGAAGAAGTCACCATACCGCCGGTGGGAAATGACCAAAGCTGACTGCCTGTTGTTGCATTCAAGGCGTAGACGTTACGGTCAACTGAACCTACATACAGGACACCGTGCGCTACTGCAGGAGAACTCATTATACCTGCACCGGTTGTGTAGGTCCAAGCTGTGTCTCCTGAAGTGATGTTTATTGCAATAATTTTGCTGTCTCCGGTGCCAACATATAGGAGGTTATTGACTAAAGCAAGGGATAGCGAGGAGGAAATGTAGGAGGAACCTAAATCATAGGTTTCAACCAAGACGCCGGTAGTTGCATTAAGAGCAAATATGCTGTGTGACCCACCTAAATAGAAAACACCATCTGCCACTACAGGCGTAGTAGTGCTTGATATACCCCATTCAAGATCGTGAATGTTCTTGGACCATAACAGGTCGCTTGTTGGTGGACCACTTGAGGGCGAGTACCCTGTATGGCCTAAACCGTTTCCGAGCATCCACCAACTGTTTTGTTGAGCCATAAAAATAACAGATTGGTATGCATCTGCCCCATCTACAGTTATTGTTCCAGAATTAACTGAAGCATCGTAACCTGTGGGAACATCGATAACATAGTCATAGTCGCCGTCAGGTAGGTTTTCAAACACGTTGGTTGAGGTTGTGCTACCTGCTGTTACGCCGTCTAAGGTTACGCTCCAGAATGTGCCCTGAGGCAATCCTGATTCCGTGAAAATTATTGTGCCGTTACTGCCTATTACTGTTGCAGGCTGCGCTGTGAATAAACCAGCGGCAACTGATATGAGCAAGAGACATATGAGGGAGATAGTTAAATTTTGGTTTGAGCGCATTGTTATACCTAACAAAAATAGGCGTTAAAATTTTGATTTAAATATTATTTGCCATGAATATGTATTACTGTGTGATTATTTTGAACATCGTTCCCCATAAAATGTTGGGTTAAAATAAAAAATACATAACAAACACCAATATTGAATCGATTTAATCTTAGTAGAGCATAAAATACAAAAACTGTACGTACAACCGCCAAAAGCACTCCGACAACCCAAAAAAACTACAAGCCCACTTATCGCCAAACCAATCTTGCTCCAACAGCATTACTTCGTGTGGTCTTAAATTGCACCTGCCGAACCCCCAGAGCCAGCTCCGTAAACTCCGGCAGGGTCTTATATCGAAACTCCCACGTTGGCACCCCATACCGCAGCCCATTACACATGGTATCAACATACACGTAGAATCTGTTACCGTGATAGTCGTAGGCAGCCTGGTTTTCTTCGCCGTACCTCGGCTCCGCGAGCACCTTAAACGGCCAGAGCTTGCAGGCCTGAGGCTTGATGCTTTGCAAGCCGCAGAAGTAGTTGAGGTTGCTGCTACAGAGAAACGCGCAACTGCCATCGCTGGCGCGTTTGATGAAGAAGCGGTTCAGGCCCGCCGCGGTGGTTTCTGCGCCGAAGGTTTTGGTGAGGTGCAGCCACTCGGGAAAGCCCAACACGACGCTGTAGAGTTTACAGCAGTACCCGCAGCCCCTACATCGCCAATCCGCTATGTTTTGCCATGGAACAAACTGCATCCTAAGCTACACTCAGGGGCAAAGAGGAAGAGGCAACTCCTAAAAAATCTTTTGAGCAAACTCAGAGTTTTCGGTAGAGGTATATTGTGTGGGATGGGTAGCCCAGTTGGGGGTTTTCGCAGAAGTTCTCAATTTTTTCTGGTCGCCAACCCACCACTTCGTAGTCGTGGGAGACTACGCGGGCGCCCCTTCTGAGGTCACGTTCGAGTTTGGGCTTGATTTTCTCGTTTGCACTGGTAGTTAAATAGAGGTAGACCACGTCGGCGGCGGTCAAGTTCACGTTGAACATGTCGTCGTTTATTATAGTAACACGGTTTTCTAAGCCGCCCTCATGAATAATGCTCAACGCCTTTTTAGCAAGGTCTTCGCGGAGTTCTATGCCGACGCCTCTCGCACCAAAGGTCCGAGCAGCCATAATCACGGTGCGCCCATCACCTGCGCCCATGTCAAAGAGGACTTCGCCCGATTTTAAATCCGCCAGCTTGAGCATGTACTCTACTACACTGTTTGGACTTGGAACAAAAGGCGCAATAAACATACAAACACCTCTACAAATAGCGTTTGCCCGTGTTATGCGACATACGCGTCCTTCTTAGACATTGGCCTTCTGGCTTCGCCGCATTTCACGCAGCTCTGCGCACATAAGTCAAGGTACTTCTCTTCGTCCCCCGACCCTATGGCAGATGCAGCTTTGCTACATAATTCGCTGGGTTCACTGCAACCCTCTTCTTTACATAGTTTTGAGATGTGTTGGCATATTTCCTGTACGTCGTTGGGTTCTAATACTGCACGGTTTGTGCGAACAAGTAAACAGAGTTCCCGCGCCATAACGCAGGTTCTGACAAATTTGATGCGTTCCAAAACTTCGTTGCGTAGGTTTTTTCGGCTTATTTCCAACTTTTAATCTCCTTTGGCACAACAAGCGCAAACAACAAAATAGACGATTCTATACTTAAAAAGGTGATGTATTCTAAATACCGCAAAAGACTAAATAAGAAAACAGCAATTTTTTAAAAAGAGACAATTGTTCTCCGCAAATAAGAAAAAAATCCTCATAACAATAATAACAATAGCCTTAGCCCTAAACACAATCACTTTCATCAAAGCGTACCCTCAAACCTCCAAACCCTTGTCCTCCACGTTTGCAGCCGATTTTTCAGCCTACTACATTGGAGAATGGAGATTCTTCCACAACCCAACCCAAATCTACGAAGCCGGCAACTATCTGCCAGGAGACTACGTTATTGAACCAAGACCTCAGAGCTTCATGTATACGCCGTCTTTTCTGCTCTTCTTCGCACCCTTCCTCGCCCTAAACTACCAAAACGCACTCAACGTCTTTGACATTCTTCAGTTCATTTCGGTCTTCGCTTTAGCATTCTTCGTCTACAAAATCGTTAAGGACAAAAACCTCTTTTTGGCTTGTGCAGCGGTTGTGGTGGTTTTGCTCCTTCCCGTACCCACCTCAATAAGTCTGGACCCTGCCGCTTTCTTCCAAGGGTACTATTGGGGTTACGCATTGGCAAACGCCCATATAATCCAAACGTCACTCGCCGTGGGAGCATTGTATTTTGGCTTCACTAAAAAA
The DNA here is from genome assembly GCA_050108095.1 of Bathyarchaeia archaeon. GTDB lineage: Archaea > Thermoproteota > Bathyarchaeia > Bathyarchaeales > Bathycorpusculaceae > Bathycorpusculum. The sequence continues at coordinate 8,956 of JBNIDO010000087.1, forward strand.
CCGTGGGTTTCGGCGTTTCTGCTTGCAGTTGCTTCCTTTGATCCCCGCGTTACTTTGCTTGCTTTGCCCTTGGCATTGTGGTACAATAGGCAGAAATTACTCAAGTTTGCAGCGGCTTTTGTTGGGTTTATCGCCGTGTTGAACTTGCCCTTCTTCTTTTATTATGACATAGGTTTCACTTTTCTGCAGAAGAGAGCATTAGGTCACATTGCGGTGCTGATGTATGCGTATGATTGGGTTCCAGTATGCGCCGTGTTAGCATTAACCATAGTTGAACTAATCACAGTTATCTCGGCAAAAAAGTGGTTCAATTTTCCAAAATTGCACATCCCAATACAAGGACACAAAAAAGATGCTTCTGAGTAACAGCAAACCCCTGCTTTAACAGCAGATTATGGGGTTCTGCTTGTGGAATCAGCCTCAACCAGCCTGCAATCCATTTCAATTACTGAACATAAAACTCAGCTGCCTACACAGCCCATAGGAAGAAGAAGAGCAAAGCAGGCGCCCTCTTCTTCTAACAATAGAAAAAGTGTTCTGCTCTGCTGATAAAGGATGTTATAAAAAATTGCAGCCCTGACGAGGCGTAACTTCTTTTAAACCTTCCCTGCATAATAGTGTGTGAGGAATAAAGTTATGTTTATTGAGCAGACCCCTGAAGCGAACACGGTGTTTTTTGTTTGGCTAAACCAGTACAGCGGCATCCTGCTAAAAACCCCCACCGAAACCTTGGTCATCGACCCAGTGGATGTTAAAGCCAAAAACATAGGTGAAATCGACGCAGTATTAATCACTCATGAACACTACGACCACCTAGACCCGCCATTGGTAGCGGAAATCCAGAAGCAAACCGGCTGCAAAGTCATCGCCGATGCCGCCTCCGCAAAAAAACTCGCCCACCTACTACCCACAGATAAGCTCCAAGAAATCAAACCTGGCGACCAAACCACAATTGGTGCAGCCGCCATAAAAGCAGAAAAAAGCAACCACCCTGCACAAGCCCCAGTCACCTTCATCATCACAAGCCAAGACGGCGTCAAAATCTACCATACCTCTGACAGCCTGCCATTTCCAGAGTTAGAGTTGATGGCACAGCAGGAACAGTTCGACGTGGTCTTCTGCACGGTCGGCATCGCTCCCGGTGCCTCTCCCGAAACCGGTTTTGAGATTGCCCGTTTAACCAAGCCGCCGCTTGTTGTGCCCTACCACACCGCGTCGGCGCAGAGCCAAACTGTGTTCGAGGAACTCGTTAAACGTGACCTCCGCATGACCACCTGCTTGGTTCCCCAGCAAAACAAAATCTACCAAATCACCAAGAGGCAAACTCCATGACACAAAAAACAGCCCAAGACAAAAAAGAGCGCATGGCGAGCATTCTCTTAAAAATTGACGCCGTCAAATTCGGCGTATACAAGCTTTCCACGGGCAAAGCAAGTCCCTACTACATTGACCTCCGAGTCATCCCCAGTTTCCCTGATGCCTACCGAGAAATCTGTGACTTCTACACCCAGAGTATCACCAGCCAAATCGGGTTGGAAAACTTTGACCGCATCGCAGGCATTCCGCTGGCTGGTTTACCTTTCGCCAGCCAAATCGCCTACAACCTCAAAAAACCCTTTTTATACGTCCGCAAAGGAATCAAACTTCAAGGACGCCAACGACGCGTAGAAGGTATACTAGTTTCAGGCGACCGTGTTCTACTCATCGACGATTTACTCACCGCTGGCTTAACGCTCAAAACCGCCGTGGAAGCGGTGCGCGCAGAAGGCGGTGTAGTCACTGACGCAGTGGTGTTTTTGGACCGTGAAGAAGGCGGAAGAGAGCTGCTTGAAAAAGAAGGGGTGAAATTGACTGCGTTGCTTAAGATAAGTGAAGTTGCGCGTTCGCTCTACGAAATCGGTGGGCTTGACCAGGAAAGCCTAAGAACTATTCTAAAACAGGTAAAAAAACCGTAGCCAGTGCTACTCGTAGAAGATTAAGCTAAATTCTTCTAAGAGTACATGTAGTTTATCCACTGCGCCATAGACGTCTTGCTCTTTTTTAGCGCCGGTGCACACGAGTTTTCCGCTGGCGAAAAGCAAAACAACCACTTTTGGTTCTTCCATGC
>JBNIDO010000088.1:0-10885 GCA_050108095.1 Bathyarchaeia archaeon
ACACACAAACAACAAAGATTTTGATTAACACTGGGGTGTAATCTGTTGGCTCAACCAAAAGCTTGTTCTCCAACATGTCAAAGCTTCAAATGCGGTAAAAACTCCGCTATCTTTAGGCGAGATTCAGTTTGGTGCAGAGACGGAGAAGAACCTTGCAGCGTCGCTAAATGCACGTATGCCATGTGTTTTAAGAGGCGACTGTTGCCTGGTGCAATCTGCGGTGAAACTGTTAAACGAAAAACCGTGGAAAAAGACTTCGACGACGACTTCTACGACGACAAAGACAATTCCGCCGTCAAACTGAAGGGCAAAGCGCTACGGAAACTTGGAGACCAAGACTACTACTAAAAAATAGGTTAAAAACAAAAGAGTGCTCGTGCAGGGCACGAGTAATTCCATTCTTATTTTGCTTGTACCCGTTTAACTACAGGCGGCTTAACTTTTTTGAGGATACGGTAGCCACAGATGATGCATTTGGTTTCTCCGCCTCGAAGCTCTAATTCTTCAGAGGGTACACGTGAACCGCATCTCATGCATTCGTAAACAATTCCTGATTTTTCCATGCGCAAACGCCTGTCCTACAAAGAAAAGCATTTTACTTTTAAACATTTCCAATATCTTCTCACAATGAGGATATGCAGTTGAGAGTACGCCTCAAACAGAAAGTCGAAAACCAACTTTCAGCGGAAGGCTTAGCGAAGGTTTACAGCAGCTTTGACTTAGTCGGTGACATAGCCATCATCAAAGCCCCCGACAACCCAGCTGACGCCCAAGTTGTGGCAAACCAGATTATGGCAACCCACAAGAAAATTCGAGCCGTCTACGCTCAAACTAGCCCAGTCAAAGGCAGCCACCGCACCCGACAACTAACCCTGCTCGCAGGTCAAAACACCACCCAAACCCAACACAAAGAAGCAGGTTGCGTCTTCTCGGTTGACGTAGAAAAATGCTATTTTTCCCCTCGACTCAGCCACGAGCACCTACGCATCGCCAGCCAAGTGTCGCCCTGCGAAGTAGTGGTGAACATGTTTGCAGGCGTCGGCTGCTTCAGCGTAATCATCGCCAAAACCATGCCGCAAACCAAGGTTTACTCCATCGATGTTAATCCGGTCGCATACGAGTTTATGGTTGAAAACATAAGGGTTAACCGCGTCTACGGTAGAGTAGTGCCTCTGCTTGGTGACTCCAAAGACATCGTGGAGGCGCAACTGAGGGGTGTTGCCGACCGCGTGTTGATGCCTCTGCCAGAGAAAGCCCTCCAATACTTGCCGACGGCGGTGCATGCCCTCAAAGAAACAGGCGGATGGATACATTACTACGACTTTGAACATGCCACCAATAAAGAGGACCCAAGGGAGAAAACAGAGCAGAAAGTCGCCGCTAAACTCGACAGCTTAGGCGTCCACTACAGGTTTGCCTGTTCACGGGTTATACGGCCTACAGGTCCAAACTGGTACCAAACAGTACTCGACATACAAGTCACCGATTCCCCTGACAAGTTTTAATAGCTAAACTCCTACCTATTGTTTCTGTGGAATCCAAATGAAACGTAAACTCATGGAAATCCTCGCCTGCCCCATCGACAAGTACCACCCGCTTGAACTACATGTCTTCGAAGAAAAAGACGAAATTGTCGAAGGCTTAATCGTCTGCCCCAAATGCCAACGCTGGTACCCTATCCGAGATGAAATCCCCGAAATGCTCCCCGACGAGTTGCGCAAAGAAGCTGATGATTTGCCGTTTCTCAAGAAGTGGAAGGATAAAGCCCCTCAGAAAATCGTTTCCGAAGGCAAGCCTTTCAACTTGAAATAACTTTTTCTTATCTTTCTAATTGTACCGCCATGTTCTTAGCTGACGATTGCATTGCAGCAGTCGCAATTTCCAATGCCTTAACTCCGTCTTCGCCTGTTACTATGGGTTTCTCTTTTTTGTTGATGCAGTCAACGAAGTGTTGTAGTTCGGCTTTTAGGGGTTCTTGGAAGGGAAGGCGTGGCTGTACAGTTTGGGTTTTCTCTTCAATCAAGAGGTCCTGCGTGTTGTAGTCTAAGCGCATGATGGCTTCGGTTCCTGTAGCGATGAGGGTACGGGTTTTGTACGGAGTTAGCCAATTGGATTCGATGAAGGCTGTTTCCCCGTTTCCATATGTAAGCATGATTTGGGCGTAATCTTCGAATTTCTGGATGCGTTTGCTGCCCATTTTAGCATAGACTGAAATTGGGTCCTGTTTAGAAATGAACCTCATCACGTCTATGTCATGTATGGCTGTGTCTTTAACGACGCCCACGTCGCCTATGCGTTCGGGCCATTGGGAGACACGTTTGGCAGTGACACTGACTAGTTCGCCGATTTTTTTGTTCTCCACTGATTGGCGTATTAGTTGGAGCCCTGGGATAAAGCGCATCAAAAAGCCCACGGTTAAGTGGAGCCCGTTTTCTTGGGCGGTTTTTACTAGTTGACGTGCTTGGTCGGGGGTTGTAGACATGGGTTTCTCTACTAGTACATGCCTGCCTGCGTCGAGTACTTTCATGGCTTCCTGATGCAGAATCGTGGACCATGTGCAGACGTTGACGGCTTGGATGTCTTTGTCTTTGAGCATCTCTGTGCTGTCACTGTAGGCTTTGACGCCGTATTGGTCAGCCATTGCCTTTGCCCGTTCAGCGTTAACATCGCACACCGCGACAAGCTCGGTTGATGGGAGTTCACTGTAGACTCTTGCATGGTTCTTCCCCCACTGCCCTGTTCCAATTACCGCAACGCCCAGTTTAGTCATTTCTCATCATTTCCTCTTCCAAGCCCAAAGTATAAGAATCCTTCTGTGTTGACCGTTTGGGGCTCAAATGCACCTGCCAAATCCACCAGTACAGCAGGGGCCTTCATCAGTGCTCTGATTTTTTTGAGGTTAACACTGCTAATCGAGTGCTGAGCGGATAAAACCACAATACAGTCGGCGCCCTCCATTGTCTTGTTGAGGCTGGTTCTCACCGCAACCCCTTCTAAGGCTTCTTTTTTCGCTGTGGGGTCACAGAGGACTACTTTGGCGCCTTTCTGCTCCAGCAACCGAACAAAGCAACCTGCGGCGGGGGTGGCTGGACTCAAAACTGCGATTCTTCCGCGCCTAAGCGTTTTGTTGCAGCTTTTCAACGCTTCAGCCAAAAAGTTCACCGCCTGCTTAGTCATGTCCTCATTGATTTGCCTAGCCAACCTTGGCAGCTTCAGCTTTGTATTGAGATTTTCGGCGCTCTCAAGCAAAAAGTAAGCCTCGTCAGAGTTTGCCCTCTCCAAGATGCTTGGTCTAAAGTTGTTTGAGTCAAAGCCGAGAACGGCGAGGGCTTTGAAGTAGTCGACGCCTGCTGCTTCACAGAAAACCGCCAACTCGCTGGTCAGGGCTGTTTCAGCGTCTTGTTTTACTATGTCAAATAGGGTTGCTGCTTCAGCAGTTTTTGTGTCCCCTACTTCTTTGACTGTTTTTGTGAGGGCTTTTAGTATGGTGGATGCAGCTTGCAGGCTAGTTTGGTCGTCTGCGGCAACAGTCAACTCCATCTTTTCAATAGGAGAATCCGTGGTTAGCAGTGGGTTGTATGCTAAACCGTACCCTTGGCCAGCTTTAAAGCCAGAGGTGTTCTCCAACAACTGCTTAACCGTTTCTTCTATGAAGCCAAACCCTGCTATGCCACCGTAGATAACCAATGCCCCCTGCCGCAAAGCCGCACCAATTTGCTTACAGGTGCCTTCTAAGCCGTTGTCATCGTTCTTTTTCTTTTCATCAACCTTTGCTGTGATAGCTATTACTACAACGTCGCTTTGGGCAACTGCTTTTTTGAGTTCACCCACAACTGTTATTTTGTCGGCGTTTAGGTGGCTTTTGAGTTTAGCTTCAGCCTGGGGCATCGCAAACGCAGTCTTCCCCTTTGCCGCCTTCTTAACCACGCTTGCGTTGGCGTCTGTACAAACTACATTAAAACCTGCGTCGGCGAAAGCGTTTGCAAGAAAAATTCCTTTGTGCCCACAGCCGACAACCGCCACAGTGTATTTTGAGCGTTTCTCGCTGGTATCGACATCTTGGGGAGTAACTTGTAAAATGGTGGATATTGAGGCTGTCATCGGCTCTTTATGTTCCTAGATTGTTGCTAGTAGTTGTTTTAGCTTTGAACTGTAGGTTTCCACCAGATTGAGAGCTGTCTTCTCGTCTTTAGCTTCAGCGTACAACCGGAAAACCTGTTCCGTGCCACTTGGACGAATCAATATGGCGCTGCTGTCTTTGAACCAGATTTTCACGCCGTCTATAGTGTTGACGTTTTCGTTTTTGACTTGCTCATAGATTTTCTGTTGCAATACCTCTTTTTTGTCGTTGGGGCACTCGACTTTGCCCTTCTCAAGGAAATACTGGGGTTCCTCAGCGACGAGTTCAGCCAAAGATTTCCCAGTGTCCGCCATAATGTTGAGTAGCAGTGCGGTAGTCATGGCGCCGTCTCGGACCGCTTGGTGAGGACCGTAAAAGATGCCGCCGTTCTCTTCGCCGCCCAACTTTGCGCCAATTTCCTTCATCGTCTGAGAGACTGTGACGCTGCCAACTTTAGTCCAAGTCAACTCACCCTTGTAAGCCTCCACCGTATCCTTAATCAGAGTGGAGCTGCTTACTGGCGTAACGATTTTTGCGCCCGGATTTTTGAGCAAGTACTGTTTGATGACTATGGCGAAGGTTTTGTCGCCCCAGTAAATAGTGCCGTTGGCATCGGCAAATATGGAGCGGTCTGCGTCGCCGTCGAAGGCAACACCCATGTCTGCACCGACAGCTTTCACCGTCAAGGAGAGGTCGCCTAGGTTTTCTGGTCTGGGCTCGGGCGGTCTGCCTGGGAAGGTGCCGTCGATGTTGGCGTTTATGGTTGTGACTTTGCAGCCGAGTTCCCGTAGCAACGGTGGCATGGCGATTCCTCCTACGCTGTTTGCTGCGTCTACGAGTACATGATAGTGTTTGGAAGCGATTTTTTCTGGGTTAATGTGTTTTTTTATGGCGTCTTTATATTCGTCATTTATTCCGGGAAGCTCATGCAAAGTGCCCAGTTTGTCCCATTCTGCGTAGACGATTTTGTCGTTGAAGTAGATGTCTTCGATCTGCGCTTCCTGTTCATGGCTGGTTTCGATGCCGTCGTCCCAGATTACTTTGATTCCGTTGTATGGCGCGGGGTTGTGGGATGCCGTGATTAAGACTCCACCGTCCATCTTGTGGTTTTTAGTGGCAAACTGCAATGCAGGCGTTGACGCCATACCTGCAAAGTACACGTTGCATCCGGCGGCGGTTAAGCCGGAGGTGACTGCTCTGGAGAACATGGGGCCGCTTGTGCGGGCGTCATGGCCCAAGAGTAAGTTTTTGTCTTTTCCAAAAAAAGTTCCGATTGCCGCTCCGATTTTAATAGCCATTTCAGGTGTTAACTCTACGTTGACTAAGCCTCGTACACCGTTTGTTCCAAAAAGCTTTCCTGTACTCATATAATCATCAACTCGATGTGTGTAGTATTAAACAGTTAAGAGGGGGTTTTAAAACTTTTCAGAGACCTCTTTAGCTGGACAAACCGTTGAACTACTGCGCAGGTGAACGTTGTCTCGAATTTTTGCTTGGTCACCGACTATGCAGCCCTCATCTAACTTGACGTTTTTGCCTATTTGTGCGTCTTCTCCCACTATGGCTCCATTGAGGACTGCGCCGTCACCGATTATTACATCTGGGAAGACCACGGAGTTGGCGATGTGGACTTTTTTGCCGACTTTGACGTTTTTGCCCAGAATCGCGTATGGTCCAATTGTGGATTCTTCGCCTACAGAGACGCCGGCATCTAATGCAACTGGCTCATTTAAAACATAGTTGCCTATACGCGGCTTCTCCAACGTGTCGGCGATGGAGTCAAGGATTATCTTGTTAGTCTCCAAGTACTCTTGGGGTTTACCGATATCCATCCACAATCCCTCCATGCAGAAGCTACAGAGCCGCCCTTCAGCCGCCAATTTTGGGAAAACTTCGCGCTCAATCGAGACCGCTCTGCCCTCGGGAATGTAGCTGAAAACTTCGGGGTCTAGCACGTAGGCTCCTGCGTTTATGAGGTTGCTTGGAGCGGTGCCTTTGGGCGGCTTCTCTATGAAGCGTTTGATTAGGTTGCCGTTGCATTCTGCGACGCCGAAACTGGAAGGGTCCTCAACAGTGCACAGCGCGATGGTGGCTAGGGCGTTTGTTTTTTTGTGTGTTTCTATGAGTTTTCTGTAGTTGATGTCTGCGAAGATGTCGCCGTTTAACGCTATGAAAGGTTCGACGTGTCCGATGAGTTTCTCCGCCTTTTTTATGGGGCCAGCGGTTCCCAGCGGCATCTTGCGGGGGTCGATGGAGAAGCGGACCTTTAAGCCGCATTTGGATGGCTTATGCTGCCGTATGTAGAACTGGGTTAATGCGTTGACTGCAAGTATGGCTTCGTCTACGCCGCCCGCGGATAAACGCTCAAAAATCCATTGCAACAGGGGTTTGTTGACTATTGGGAAAAGAGTTTTTGGACGGGCACAGCTGAGGGGTCGCAGCCGTGTGGCGAAACCGCCTGCTAAAATCAACGCCTTCACAGTGTCACCTTTGATGCCTAACCTATTTGCGATTTTTTATATAAACAATTATGGATAAAACATACCGTGGCTTTTTCGGTTGATTCCATATCTCAACGGTTTTTCAAAGCGGAAGGTCCGCATTAGACAAAGACGTTGAAAAAAGGGTTTAGGGGTTTATTCCCACTCGATGGTTGCAGGAGGCTTATGCGTAACATCATAAACCACACGTGTCACCTGCGGAATCTCGTTTGTAATCCTAGTGGAAATTCGCTCCAGCACCGAGTAGGGCAGTTTGGCAAAGCTCGCAGTCATGGCTTCACGGCTCTCCATAGCCCTAACAGCCACCACAAAACCATACGCCCGAGCATCACCCTTAACGCCTGTGGCTTTTGTGTCAGTGACCACAGAGAAGTACTGCCAGAGGCCCTCAGCAAATTCACAGCGTTCGACTTCTTCACGGACGATCCTATCAGACTTTTTGGCAATCCTCACCTTCTCCTCCGTCAAGGGTCCGATGATACGGACGGCTAAGCCAGGACCGGGGAAGGGTTGACGATTCACGATTTCTTTGGGTAGGTCAAGCATGCGGGCGACTTTGCGGACCTCGTCTTTATAGAGGTCGCGTAGGGGTTCGAGGATTTTTTTGAACTTAATTTTCTCAGGCAACCCCGCAACGTTGTGGTGAGATTTGATTTTGTCGCTGTTTTTGCGGAAGCCCGATTCTATCCTGTCAGGGTAGATGGTGCCTTGGATGAGGTATTCTGCGCCTGATTCGTTGGCGATTTCTTCGAAGACGCGGATGAATTCTTCGCCCATGATTTTGCGTTTGGTTTCAGGCTCGGTTACCCCCCTTAGCTTATTCATGAAGCGTTCCTGTGCATCGGCGACGACAAAGCGGATATCAAACTTTTCAAACGCCGCTCGGATAGCTTCTGTTTCGCCTTCTCTCATGAAACCGTGGTCAACGTAGACGGCGGTGAGTTTTTCACCCAGCGCCTTAGCCGCGAGGGCTGTGGCGACGCTTGAGTCGATACCGCCGCTAAGCCCGATGATGGCTCTGCCGCCTGCGGTTTCAGTCTGGATTTCTTTGATCATTTTGGGGATTAAATCTTCCATCTGCCAGTTAGCCTGTGCTTTGCAGACTTGGAAGATAAAGTTCTGGAGCATCCGCATGCCGTTTTGGGTGTGGATGACTTCTGGATGCCACTGTAAGCCGTATATGGGTTTGGTTTTGTGTCGGAAGGCTGCTACGGGGCAACTGTCGGTGTGGGCGAGGGCTTCGAATTCTGGGGGTGGTGCCATGACGGTGTCGCCGTGGCTCATCCACACTTGCTCTTTCATGTTTAAGCCCTCGAGGATGCCCACGGGTTTATCGATGTCGACTTGGGCTATGCCGTATTCCTTGCAGGTTGCAGGCTCCACTTTGCCGTTGACCATCTGCGCTAGAAGCTGATGCCCATAGCATAAACCAAGTATGGGCAAGTTCGTTTCTAGGATGCGTGGATTGAGCTTGGGCGCGTTGGGTTCATAGACGCTTGATGGTCCGCCTGAGAAGATTAAGCCTTTAACGTTGTATTTCTGGTTTAGAGCCGCCACTTCTTCGGGTGAGATGTCGTGGGGGACGATTTCGCTGTAGACGCCGTGCTCTCGGATTCTTCTGCCGATTAGGTGACAGTATTGTCCTCCGAAGTCTAAGACAAGAATGGTGTCGTATTTTGCTGGCATAGGTGGCTCAGGACTATTGGTGGCTTTAGGTCTAATTTAAGATTACTCTCCCAGTTCTGGGAAAACAGCTTGATGCACCTTGCCTATTTAGGGGCACATTATCGGCGGTTGCAAACTAAACTTTTATTAACTCTATCGACAGATTATCAAAAGTATGTTCCATAAAGCAGGGCTAAATTGAAAGAACGTGCAGGAAACGAGTTATGGAATTAAACGACACAGACGTTAAAATTCTCAAAGGCCTCCTAGAAGACGCCAGGTTCTCCAGCCGCCAAATCGCCAAAAATGTCGGCGTATCCGTGGGAACAGTCCTCTCCAGAATCAAAAAAATGGAAGACGAAGGCTTAATCAAAGGTTACTCAGTCATCTTAGACCACGAAAAACTGGGTTTCCAATTAACCGTTTTAACCGAAATCACAGTTTCAAAAGGCAGACTCACAGAGACAGAGGTTGAAATCGCAAAAATACCCAACGTCTGCGGAGTATACGATGTCACAGGCTTAACAGATGCCATTATCGTCGCTAAATTCAAGAGTCGAGAAGACCTAGGTGCGTTCACGAAGAAACTGTTGGGTCTGCCCTACATTGAACGCACTAACACGCATGTCGTGTTGACGACGGTTAAAGAAAACTTCCGCCTACTCTAAGCTCTTTTTATTTTTTAGTTTTCCCTAATTAGAGATTAAAGGTTTGTATTCTTTGTGGAAGAAAACATTTCTCCCACACAGGGGAAATCACAACATATCCTAACTTTTAGCCTCAGCAGTGATTTTCCATTTTGTACTTCTGTTCAGGCTCTGCAATGGTAATCTTTGTTCCTGCAGCAACAGGACACGTCAACCAGACGTTGCCTCCTATGACGACATTGTCCCCGATTACGGTTTCTGCTCCAAGCAGGGTTGCGCCGCTGTAGATGACAACATTGTTCCCTATAGTTGGGTGGCGTTTGCGGCCTTTGATGATGTTGCCCTTCTCGTCTTTGGGGAAGCTCAGCGCGCCTAATGTGACGCCTTGGTAGAGTTTGACGTTGTCGCCGATTTCGGTGGTTTCGCCGATGACTACGCCTGTGCCGTGGTCGATGAAGAAGTTTTTGCCGATTTTCGCGCCGGGGTGAATGTCGATGCCTGTTAAGGAGTGCATGTGTTCGCTCATGATGCGCGGGATCAAGGGTACGCCTGCAAGGTAGAGTTCATGCGCTATTCGGTAAGTGGTTATCGCCAGTACACAGGGGTAACTTAAGATGACTTCGTCTGTGCTGACCGCCGCTGGGTCACCGCAGTAGGCTGCTTCAACGTCACCGCTAAGCTTAGCGCGGATCTCCGGCAGTTTCTCAAGCAGTTCGCGTGCCACTACATGTGCACGTTTTTGGCATATGTCCTGTGGGCAATCGTTGATTTTTCTGCAGATGTACTTTAGGCTCTTCTCTACTTCGTCTGTTAGCCGCGTGTAGATTGAGGTTATTTTTGTGCCTAAATGGTATTTGACGTTGGCTTTGGTGAGTTCAGGGTTTCCCAAGTAACCTGGGAAAAGAACAGTGAAGAGGTCTTCGAGGACTTCTATGACGACTTTTTTGGATGGAAGGTCACGTCCTTCAAGGTGCTCCATGCTGCCATATCTCTCATAGCTAGCCAGTATGTCATCGACTAATGCCGGGATGCCTTTTACCATCCAGTCCCGCTCCACGTTATGGTTGTTTTTCATAAGTGCTTCTAGCATGCGGTCTGGGTTCCAGCAGTCAAGGTCCTTGTTTTTTTCGAAGCATTCAGTGCAGTTTTTTGGACGCTGCTCTTTGGGGGTTGAAGTCATGTCTTTTCCCTTTCCCTCAATATTGGCTGAGGGTGGATATAAGAGAAGCGACAAAAAAAGAGGTAAAATGCTAAAGAGGCGCTTACTCTTGGAAAAGCGGCGTGCTGAGGTAGCGTTCACCTGTATCGGGCAGGATAACCACGATTAGTTTGCCCTTGTTTTCTGGGCGCTTTGCAACTTCAAGCGCTGCCCACATCGCCGCACCCGCAGAAATACCCACCAACAAGCCCTCTTTTAGCGCAAGCGCCCTAGCAGTCTCAAACGCGTCTTCATCGGTTACCTTCACGACTTCGTCGACAAGCGTCATCTGCAACACATCGGGTTTGAAGCCCGCGCCGATGCCCTGTATCCTGTGGGGGCCTTTTTTGCCTCCGCTGAGCACTGGAGAACCCACAGGTTCAACAGCGACTGCTTTGAAAGCTGTTTTCTTGGGTTTAATGTACTGTGCGATGCCTGTTATGGTCCCGCCGGTGCCGACGCCAGCAACGAGTATATCGACTCCGCCGTCGGTGTCTTCCCAGATTTCGGGTCCAGTGGTTTCCCGGTGGACTTTGGGGTTAGCTAGGTTTTTGAATTGCTGCGGCATGAAACTGCCCGGTGTGGCGGCAATGAGTTCTTCGGCTTTTTTGATAGCGCCTCCCATGCCGTCTGGTCCTGGAGTTAGGACTAGCTGAGCCCCATAAGCCTTGAGGAGGTTGCGGCGTTCTACGCTCATGTTTTCAGGCATGGTTAAGATGAGTTTGTAGCCTTTGACGGCTGCGACCATGGCAAG
>JBNIDO010000089.1:0-10732 GCA_050108095.1 Bathyarchaeia archaeon
TGAAAGCATATACGAAATGACTTGGTGTTTATTTAAACCTTCCTTTCAAAAAATAATCGTCAACCGTAGAAGGAAAACCTAAGCTACTGCTTTTTTTCACCCAGCAACTCCAACTCTTTTTTAAGGTTCTCAAAGTTAACCGATATACGCTCAATCAACCCAGCATCCCTCACAGGGTCTAAACCAGTAAATTTTGATTTACTACACTCACCCTTGTAAGTTAAGACATCACCAACAGAGTTCCTTGCCTCATACAACTGCTTTACTATTTGGGCTTCCATGTCGTCCCCGTTTACCGATCGAAGCGAATACATAATTGCACAGGCAGCTCCAAACTCTAAACCGCTAGTTGCCAACCCATGTTTTTGGGCTAAATGAATAGTACCCATGATACGTTCTCCGAACTGGAGCTTACGCAGGGGGTCTCTGCCGACTCTGAGGCATTCATCTTGGAAAGAAGCACGGCATCGCTTGAAAAAATTCATAGTAATCGACTTTATGTATTGTTTGCAGCCGGGGTTTTCTATGAGCAAAGCAGGCTTAATCTCGTTGATTATTATGCTTTCAGCCAGTTTAGACACCTTAGGGTCACCCATGCCTTGGCCGATGGTTCGGTAACCCAAAAGCGCCGAGTACCAAGCGATGATTGCATGTGGCCCGTTGGAAAGCTTGTTTTTTATCTCCTGCATCGGTCTTATGTCTTCAACTGTTACCACCTGCCTAAGCCGCTCAAGTAGCGGGCTGCCTTTGCTCGCGTACAATGGCATGTCGGGTTCACTGCTAAACAGGGTGATGTTTAGTTGGGAGAGTTCCTCTGCGAATTGAGTAATCAACAGAAGATTGTTGGTAACATTGATCGTTTGGGAGACCGAGGCAGAATCGTTCTTGAAGGGGGACGTTTGTAGCCTGTTGTCTTGTACATAGCCCTTGTAGAACTCGAAGATTTTTTCGATTTGCCCAGAGTAATTCTGGATGCTGTTGTGCAAACCACCCAGCTTGACTTGCAGTCTTGAAAGCACCACTTCATCGTTGAGTCTAGAGACAATGCGGTTAACCACGGTTTCGGAGAAATAAGTGGAGTTAACGATTTTCTCAGCTTTCTCTTTGCACGTTAAATCTTTAAGGGCATGTAAGACGTGGTTTCTTACGAATCTTGCAGCGTGAATTTTATTCATGATAATCAGGATGGTAAGGGATTCACCGCCGCTGTCATAACGATCAAGCAGTCCCTTCGCGATGATTTTAGCTTGACTGCGAACTGCACGTTCAGGAATAGCCAACCCCACAATCTGACACTGCTTATACATATCGACTATCTGCGCTTCATCCTGCTGGTCAATTAAAGTGACGTTTTGGATAGTTTGAAAATGTGCCAGGCGCTCATACTTTATTTGGTACCTGCCCAACGCGTTAATCAGTTGACGCATGGTGTCATTGGAGGTGACCCCGACGATTTTACGAGGACGCGTGTACCCATCCCAATGGGAAAAAATCTGTGCAAGATAACCCCCGCCCATGGCACCGAACCCGTGAATCCCGGCAACCATGTAGCCGACGCTTTGGGGAAAATGCTCGTTTAAGCTGGGCATGTCCATTTTAGGCATCTGCCGTATGAAGTCATCGAGCAAATCCGTCATTTTATCGTAGGAGCGGAAAGCAAGCGCTTTAACTTCCGGGTCAGGCTCTTTTATGTCCTTGATGTAGATTGGTGTTCCGCCTGAGGCGCTGGCGGCTAAAATCCCGTTTTGGGAATCCTCAAAAATGAAGCAGTTGCTTGGTTCACAGTTGAGTTCACGGGCGGCTTTTAGGAAGATTTCGGGGTCAGGTTTGCCTTTTTCGACTTCTTCGCCGCAAACAATTATGTCAAAGAACCGTAGCACTTTGGCACTAAGCAAGTATTCTTCAGCGATTTCTCTTTTGCTTGAAGTCGCCAAGGCGATGAGGACGCCGTTTTTCTTGAGGCGTTCAAGTAGGTTGTAGAGGCCTTCTTTTACGGGTACGCCGTGTTGGCGGACATGGTCCACTTCTAGATGGTTGGAGCGTGCCCGGATTTCTTTGTATGGGTAGTTTTCGCCGTATCTTGCTTTAGCAAATTTTTCAGCGGTAACTGCGCTTACGCCAAATGAGTCGTAGAGGAGTTGGTCGGAGATTTCTTCGCCTACTATCTCCTTGGATGCCTGTTTTAGCATTCTTAAACGGAGGCGCTCAGTGTCAAACATGGTTCCGTCCATGTCGAAAATAGCGCCCTCTAGAGTCTTGTTCTGGAAAAGCATCCCTTGACACCCTCTCGTAACTTTCGCTATTACAGGAGTCATTTCATATAAATTTTTTTGTGCGGTTTTCATAAAAACTCGATGTTTTACGTTCAAACTCGCATTTTATGGTAAATTTACTATTTCATCAGGCAGTTAATCGATATTTATTCAAGCCTGTAAGATTTTAGCTAAAATTGAAAGCCAGCGACGGCTAATTAGCAAATTACGGCGGCCACTAGATTGCCGCTTGAATTGTAATACGTTAATTCACGGTAAGACACTAGACAAGGCACATTCTGCCAAGGTATAGTATTTCCGTGGACATCCATCATCTTAAACAATATTTGATTTGTTTGCAGAGATAGCGAAGCAGTGAGACGTGAACTGTTTGCTATTGTGAAGTATACGTTGTGGCTTTTCTGTTCAAAGCCGTTTAGGGTAAAGGTGAATTTGGCAGCTGAACCATTGATTTGCTCATACGGTTGAGGTGTATCGGTGGAAAAAGTGGCACCTGAGAAAGCTATGGTTACATCAAAGGTTGCTGGGAGAACCCCGTTGTTTTTGCAGTTTATGGACATGCAGGCGCCGTTTATGGTGCTGTTGTCTGCATGGTTGATAGTGACCCAACCGTCAGAAAACTGCTGGTAGCGGTAGTTTGGGTCAAGCCAGTAATCAACGTTAGGCATAACCACGAACCAGAAAACGCTACATCCAGCAACTAAGACCGTTACAGCTAAAACAATCGAAAGCACTCTCTTGCGGTTTTTCTTCAAGCCAAGCCTGTTCATTTTCACACACATGGGCCGGGCATAGCTGTGAAATTATAACTGTTAGTTTTGGGATTCAAGAAGCATTCAACTGCTGCGGTGGAGCCAGTTGCAATCGGTGAAGCGGTCATCCGTTCGATGGAGGGAGCGAATTTGGAGCCAGTTACATTTTCATCTATTCTAAAATATACGGTCGCATCTGCCTTCTCATGCAACGTATGCAGCGTGAACGGTATCTTAATTGAGGTGCTGTTCACTTGACTATATCTCTGGTTATTAGCTAGTAGAGAAGCGTTTTCGCTGTTTAGCACTAAATAGAAGCTTGTCTCTCTTCTTCCAAGATTCTCGCACGTAATTGTGAATTCGCTGTTTTGACCAGCATACAACTGAGTTCGATGGTATTCTATGTCATAGGTAACCATCATTGGCGCCCCCATGGATGCCTCATACCCTATGTAACCCGCTTGGTAAGCCGTTAGGCTCAACAGCAAGGCTACAACGCCATAAACAAGCAAAGTCCTCTTTCTACGATAGTTTCTCAAAGAGGAAAACTTAAGCAAGCAAGCCAAGGCTACTACCATGATTAATATGAAGAGAAGGATGTATGGGGCGGGCGAGGGCATAATGATTGTCACTTAATTCATGCTCCTTTAGGTGATTGTAACAGGTGGCAAGCGATACTTAATGCGATGCTTTAGCACATCATGTTCTTTT
Source organism: Bathyarchaeia archaeon (assembly GCA_050108095.1). Classification (GTDB taxonomy): domain Archaea; phylum Thermoproteota; class Bathyarchaeia; order Bathyarchaeales; family Bathycorpusculaceae; genus Bathycorpusculum. The sequence goes on from JBNIDO010000089.1 coordinate 3,737, forward strand.
TTTAGCGCATTAAAAATGATTGGTGCTGAGCTTCTACGATTTTTCTTTTGGCGGTGTCCACTTAGGTAATCTTATGTTAATAGTTCCAACAGCCAGAAAAATAATGCCAACCCCTATTATAATCAAACTATCGAAAACAAAAGTAACTGGATTGACGGCAATAGCGCCTCGATTATCGTATGGAAACAGATAGTCGCTAAGTATTCTATAGCCAACCGGTATAACAAATAAAGATGCTAAAACTATCATTAAAAGGCCAAGCCAAAAGAAAGCGTTCTTTTTAGCTCGTAACCGCGCCACAAGGCGACGCCTATTAACAAATAAGACAACTGAAAACATAGCGATAAACGCTGATAGCACTATAGAAAAGGTGGCCAAATTAGATGAATAGTTTACGCTAAAATAGACAACCGCTAGCTCCCGATTCTGGTTGGCGAAATAACCGCTGGTTACATTTCCATAAATTGTTAACTTGTGTGAACCAGCCGGTACATTATTGAGAAGTGTGTTCCCGTTTGTAGCTTGCGGGTCGTTATCGTCAAGGATGTATAGCTATATGACGAGTAATTGTTAAGTGCAGGGTCATTTATTTTGGTGAATTGTAGCCAGACATCGCCTGTGGAGTAAACGTAATTGTTTTGGGGTGAAGCAACATGTATTTCAGATGCCCTGAGTGGATTAGCGGTAACTACTAAAAAGTTCGAAGCAGTCACCAAAAATAAGGATGCAACCACTATTAGCGTTAAAGTTTGGGTCTTCAGTTTTACTTGTCCTCCTAAATGGACTGTCCAGTACACGTGTTAACGTATAACTGCCCTACTTAACACAATGCTTTAGCACGTCACGTTCGTTTTTTAGCACACCACAGAAAAGGGAAATGCAGCCGATTAATCGGTGTTTAGGCTTTTTTCCCGGAAGAACAGAAAAGCAGCAAGTAAGCCCACGATAACCGCCATAGCAATGTAAACTGGAAACATAGAAACTGTTGGGGCTACAGCACAGGTTTGAGCAGGAACTTGTGTGGAGTGAGAGGAGGGCATTGGCGTAGAGACAGGAGAAACAGATGGCTCAGGTAGAGATGCAAACGCTGCCGCTAACAACAAAGCCAATGTAACCGCGAGAATAGGGGCGAGCAGCATTTTTGTCTGCAAGTTAGAATCGAACCTTGACTTCAGTATCTGAATAGTGAGTAGACGTTTATTTAATGCTATTTTTCTCGAACCTCGTTCTAAATTTCGAACAGGCTCGAAGAAGATAGTTCTTAAATTTGTTGAGGCACCATTCTTGGTATCGTGAACGCCGTTGGCAGCCGATGAATCCAAAGAAGTACTCAAGGGAACCACTCTTGAAGTCTACCGTTTCCTGCTAAAAAGTAGCAAACCGGTGGGCACGCGGGAGCTGCAACGTGCGCTCAATCTGAGCAGTTCCTCAGTCGCCACCTACCATCTCTCTAAGCTGGAGGATGCAGGGCTACTAAAAAGGGAGGGAGGGGGTTTCACGGTTAGCAAGTACTTGTTGGAGAATAGCGTGAAAGTAAGCCGTTTTCTGGTGCCGCGGTACTTTTTCTATTCGGTGTTTGCGGTTGCTGTACTGTTGCTTGAGTTGACTTTGATGATGCCAGCTCTAATTTACCGTGAATACGTTTTTGCTCTGGTAGCTACTGGCATTTTGGCTTGCTTCTGTTGTTATGAGACATTTAAGACTTGGCGTAGCGGCAACCTATAGCCAGTTTATCGGTACATCAAAAACTGCTTTGTTATTTGAACTTAGATAGTTAACTGCCAGTTGGAGGTCTCCGCTTTTGAAATCGGTCGAGCGGCAATTTTGTAACGACTAAAATAAACAGCAGAACAGCACCCAACAGCAGCATTGTGGAGCCTACTAAGCCCAGAGCATAGAAGATTATGATATTTGTTTGGGTTAACCCATATGCTTCGGGGTTCGGAGGAGGACTCGTTGAATGGACCGAGCTGTTTACGTATGTGGACATATCGTCTTGATATGCAATAAAGTTCGGTACATAAACAGCTGAGTTTACGGCTAGAAGGGTAACAGCGACGACTAATAAAACAGCTATTTGGAGTATGCGGATTTTTGTTTTTGACATTGCTCTGCCATTAAGATAGCTTTTGGTTAGCTTTAAGATTTTGCCGAATCGTTCTCTTCCACTACGTCGATGACTTTTAAGGTAGAGTTTACCCAGTGCAGATAAGCGTTGAGGGTAGCCCGCAATGCAACAGTATCTTCTGCCTCCACCGAAACGGTGAGGGCTTGGCCGTTTTTTTCGAGTTTAACGGTGGATCGGTGGGTAGGCGGCGCTTGGGTTTCTGGCGTGAGTGCTTTGAGGAGGGAGTTGAGTTGTTTTTCACTGTCGAAGCTTAAGTGGAGGGTTGCGGTTGCTTTGGTGGACATTTTCGGTTGCCTCTCTTTATAGTTGGGTTTGTCCTCCTATATCGTTTTATTGCCAAATTTTGGGGGATGGCATGTTGTTTCATGGTGCCTGTTTCAACATAGAGCCCATCAGAGCGTGTGGAAGAGAAAACACACTTTCCACACCAAAACAGGCAAGAAAAAAATGTAACTTTCAGATGATGAAATGTCTGTGAGAGAAACAAACATTGTCTCTATGCATACGCATCTAAATCTGAGCCCCAAACGCTTCTTGTCTTGCAATATTTATTTAAACTTGGAACGCCAAACATAGCCAATATAGCTAATATATGCATGGCGTGTAAGTTACCCTTCGAGGATGGCATGGTTTGGCTTGGTATGATGACCCCATAACTGTTTTGGCAATCGTTGCAGTGGTGGTTATCGTCTGCGGCACTGTCGCCTATGCGATGCACCGATATAGCACCACCAAAAAAGGCTCCGGCGAACCAAAAAAAACTTCGCAGCCACAGCAGACCACGCCGACCGTTGAGCTGCAATACACCAGCATGCCCAATGCACCCTTCCGTGTTTCTAAAAGCGTCCAAACCTCCATGGCATCCAACGCCAAAGACGAACTACGCATGCTCGACCTCGAACGCGAAATCCTAGGAGACGCCATCCGACGCCTATATGAGGCGCAGGCAGAAGGAAAAATCACCGAGGGGGAACGTGAAAAACTCGCTGCCTCTTACAAGCAGCGGATGAACACCATCAAAGAATCCATAACCAAAGACGAATCCATCATTGCACTCCACGAATTGGAGGGCATGCAAGAAGACCTCATGAAACTGTTTAGCGAGCGATTCGGCGAATTAACAAGTAAAGTTGAGGAACTCCGCACACGCATCGACGTTAAACCCATCCGCGAAATCCCCGTCAAACCCATAGTGGCAAGGCCAATCCAGATGGAAGAGGACGAAGAGGAAGAAGCGGAAGAAACCGCCGAAGCGCCCACAAGCGAAGAGAAACCCAAAAAGAAACGCAAACCCCCAGAGGAGAAACCCACACAGAAAACAGAAGCCGAACGCCGTATCGAGTCGATTCGTAGTGAAGTGGAGAAGGTTCTTGACAAGTTAGGGCAGATGGAGATCGAAAGCTAACATGGACCCAACAACAGAGCAGAAGCAGAAAGCCGCGCTTGAAGCAGTAAAGCATGTTAAAGACGGCGATGTTGTCGGCTTGGGGAGCGGCAGCACAGCCGCCTACGCCATCCAAGCTATAGGCAAACGCGTTAAAACCGAAGGCATCCGCGTCTTGGGGATACCCAGCAGTTACCAAGCCTTCCAAGTCGCAGTCGAATCTGGCATCCCAATAACCACGCTTGACGAGCACCCAACAATCGACATCACAATTGACGGCGCTGACCAGTTGACGCCACAGCTCTACCTCATCAAAGGCGGCGGGGCAGCACTGGCACGGGAAAAAATCGTCGCATCAGTATCCAAAGTTAACATTATAATTGCCGACGAAAACAAAAAAGTTCCCGTTTTAGGCGCCAACAACCAGTTTGTCCCAGTCGAAGTCATCCCATTCGCGCTCTCACCCGTAAAACGCAGGTTGGCTGAAATGGGCGGCAAAGTCACCGTCCGCGAAGCCAAAGGCAAATTGGGCCCAATCATAACCGACAACGGCAACGCAGTTATCGATGTGGTCTTTGGCGAAATCACGAACCCCGCAGAGTTGATGGTTGAGGTGAAGATGGTTCCGGGTGTGGTTGAAACCGGGTTTTTTGTGGGCTTAACCGACCTCGCCTACATCGGCACTGCGGGCGGCGTGGAGAAAATCGCTGTGGCAAGAAAGCCGCTTTAGCTTCAGGCGCTGTGTGGCTGACGGTTTGTAGTCACACAACTTAAAATAAACTGTAGCCCTAAATTCTCGTTGGGGTTTGGTTTGTCTATTCTTCTGTGGCTGGCGCTGGTTGCGGTTTTGCTGTGGCTGTTCGGCTGGATAGTGTTTCCTGACATCGGCATAATAATCCATATAGTTCTCGTCATCGCCATAATCTTTCTTGTTGTCTGGCTTATAACAAGGCGAAAGCCCTGATGTTTGTTCTTCTGATGCTCTCGCAGACATCTAACCCCTTATATAAAGGCAGAAAAAGAGGAATGTCTTATGGAAGCAGTAGCTTTTGGCTGTGTAAAAATACACGGAGAAAAATACGAAAACGACTTAGTCATCCACGCAAACGGCGAAGTCACCAAACGCAAAAAGAAAAAAAGCAAACCCCTAAAACCAGACTACGGCCACACACCCCTAAGTGAAAAAGAACTCGACTTTTTAGCAGAAGAAAAACCCAAAGTCATCTACGTCGGAACAGGCTACAACGGTGCCCTACCTATCACGCCTGAAGCCCTCGCCATCCTCGCAGACTACAAAACCGTCATACTACCCACGCCCGAGGTACTGCCAAAAATAGAAGCAGACAAAAGACGCCACGTAGCCATAATACACGTCACCTGCTGACGGGCTCAAGAAAGGCTATGCGCTTATTTTCGGCGGTGGACGCACCTGCTTCTTGCCTAACTTCACCCGTAGTGCTATGCGGTAGAGTTTGCGCAGTGACTTCACAAGCTGCTCTACAGTGGGCGCTGTCGAGTAAATCAAGGGTATCTGTTCGTATTCGGCGATGCGTAGGGCTTCTTCGTCGGGTGGGGTTTTGTGGAAGACGACTATGCGGGGTTTGAGGCTGCTGACCCGCACAATCATCATGGGCAAGCAACCTGACTCGACGTTGGTGAAGACGACTGCCCGCTCTGTGGAGGCGCCGAAGAGCTGTGCGTAATCCGAGCCCGAGTAGGCTTCAACTGCGCGTCGGCTATCGATAACTGTGTAACCTGTGACTTCTTTGACGTATTTTTCTTTGCAAGCCACCACTTCGCCGCCAATTGCCTTGCAGAGGTATTCTACGCGGGCGGGGATGGGGAATTCGCGGAGGTCCACCACTGCCATGCTGGGGCTGCTGGTGAGTTTGGCGAATTCGCGGATGAAGCGGCTGCCCTTCTCCTCGTCTATGTGGAGGAGTGAGAGGACGAATCGGCGGGTGAATTTGGCTCCGGGGCTTTGGCGTCTGCCGCTTTCGTAGTCGCTAATCACCGAGGAGGAGACATGCATGGTTTCGCTTAGGCTGGTCTGAGAGACGGCGAAGAGTTCACGCCACTTCCGCATGGTTGCGCCTGGCTTGCTTGAAAGTATGATTTCTCCTGCGATTCTTCTGGCTAAGATTTCACGTAGACCCGGCGACACAGACATGGATGGTTCCTCTGCTTGCATCTTCCACCTTCAAGACAGAGGTATAAATCTGTACCGTTTTTTCAAACTATAAACAACAACAAAATGCCGGCCACAATGGCGGCTGCTCCCGCAATGGTTTTTACGGTTGCTTTCTCTTGGAAAAACAGAAAACCCGCAAACGTGGCAAACAGCGGCGAGGTGGAGGAAATTGGGACGGCGGTGGCTTCTGGGAGGTATTGGAAACTGTAGTTCATCAGTAACCAGCCTAGGCCATTGGCAATTAACCCGCCAATGCAGAGCAGAATCACGCCTCGGCGCGAAATTTTTAGGAAACCTCTGTCCTTGTCAATGAAAGGCGCCAGAACAAGCAGTATCAATGCCATAGAGACAATGCGCACGGTGACGATGGCATAGTTGGCGCCTAAGCCAGTTACGGCGGAGGAGGTTATGGCTACATCCATCATAGTTATGCCTATCGACCACACAACCGCAGTGCTTAGGCACATGGCGACGCCGACCCAAGCAGCCCTGCCCTTGACCGTTGGTTCTTGAGGGATTTTTTGGCTGCTCAACAGCCAGATGCCCACCAAAATCACAATGGCCCCAGCCACAGCAGTCAACAACAAGGGCTGCCCCAACAGCAGAACTGCCCAGACAAGACTGAACAGCGGGTAGGATGCGGCTAAGGGTACGGCTTTGGAGACTCCGATGGATTTAAGCCCAAACATGTAAAGGGTATCGCCGACGCCAAGCCCCAAGACGCCGCTGACGATTACAACCGCCAGTATCCAAGGGGGCAGAGCAGCCAAAACCCCCACCAAGCCCACGCCGACCAATATTAAAATCAGCACTGCGGCGTTGGTCGCCAGCCGAGTGATGTTTGCGGAGATTGGCTTGGCGTTTGTGAGTGCTTTGCGGTAGAGTAGGGGTGCAATTGCCCAGGTTATGGCTGCTCCAAGAGCGGCGAGTTCGCCAATCATCCATCCACTTAACCAGGGTACCGTTAACTAAAATCTTGTTTATAAGGAAGTTTTGCGTACTAAAAAGGTAACGTTCGCGGTCTAAACAAGAAGACAGCAACGTATCTCACCGCAAAACCACATAAAAAAAGGAGTGAAAATAAAATGGCAGAAAAAGCTAGCGACGTTATCTTCGTCGGAAACAAACCCCCAATGAGCTATGTGCTCGCTATCATAACCGCATTCTCAAGTGGTGCCCAAAAAGAAATAACCCTAAAAGCACGAGGTCAAGCAATCACAACCGCAGTTGACGTAGCCGAAATCACCAGAAGCCGCTTCATCAAAGACCTCAAAGTCACCAAAATCGCAATCG
>JBNIDO010000090.1:0-10646 GCA_050108095.1 Bathyarchaeia archaeon
CGCCGGTAAAGGCAAATGCATTTCCCTCATAACCAATCAAACATTCAACTCTGTCAACGCCAAGCTTTTCGGAGAAAATTTGGAAGGCAACATTTACGGCTTGTTCTCTGGCAGGTTTAACCCAACTCTCTGCAGGTGGTCTAGTCGGAACCGCAATATATGCCCTATTTAGCTTTTTTAGTTCTGCCAAGAACGTTGCTATTTTCTCAAACTCGTTTTCATAATTTATGTTATCTACAAGCATAGTTTCAGTTACAATCGTTCCCTTGAATATTTCAACAAAATCTTGGATGCCCTGCAGAATCGCGTTTAATCTTAAATCCTTATGAGGTCTATCAATGCGTTTCCATAGATCATTGCTGATGGCATCTACCTTCAAAGAAACATAATCAGCCTTTAACAAGTCTTGTCTAACGTCGCTTGACCAAAGCAGTGAAGCGTTAGTTAAGACAGCTATTGGAATACCTGTGTGCTTTAGAAGAGATATTTCTTCACCTATGTTAACATCCAGCGTTGGCTCCCCATCCGACACAAAGGTAAGATAATCAATCCTTTCGTTTCTATTATTGGCATTAGCAACTTTTCTTTGGACTTCATTTGAAATATCAGCTGGTTGATAGAAGAATTGACGTGTGCTTTTATTCTGGCTGGTTTTCCCCAACTGACAATATACGCATGAATAGGTACATGCCTTTGGTGGAATGTTATTTATCCCTAGACTTTTCCCCAAACGCCTAGAGGGAACAGGACCAAAAGCAAGAGATATTGAACCAGACAAATATTCACCTCAACAAGCTCGGTTGACTATATCCTTTTTTTAAGGATACAAAAACAGCGGTTGCTATAGTTGTTGTCCACAACCGATTCTTATCACCGGTAGTTGACTGCGTGATGTTGGTGGTTTTAATGATTAAACCTGTGGTTTTGAAAAGTTGTTTACGTTCATCCCAAGCGGTTTCAGGATCAAATTGGATGCCCATAGTGGTTGCAAGCATCGTTGCAGCTAGGTCTTCTGCGTATTCACCTGCGACTTCATCGGTTTGTCCATGAGAGTGGTGCTCGCTGAGGTAGCCGTATTGGTTTTTCTCTGAAGGAATGGCCGCTCCGATTGAGGATACGACAAGACGATGGGGTTCGTTAGTGAAATTTCTTGCTTGAACCACATAGGTGATTTCTCCTGGCTGCAACATCTTTAATCCCTGCTCTCGCGAAATCATTTTGCATCCTGCCGGAATTATGCTTGAAACATTCACAAGGTTACAATACTGAATACCTGCATCTCTTAGCGCAAGCTCAAAAGACTGCAACTGTTCTCTATGCTTGCCAACACCTTTTGTTAGAAAAAAGAATTCAGGTATCATTCTGTTTCAACACCTAAAAATTGCGTTAGCTTATTCCACATGTTTCTTATTTCGTTTGATATTCCACTCGTGGGAGCGTATTCAATGATTGTTTTTCCGGCAACCATTGCATGGGTAACTTCAGGACTGAAGGGCAGAATACCAACAACGTCAGCGTTGTTTTTCTTACAGAAACCCAAAATCTTGGTGGTATTGCTTGTGTTTACATCATACATGTTTATACAAATAAAGGGAACAACATGAAAGTGATCTAGCAGGCGTAGGACTCTTTCAAGGTCATGTATTCCCGACATTGTCGGCTCAACAACTACCAAAGCAGCGTCTACGCCTGTAATGCAAGCTATGACCGGACAGCCTATCCCCGGTGAACCATCAATAATGATTAAATCACGTTTTTCTTTTTCAGCTGCGATTTTTGCGTTTTGCCGAACTAAAGTGACTAGTTTTCCTGAATTTGACTCGCCTGGGTTAAGCAGTGCATGTGACATTAAATTGTATTTTGTTCTTGAAAGGAAGGCTTTGCCTGAGACTCTTGGAACCATTGTTATTGCTCCAACTGGACACACAACTTTACATACCCCACAGCCTTCGCAAGCAATAATGTTAATTTTCAAATCGTTGGTTATGGCACCGAAATGACAATTATCTCTGCATATACCACATCTAGCACATTTTGTTTCATCGATTATTGCTAATTTTGAACCAACGAACTCTTGTTCTTTAATCACTTCAGGATGCAAAAGCAAGTGTAGGTCGGGTGCATCAACATCACAGTCTGCCACAACAGCATTTTTGGCCAAGGTAGCAAAGGAAGCGGTTATTGATGTTTTGCCGGTGCCGCCTTTGCCACTTATAATCGTTAACTGTTTCATTTTTTTACTAACCTCACAATTTCATTGTACATCGTTTGAAACTTCGTTGCCCAATCAGACATTTCCAAACTGAACGGAACCCCTTTAGAATACAGTTCGGCTATTTTTCTGTCATAAGGAATTTCAAGCATTATACGAATACTCTCTTCTTTACAGTAATCGTATAGTTTCCTGTCACCTATACCTGCGCGGTTAACGACTACGCCAAAAGGGACAGCGACTTTTCGCAAAACTTCAACAGCTATTCTTAAGTCATGTAAACCAAAGGGAGTAGGTTCTGTAACAAGAAGGCAGAAGTCACTGCCGCTTACTGTTTCTACAAAGGGACATGATGTTCCAGGCGGAGAATCAAGAATCACGTTTTCGCCGTCTTGGATTTGGTTTTTAACAGCTTTTATAACCGGAACAGCGAGAGGCTTACTTACCTCAAGCTCCCCATAAACAAGAGTCACTCCATCAACTGCACCAAAGTTTAGCGTTCCGATTTTATGCTTTTCCCAAGTGATAGCTTTTTTAGGGCAAACCAGCGCACATCCGCCACAGCTATGGCAAAGCTCTGGAAAAACAAGGGTGTTTTCAGGGGTTACAAATATAGCATTGTATTGACAGAATCTAGTGCATTCCCCACAAGCGTCACAAAGCTTTCTATCAATCTTTGGGGTTAATGTGTAAACTGGTTCTTTTTTGTTGATTTCGGGGTGCAGGAGTAGATGTGCATTTGGTTCTTCAACATCGCAGTCTAAAAGTTGAACTGTGCCTGCTGAGAGCGCCATGTTCACAGCTACAGAGGTTTTGCCCGTTCCACCTTTTCCACTGGCAACAGATACAATCATTTACTCATCCGCCTAAAGTTGATTAAACAAAAAATGTGAGAAATTATATCTCTGAGCGTCCTTTTTGTTTCTCGTATTCAGCTATAGCCTTTCGCAGAGTCTTTATAGATAGCGTTGCGCAATCAGTCTTTGATTTTGGTAAACCACCGAGTTCGTTTAGTATGTCGTTTTCAGTCATGTTCTTTGCTTGTGTAACAGTCATGCCTTTCAAGAGCGTTGTCATTGCAGATGCTGAGGTAGCCGAGCCGGGGCAACCTAAGTAGTAGAAGCTGGCGTTTTCTATTTTGTCCTTCTTATCGATCTTCAGATACAGTTTTATGAGGTCGCCGCATCGACCACGAAAAGTTGTGACAACGCTGGGATTCTCCAAAGGCCCCACGTTAACGCTATTCACGTATAGGTCGATAGCTTTTTTGGAGTAGCCCGATTCTACCATCAGCTTCAGTTCTTCGTCTGATAGTTTCTTTGGCATCTTTCCACCCTTTAATTTGCTATTGGTGGTGTTCATGTCCACATCCTTCAGTCAGTTCTTGGAGCTTGTTTTCTTTATAGGCGGTAACAACTTCACCGACTTTGTCTGCATTGGCTCTCAGCACCGACACTCGTGCATTCCTGAAAATGTCAATAGCCCTCATCCCCATATCGTAAACTATCACCGCATTCGGTTGTAATGCCAAAATGTGGTCGGGTGCAACGCCTGTTCCGCCTCTGTGTTCGCTAACGTTTACGACGGGTTTAACGTTTGAGATATTACCATTATCATCAATGTCAACAACTGTAAAGTATGGAGCGCGCCCAAAATGCTCTGCTAAATGAGCGTTTAGGCCGTTTTGGTCCTCTGAAGGAATTACTATTCTATTCGTCATCTACTTCACCTCCAGCAAAACGCAAGTAACTTCTGTTGGTCAATGACCGATTTATTGAGCGCTTCATCTTCCACCGCCTCTTCCTCTGCCCATTCCACCCATTCCTGAATGTTCGCCTACGGTAGGCAAGCCAGTTTTTTGAAACTCGCCTTTTTTGTATTTCTCGATGACTTCTTTGATAGGCCCTGATGCGCCTGTCACGATTTCTATGCCTGCTGCTGATAGTGCTCCGAATGCGTTGGGTCCAATATTCCCAGTTATGACTACTTTAACGCCTTTGTTTGCTATAGTTTGCGCTGCTTGAATTCCTGCACCGCCTGTTGAACCTGCGGCCATGTTTGGGATCGCTTCGAACTGCATCGTTTCAGAATCCACAATGACAAGGTAGAGGCATCTACCAAAGCGTGGGTCCAGAGCGGCTTCTAAATTATTCCCTGTTGCACTTACACATATTTTCATACTTGATTTCACCTAATAGGATATAATATCATACGCCATCAAGCGTCAACCAAATGTAAGGAGTTTATCCGATTCTCCAACAAGTCTTAGCAGGTCTTTCATCGTTGAAATAGGGCAAACTTCCGAGCTCTCTTTTTGTCTAGCTTTCAGGCAAGTTCCACAAGCTAAGAGCTCACCTTTACTCTCAATAAAGGAACGAAGTTGCTCCGCTACATTGAACTTTTCGTCTTTTATGCACTCAGCTTCTACGCCCTTGTTGATTAAGAAGACTTTTACTGAGTGATTTTCTTTTAAGGCTGCGTTTCCAAGCCTTAAGGCATTCCAGATCACTTCGGGGTCATTAGTACCGATTACAATACCGATTTTCATATAATGTCTTCCTTGCTGTTTAAAAAATGTTCAATTTTTTCAATTATTTCTGTGAACGCTTTTGTTGCAGACGTTTTATTTCCAGCTATGAAAGGTAAACCATTGTCTGAATCGTTACAGATGGCTGGGTCTATTGGAATACTGCCTAAGTATGGAATCGCTAATTCGTCAGCTATTTTTTTTCCGCCACCAGACTTGAAAATGTTAATTTTTGCGCCGCATTCTGGACAGATAAAGCCGCTCATGTTCTCAATTATGCCGATTATCGGAACGCCTATCTGCTTAGCAAATGAGACCGACTTTTTAACTACCGCTTGTGAAACTTCAGAAGGTATAGTTACAATAACTACGCCATCCAAGTCTGGAATCAACTGTGCAACGCTCAGCGGTTCATCGCCAGTTCCAGGCGGCAGGTCAATAAATAAATAATCGAGTTCTCCCCAAGCCACATCAGCGAGAAGCTGTTGGATAGCCCTCATTTTCAAAGGGCCACGCCAAATTACAGGTGCTTCATCGTTAGGAAGTAAAAAGTCCATTGACACAACTTTTATTCCTAGTTTTCCTGTAACTGGAAACAACAGTTCATCCGGTCCGCCTACAAGCTTTTGACCTTGTGAGGCCCAGCATTTTTGGAATGCATGGGCCATGAAGATCAGCATCAAGAATTCCAACTTTATTACTGTTGTTCAGTGCAAAAGCCATGGATAGGTTCGCTGTTATGGTGCTTTTACCAACGCCGCCTTTGCCACTGATAACCGCTATTTTATGACTAATCTTGCTTAAATTCAACTTTAGTTTTTGATCCTCATATTGTTGCTTTTTTTGTTTGTTATCATTATGTTGGGCCGCCATGTTTGGCGTTCCTACGGCGTTTGTCATTTTTTTCACCTTTTAACGCACGGTTAGTTTATATATTAAATGATATTAAAGGTTTTTGTTTATAAAATAAACTGCTTCTCGCTTGCATAGTAACGATAATACCCCCATTTGCTGCGAGATTTTACAACTTATTAGTTTGCTTATGTGGCACTTTTTATTTAGACATAAGATATAATTAATAAAATTGCACAAACGAAGACACGATATACATTATGATAACTTTCAAGTCGAAACATCGCTCTATATTTAGACATCTAAGTCTCATTTTTGATACGGCTATCGAAACGACATAAAATCTAGTAAAATTTTAAGCTGAGTTACCAAAAACTACTGTGCGGAAAAGTCAACAAGGTTTTGTTTATTGCACACCATTCGTTTTCGCCGCAACTGGCCCAGCCTCTTTTGGTTTCGACGGTGCTTTGATCGCGTTAAGAAGCTTTACCACTCCATCTATAATTGCTTCTGGACGCGGTGGACATCCGGGTATGTAAGCGTTAACTGGAATAACTTTGTCCACGCCACCAAGCACATTATAGCATCCAGCAAAAACTCCGCCGCTACAGGCACATGCACCGATGGCTACGACGAACTTAGGTTGCGGCATTTGGTCATATATTCGTTTTAATCGTTCTGCACATTGCAGTGTGACGCCCCCTGTTACTAGAAGTACGTCAGCATGTCTTGGTGAAGGCTCAAGTTTTATGCCAAAGCGTTCAACATCGTATTTTGGCGTTAGCAAGGCTATTACCTCAATATCACAACCATTACAAGCACCAGAGTTAAAATGGAGAACCCAAGGCGATTTCAGTCTCGCCCAAGCAACTGAACTGGAAATTTTCATGTCTTTTTCTCCATCAAACATTTGATTCAAAGGATTGAAAAAACTTACGAGAATTAAGAGACCGTGGTTTGATTTCTTCAGGTTGTGTGGTCAATGCCCTTTAAGCATTCCCGTAATGCTTCCACCTTATCAGTAAGTTCCCACTTAAAATCTGGTTCTTCCCTTCCAAAGTGACCGAAGACAGCAGTTTTTCTATATATCGGCCTCCGAAGATCCAAGTGCTCAATAATTGCTTTGGGACGCATGTCAAACTGACTATGTATCAACTCTAGAATTTTTGCATTTGAGACCTTGCCAGTGCCAAATGTGTTCACCATAACAGAAACCGGTTTAGCAACACCGATGGCATAAGCTATTTGAACCTCACATTGATCAGCCAATCCAGCGGCAACTACGTTTTTGGCGATGTATCTTGCCATATACGCGCCACTACGATCAACTTTTGAAGGGTCCTTTCCAGAAAAACAGCCCCCACCATGCCGTCCAACTCCTCCGTATGTGTCAACGATTATTTTTCTGCCGGTCAAGCCTGAATCTGCTAAAGTACCCCCCACTACGAATCTGCCTGTTCCGTTAACTATGTATTTAGTCTGGGAATCCAACAAATATGCAGGTATTATCTCTTTGATAACATTGTTAATGATGTCTTCTTTCATCTTTGCTGCGTCAACCTCGGGGGCATGCTGAGCTGCAATTACAACAGCATCAACTCTTTGAGGTTTCCCGTTGACATATTCAACTGTGACCTGCGATTTGCCATCAGGACGCAAATATGGCAGCACACTTTTTTTTCGGCATTCAGAGAGTCTAGCAACGAGTTTATGCGCAAGCAGAATTGGCAGCGGCATCAACTCTTCGGTCTCGTTACTGGCATATCCAAATACCATGCCTTGGTCTCCAGCACCCTGCTCATGCTCACCGACTTCATCAACACCTCTTGCAATATCAGGCGACTGTTCGGTAAAAGAAGATAAAATACCACAGGTTTCACAATCCAAACCGTCTTTAGCGTTGTTTAAGCCTATTTCCTTCAAGGTTTTTCTAACAACGCTTTGTATATCTGTATAGCAAGAGGTTGTTATTTGGCCTGTGACAATTACGTTACCTTGCATAATCAACGTTTCGCAATCCACCCGCGCATCAGGATCTTTGCTAATTATAGCATCCAAGACACTGTCTGAAATTTGATCTGCAACTTTGTCGGGGTGTCCTTCTGCAACTGACTCAGAAGAAAAAAGGAATTTATCACAGGAGTCTGGGCGCATATCTTTATTTTCGCCAAAAGGTTTTCTTAGCGATTGTTCAATCATTTTGGTCACTCTTAACAGGTTATCGCATTTAAGAAATAGTTTATTACGTAAACCTTATTAATAGTTTTTGTTTATAAAATAAACGGATTTGAGTTATTTTGGATGCAATAGATCAAAAGATAATTTCACAACTCCAAGCAGACGGGCGAACCACCCTGCAGGAACTAGCTAAAACCGCTGGATACACAAGCATGGGAACTAAAAAAAGGCTGGAACGACTGCTAAAGAAAGGCACAATTAAAATAACCGCCCTCATAAACCCAACCGTTCTTAAACTCCACCCCGCAATTATTACGCTCGAAATGGAAAATGCAGAAGCAATACAAGAACTTCTCGACCGATTTGAGCAATGCCCCAGAGTTGTTCAGATATTCAAAACAGTAGGCGGCTACAACCTGATAGCGCTTGTCATCGCAGAAAACCAAGAAACCCTAGAAAGCATATCCATGGAGAAATGCTCCCTAAGATGCAGCAAAGGCATACGCAGGTCAGAATTCTATCCTGTAAGTGAAACATATTTTTCGCCTTTTCTGCAGGTAAGAGAAAACTTGGCTCACAAAGGAAATAAAGTAACGCCCTGCAATGTTGTATGTAACCCCTGCAACCGATATGAACAACAAAAGTGTGTTGGTTGCCCAACCACAAACGTTTACAAAGGTTCTCTATAAGTTAGAGCAAGAAAACAGGTTACGTATAACTAATATTTGATTATCTCAACAAGCAAGATGCCACCCAAATTGAGCATAATTTTAATAGGAGTCCAGCCGTATCTACTTCGCTCGATATTTGGGCGAGCGCCAACTCAATGGCCTATCCTGTTCATTCTCCTCATGGTTGTGAACCATTTGGGCGCTTCAAGACCCTGCATGTTCACTATCGTCCAAATGAATTAATTCTGCACAAACTGGTCTTTCTTTTTTGCGTAGGTTGGCGTCATGTTTTGAGGGGCAAGTATTCTGCATGAAAAAAATTTTCTAGCAGTGCTGCGCATATTTGGAACGTCTCTATGAGTTGGGCGGCTGAGTTTTTGCCTAAATTTTAGAACAGAGCGGCTATTAATTGTTCTAATACTTAGAATCAAAAGCTGTATTCGACATGTAGAAGTTGGTGAAAAGCTTGGACAAGAAAAAAGCCAAAAATAAAAGACTGGTTGGTTTGCTTTTACTATTAGCTTGCAGTTTAACCTTAACCGTCGCCGTGGGTTTAGCTCTGAGATCTCCAGATAATAATCAAGCGCCAGACACACTATCAACTGACTCAATTTCCACAACTGATAACGCAAATAAAATAGCAATACCCATCATTGAGCAGTATGCAGAGGAAAACAACAGGACACTAACAACCATAGATGCAACGCTTAGGGATTCCACCAACCGGTCTTATTGGTTTATTTTGGCGGGCTTTGAAGCTACAGAAGGCAAAGGTTACCACGAGCAGAGTTGTGCCTACCAAATTTCGGTGTGGGAAGATACCGGCGAAATCTGGCATCAGGGTCCAATCTGGCAAAACGCCTGGCGTAATGTTTCTGTTTCCGATAATCCCATTAAAATCCCAGTGGATGAAGCCATAGCAACTGCATTGCCAGTTTCTGAGCAGTACGCAAAAGAAAATAATCGAACACTAACAAGCATGATTGAAACTTTGCTGTCAAATTACGCCGATTCCCGACCTTCATGGCACATTAACATAAAATTTGAACCCGTAAAAAATGGAGAGCAATACTGGAAAGATGCCCAATACTGGATTGACGCTTACCAAGTTTCCATATGGGCAGACACAGGCGAAATCCAAAGCCACAACGAAAGAGGCTGGTACTAGTTAAAAATGATACTTCAGACTAAGACTTTAATTTTTATGCGCTCCAAATAGAAAGCCGCATTATTCTGAGCTTTTTAAGCATTCCGAAAGCGTCTCAGACGCCATCCTCATCCGCAACAAGTAATTCGTTTCTAGGTGAATGTAGCTTTTGGCGTCTTGAATTACCCGCCGCAACTTCTTTGCCTCATCATTTTTAGACATCTGGCTCTTGGAGCCGTAGAGCAACCTACGGTAGCCCAGTCATCTCCTTTCTTCGAAGGAAACTCCTAAGTTTTACTGCTTTACGTTTGTAAGAAATATTTGAGCTCTAATTTGGGAATAAACTTTTATGTTATTCATAGCGTTATTTAGGCGATTAAGGGTTGGCCTACCATAGCCCAAACTGCCCTTCTCGAAAAACCCCTGTTAACCCTTAATCATGGCGCGTCAACCCAGGCGTGCCATCAAACCCTTCTATGTTACTACTAACTTACATAGAGCGCTTTCAATGGATTAGATGGAAAGAAGAAAAAACCGTTGCTGCAAGCACTAATTTTTTCTTCTTCTCGAATGATTAAATCAGTTGCAGACAGGAAAGAACTATGCCACCGATAAAGAAGTAGTCGGCAACAAGTGCTGTACGACTACTACTTCAAGAGTCCGCTAAGCTCAAAGAAGAACAACAACACGCTGAATTTTCAAACTGTTGTTGTTCTTTCGACTTAGTAAGTAAGAATAGTTCGATCAAGACCGCCCTTTAATCGAAAGAAGAAAAAATTTTCTTTTTCTGAAAAATATCGCTTTTTTCTTCTTCCGCTAAAAGAAGAAGACAACGGTGTGTGCGCAGGTAATTGTCTTCTTCTTTTACTTATAAAACTCTAATTCAACCTTAAGTCAAAGAAGAAGGACCGCTTTCCCATAGGAAAACAGCCGTTTTTCTTTTCCAACATTAATGACCTGGGTAGCAAGAATTAAAAATATTTTTTTCTGCATGCTCCTATTTCTGGTTCCTTAATAAAAGATTATTTCATTAGAGCATTATAATCGGTTACACGCCAT
>JBNIDO010000091.1:0-10594 GCA_050108095.1 Bathyarchaeia archaeon
ACGGTTACACGCACGTATTTTTTGCTCAGTGCCTCTCCTTCGCCTTTGACGGTGACGGTTTTGCCTTCGGTGGTGACTTCACCGCCTGTTTTCTCTTTGAGGAAGTCGGCTAGTTTCTCGATGATTTTGGATTCCTCGACTTTGAGTTCGGAAGCGTCTACTTTCATTTCTTTTGTTTCAACCATTCTAATTTCACCTCGATTGTGCCGCGCTAATCAATGCGTTATGCTGGTTTCTTCACGGCTACTGCCTTGATAAATTTTATGCTTAAAACAACCGATTAAATAAAATTAACCGGGGTAACTGACGGGTTGGCTGAGGTACGCTTAGTCGACAGAACAAAACTTTAGCGGACCATCAAGTTTATCAGCCGTCACGCCTTAAACTCTATTTGCATTCTTAGGTAGTTTTAGGAAGAATCGGTTTTTTGAAGACAACAGAAAAACGGTTAGTGCTCATAGGTATTGTGCTTTTGCTGATTGTTCCTCTGGTACACGTTAGCTTCCCCCTTTTAGTCTCCTCCTCAAATGATTTGGGCAACAAGCCGACTTCAACGCCAGACCCCACACCCACCCCAACGTTAATGCCGACCCCCATTCCAAATCCACCACTGAAACCAACAGCAACCCCAGCCCCAAATAAAACGCTTCACACAACCGCTATACCCCAGCCAACTCAGGCTCCTGAGCCAACGCCAAACTCCAGTCCTACTCCCTCACCCAGCCCAACACCAAATCCAACACCAACCCCCTCACCAGTGCCCACCGTTACCCCAATCCCTGCTCCACTCCCCACCAGTACACCAACCCCAAAACCCAAACCGACCGCAATCCCAACGCCGCAACCAACCGCACCACCCACACCCACCGCAACTCCACCTCCCCCAACCCTAATGCCCACACCGAACCCCACCACACCTCCTATCCCAGGCGAAACCAATCTAACCAAGCAGATACAGGCAAGCTGGATAGCCTACGACGGCACCCTCTACGCGTCATCCTATCAGACACTCTACAAGAGCGCGAATCAGGATCAAACATGGCAGCCGCTGATTACTTTTGGCGGGTCTAGCACTGGAATAAGCAACATCTATGTTAACTCAGTGGACTATGTCTTTGTTACGCCGAACCCGTCAGCGCCAATCAGCAGTCTAGGTGTTTGGCGAAGCACAAACTGGGGGCAAACTTGGACGCGTGTTCTGCCTTTGCCAGCCGCCTGTTGTGTTATGTCCATGACCGAAGACGCCTACGGCAACCTACTGGTAGGAGTTTACACAACAGGCACAACAACCGGCAACGCATCCATCTTCCGAAGCACCGACGGCGGCGCCACCTGGACAACAGTGTACTATGACTCTACAGCTCGTCACATCCACTGTATAGTCGTTGACAAAAGCAACAACTACGTCTACGCATCCGTGGGCGACGAAAGAATCAACGATGCATGGCACACCTCGGTTATTAGGGCTACTGATGGCGGCTTAACCAACAGCAGCTGGGAAAAAATATTCACAACCCCCCAGATACTTGCTTTGGAAGTTGTCAACAAATACGGTCCCCATGGGGAACTGCTGCCAAGCGCCCGTCTCCTTGCAACAGACTATGATAACGGGCAGATTTGGCGCACGACAGACGACAACAAATTCAATTTAGTGCTCGATACAGGCGACCAATGTTATGGGTATTGGATACGCACAAACGACCTAAACGGGGACATCTATGCCAGTTTTACAGGCGGCGACCACCCGACGCATTGGATAGCGGGGATTTGGGTTAGCAAGAACGGCGGTTTAAGTTGGTCTGCCTACAAGACGTTTCCAGTTCATTATACCAATTATGGGTCGATGTCTGCCAGCAACTTTGTGGATGGGACACTGTTTTATTCGGTTCAGTTGGATAGCGGCTGGCAGAACGGCATTAAGTTAACTCCGTATGTTGGTGCCGAGGCAAGTTTGGGCAATACTGGTGTGACTTTGCCTGTTCTGGACACGGGTGTGGTTGTTCTCGCGGGTTTAAGCACCCTGACTGCCGCTTACGCCGCAAAAATATGGTTCACCCCAAAACCAAGCGCAAAAACCGCGCGGACTAAAAAAATTGTGTCAGTTCGCCCGTCGAGCCAATTCACAGCATAGTGCTCTAGCTCTAGTGCTCATCATCCAAACACAATTTGACACCTAAACATAAGACTCTTCCGCTTTCGCCAGTCGCGGCTGGCTGCAAACGGTTTTTATTGTCTTTAACCCATGTTTCTAGTAGGAGATTTTAGTTTTGGATATCACTGAAGCCATAATGAACCGTAGGAGCATACGGACCTTCAAAAAACAGGATTTACACCCAAGCATTATCGAAAAATTGCTTGACGCGGCAAGGTGGGCGCCGTCCGCTGGAAACATGCAACCGTGGGCATTTGTAGTTGCTGCAAAATGGGAAACCAAGCAGAGGCTCTCTGACTCCGCGTACGGGCAGAAAAGCCTAGTCGAAGCCTCAGTCGATATAGTGGTCTGCGCCAACCTCAAGTACGCCGCCGAAAACTATGGTGCCCGCGGAGAAACACTCTACTGCTACCAAGACACGCCGGCTGCCACCCAAAACATTCTGCTAACAGCCCACTCGATTGGGTTGGGCACATGCTGGATCGGCGCTTTTAACGAAGAAGATGTAAGGAGGTCATCAATTGTCCCCCTGACTTGCGGCCGGTCGCATTGATTCCTGTGGGGTACCCTAACGAGTCACCGCCAGCTAGAGAGCGTCGCCCCGCATCTGAAGTGGTGTATCAGGAATCGTTTTAGCCGAAGCGGTCATGTTTTCCCTTCTTTCAATTTTTCTAATTGCCGCCGTATTCAAGTTAGCCGTAGAAATTTTCTGCTTAGACTGCAAAATTGGCTGAGTTATAATCAATATTCCAATCATAACAATGTTTAAAAGAGGCTATGGCACTTGTGCTTGGTTTTATCAGAGGCAATCGTTAGATGTGCGAATCAGTAGAACGCTGATCACACAAACTGCCCCCAAATCAGAATCACAGGAGGAAAAGAATAGAAATGTTATCGCGTGATTGCGACGGATGCTCCGAAATGAAAGCATGCAGCAAACGCTTCAATTGTACTGAAGTGTTTGACAAAGTTTACTGTCCAGACGGAACAGCCCATCTAATCGATGGAGCATAGAGTTTTTAATCGTAGTTGCTTATTTTTTAGCTTAAATTCTCTTTTTATCTCTTTATTTCTGTTTATTTATTGAAAGTTGTTGTGGAGAACTCCCTATACACAATACAACAACCCGTGGACTTGGCGGTTTATCCTGTTTTGTTGTCAGCGTTTGGTTTAGGCTGTAGACTGGTTGTGCAATCCACCACAAGCAGAATTAGTACAGCACGTCCGCTCCCTCTTTTACCCTAGCCAAGGGTGTTCTAAGATCTAGGCTTTAATACAATTGGGCTTTAGGCTTTTCCTTAAGAGTGAAGCTATGGATAAGCGCAGAGCCATCTATTGGCTGCATCGTTGATTGCATTGGTAGTCGCCGCCTTTTTGTTGCTCTCCAGAGCTTCCTAAGTCGTCGCCTCAATCGAGGGGACCCTACTATGTGGGAGTGGAACTCGGCGGGAGTTGCAGTCTGGTTTAGGCATGTGGGCGCTGGAGGATTTAGTCACTACTTATGGCACAGCCTACTTACCCCAAAACAGTCGCGACAACGGGTCAAGAGGCAACTACTGGAGCGACTACACAGGCGTCGATGGCGACAGCGTAGGCAACTCACCATACGCAGTAAACGCGCAGAATGCTGACAACCCATTAATGCATCCAGCAATAGGCGGCTAGCCGGCCTACAGTTTTTCCAGAGCCTTTTTTACTTCCGCAAGCTCTTTTTTGAAGTCAGCTTCCTTTTCAGGTTTCATGCCCTTCTTTGAAAACTTAAACACTACCTCGTAGCCTTTGCCCGCCAACTCTTTCTCCACAGCCTTCATTTGGCGTTCGTTGCCGAAGAGGCGGTAAGTGCAGAAAACCATGGCTTTTTTGCCACTAATGGCAGGCAGGTTTGCGAGGTATGCGAGGGCTTCTTTGGTTGGGCTGGCGCCTTCGACTGGTCCGCCGAAGATGAGGAGGTCTACGTCAGCGATTTTGGAGGTATCCGCGGATTCTAAGTCGTAGAGGGGTGCTTGGGCGGTTTCTGCTATTGCTTGTGCGAAGCGTTTGGTGTTTCCGGTTCTAGAAAAATAAACTACAGCGGCGTTCATACTTTCATATTAGCGATTGATTGGTTAATATAATCTTTGGCTGTAGTTTATGATGACAGATTTAATAGTTGCAGCCCCGAGTAATTGTTTGAGAGCAAAAACATGGATTACGCTGTAATCGCCGACTCGTACGAGAAAATCGAATCAACCACCAAACGCCTCCAAATGACCGACTACCTAGTGGAACTGCTCAAGAAGACCCCCAAAGATGTCATCGCCAAAGTGGTTTACTTGACACAGGGCAAACTATACCCAGACTTTGTCGGGGTCGAAATGGGCGTCGCCGAAAAACTCGCCATCCGCGCTCTCACCCGCGCGTCAGGCGGCAGCGAAACTCAAATTATAGCTGAACTGCAGAAAAGCGGCGACATCGGCGAAACCGCGCAGAAACAGCTCTCAAAAAAGAAGCAATCAACATTTTTCACAAAAACCCTCACCGTGCAACGCGTCTATGAAACGCTGGACAAGATGGCGAAAACCTCCGGCAGCGGCACCGTGGACACCAAAATGGCGCTCCTAAGCGGGCTGCTAACCGACGCCTCACCCAAAGAAGCCAAGTGGCTCATCCGAACCGTTACGGGCAACCTCCGCTTGGGCATAGCTGACATGACCGTGCTCGAAGCCCTAGCGATTGCTTACGGAGGCGGTAAAGAAGCCCGAGAAAAAATCGAACGCGCTTATAACATTTCCTCGGACCTGGGCAGGGTTGCCAGCGTTGTTGCCGAAAATGGCTTGGAGGGCATAGAGAAGTTCCAGGTGATGGTCGGTGAACCCATCCGTCCCATGCTCGCCGAGCGTTTGGGTGTGCCTGAGGAAATATTGGAGAAGTTTGGGGGGCGATGTGTAGCCGAGTACAAGTATGACGGGGAACGGGTGCAAGCTCACAAGAGCGGCGACAAAGTAATGCTGTTCTCACGGCGACTGGAAAACATTTCCGACCAGTATCCCGACGCTGTGATTTTGGTTCGCGAACAGATAACGGCTAAAGAAGCCATTTTTGAAGCGGAATGCGTTGCAGTCGACTTAGAAACAGGCGATATGCGGCCCTTCCAGGAACTAATGCATCGACGCCGCAAGTACGGGGTTGAAGAAGCCATCAGCCAGTATCCCATTAGCCTATTCGCCTTTGATGCGCTCTACGTTGACAGTGAAGACCTTACCCAGCAACCTTTCACACAGAGGCGCAAAAGACTTGTCGAAGTTATCAAACCCAACGACCGACTCAAACCCGCCATTCAAAAGCAGGTCAAAAGTGCTAAGGAACTTGAAGACTTTTTTGAGGAAGCCATCGAAGACGGTTGTGAAGGCGTCATGTGCAAATCCACTGGCAAAGACTCCGTTTACCAAGCGGGCAACCGTGGGTGGCTTTGGATAAAGTTCAAACGTGACTACCGTAGCGAAATGACCGACACCGTCGACTTGGTTGTAGTGGGCGCGTTTCATGGCAGGGGCAAACGGGTCGGCACTTATGGCGCCCTGCTCCTGGCAACTTACAATGAAAAAGACGACACTTTTGAAACAGTAACCAAATGCGGAACTGGCTTTACCGACAAAGACCTCGCCCAACTCTACGAAATGCTGCAGAAGCATGTGGTTCCACGCAAGAACAGCCGGGTTAAATCTATGCTTGAAACCGACGTCTGGTTTGAGCCATCGCTGGTCTTAGAGATTTTAGGCGCAGAAGTCACATTGAGCCCTATCCATATGGCGGCGATGGATACAATCCGCAAGGGCAGCGGCATGGCAATCCGTTTTCCACGATTCACAGGCAAATACCGAACCGACAAAGCCCCAGAGGACGCCACTACCTCTAAGGAGATTGTGGAGATGTATAAAGGGCAACTTAAAAAGATCGGTGAAAACCCCTCATAGCGCTTTATCGGTACCTGTTTTTTCTATTGTTAGAAGAAGGAGGGCGCCGCCCTTGCACAACAACTTCTTGGGGACTTGGCAGAACGGTCTGTTTTGGCGTCTGATTGTGGCGGCGGTTGCAGGCTGGTTGAGGCGTTTTCCACAAGCGGCTTGCAAATAAGAGCAAGTGCTGAATTGTCCTCAAAGTAAAAGGGGCTCTCTGCGCCTAAGCTATCGGCGTTAATGCCAAAGTCGGCGGATACTCAGCTAAAATCCAAAGCCCCATGGGGGTGGTGGCATCGTAGAAGTTGCAGATAGGCGTGTTGCTACTGTCAAACGTTGCGACTGCTCCCTGCCAAGTGATGTCGTAGGAAGATTGGAACACAACTTGCTTAGGAGGGTCGTAAATAACAGGCAACAACTCCAGCGTAGTGGTGCTTGTTTTAAGACCGCCTTTAGAGGTGCTACTGGGGAAACTGTCGAATACATAGAGACGAACGTTTTGGGTGTCACTAAACATTATGCCTGCGCCTTTGCCACTGTCCTGCATGAACTGCATAAAGTGATGGTCCGTGTAGCCGCTGCTTGCATAGTTGGGGTATGTTGCGGTTCCGTTGACTACGATTGGGAAGTCTGCTATAGTCCCGTTTTCGGTCTGCAGCGTGGTAGGGGAAACGGAGGTTGTAAGTTTTAGTGGGCAGAGGTCTGTTATAGTTCTTGAGGGTGTTGAGTCTATGAACATGAATCTTAGTTGGTAGTTGTAGTAGGTTGCGTTGGCTGGAAGCAGAATTATTATGTTAGCGTACATGTTGGGGCAGCCGTCTGCGCCGCCGATTCCTGTTCCAGTTGTCCCCCATTCAGCCTCTTCCATAGCGATGTCACGGACTATACCATGGTGAATGACCAGCGAGGTACCTGAACCGTAGCTGCTTGGCTCCTGATTAGCCCGCATAAACGTCGCTGTGCTGTAGGTGTTGGTTCCTGCAACTGTTGCCTTGACTGTTCCATCTGAAAAGACGAGGGATAAGTTGCCGTTGTTGTACGTGCTTGAGCTGGTATCGTCGGCTGTGAAAAAGCGATTAGTATATGCCATCGGAGTCTGGGCTGCAGCATCGCTGCCGTCCCACCAAACCGTAAAATCAGTCACATGACTATTTAGTAGGAACACGATCATCTGGCGATTACTAAAAACGGTGGCGTTGCTGGTAAGGCCCAGTGGAATTTGATAGTTGGATGCCCAATCTTCAATCTGGAAAGGTACTTCTTGGTTTACGCCGTTTATGGTTTGGTTTACATGGATTGCTTTTACCGAGACCGGCGGGATAGGTATGGTTTGGCCTCCGGTTACCTGCATGTTTTGCCCAAGCCACCGCATTGTGCCATTTTGAAGCAACTCAACAGTGAAAGTCGATTGCTGACGGTTAACCAAGTATGTTATGTCCGGCTCATCTTTGAGGTAGACACAGTCAATTTGGTAACTGTCGGACGTGGGGTCGGCTAAGTCGTTGCTGCCGACGAAACGTATGGTTAGATTGGATGAGTCAATGTATGGAGCAAGCGAGACATTGTTAAAGTGATTAGGAACCAAACTCATCAGATTTATCCATGAGCCGCTATGCAGCACCTGCACAACCAGTGGTTCAGACCCCATGTTGCCGGTTTTAATGCAGAGGTCCTGTCGAGCGATGGATGAGTCAACGTTTAACCATTGCTCCTGTAGGTTGACTGCGTAATTTGTGAATTGAGAAGTAAATCGGGCGAGGTCGATTTTTAGGTCGAATTGGGCAGCGCTTGTGTTGGTTGCGGTCACCATGAGTTTCCAGCCATAGCTTGAGTTGCGGAAGTTTGTGGGATTAGAGGTGATGGTTTGGGTTTGTAATGAATCGCTTGTGCCCAACTCTGTGTTAATGTAGCCGTCGCCCCCTGCTGGATATCCCGTTACAGTGTTATAGAGTTGCAGCGTGCAACTGGCGGTGCCTGTGGTTACGGCGCTGTCAACTGCCCATGTCAACTGCTGCCAATTAATAGAATCGCTAGTTCCGCTAAATTCTGCCTGCACTTTGAACTGAGTCACCTCGGTATAGCTGCAGTTTATGCTATATTTGTTCGAAGAATAATCCGAGTTAAGATTGGGATTGGGGTTTGGCCATGTCCCATAGTTATGGATTGCATCTAAATATCCCTGATTGGATGAACCAGCGTCAAAGTACATATAAACGGAACCTGACGCGCCTTCAGCCCAAGCGACCAAAATATAATTTGTATCAGCATTCAACATGGGTTTGGGGTCGCTGAAGGTGAAAGTAACCCATCCGTTGTCACCTGGGATGATTGTTTTAGGAGTTGAACCTGCAACCAGACTTTTGTCTGATGCTTGATAAATAGCGACTTTGACGTTGTGGTTCTGGACGGTTGCAGTTAAGTATACCGAGATGGATTGAAGTTGCCCGCTGGCGGTCGTAGTGAATAAAGAGCCCGTCATTCGGTTTTCGATGTTTGCTGAGGTGCTTGTGCCTTTTACCGAATAGCCCATGATTTGGTTTCCCGAAAATGCTGAGGGATAAGAATGCAGCGTTAGGTAATTGCCATCGTTGTTGAGGGTGTCGGTAGTTATGTTTCCAGAAGGGCTTTGGGCAGTCGTGGACCCGAGCAAGTTAACACTTAACGGTGCATAGTTGAGTGCGCCTAACCCGAAGGGTTGTTCGGTTAGGGTGTCGTAGACGCTGTCTGGTCCATCCTGCTGTGCAGCAAAGTTGCTGTGGGTGCCTGTGATGTCTTGGTTAGCTAGGTCGACGTAGTCAAGCATTTGGCTCCAGGAGCTTGAATTCCAAGTTACCGACGTAGTGAACCCCGTGAAGGATGAAACCATAGCCATCAACCCTCTTGTGTCGCTGATTTGAAGAACATATGCGTTGCTGGCCAAATTCGGCGGCAGATCCAACACGTATGTACCGTTGACGTATGATGCAATGTTTGCTGGAGACGATAAATTCCAAACTGATTGGTCATAGTTGTAAGTGTAGAATTTGAGGTTCTCTTTTCCCAAGTTAATGAGCGGTTCGTTTCCATCACGCAGAATAATCAGTTGTGTCTTGGTCGGGGAAGGTGCACCGACTACTTGCACGTTTAAACTGATGGAGGCGTTGTAGTTTACGCCGTAGATGCCCATGCCTGTCAAGTTATAATTAACGTTTATCTCGCCTTGACTGTAGCTTTCGTTTGAAAACCAGTTCGCGCCGAGAGACAAATTGTTTAAACTGAAAACTGCGCCCCATTCAGGGTTAACATCGCCGATGTTAGCAAGTCCACTATCTAAGTAGTTAGTTGCTAGCTGCTCGGCATAGGTGTTGTTGCCGGTGACTTTTAGGACAGAACCGTAGTAGCCTACGGTGAAACCCAAGATTTCTCTTATGCCAAGGTTGGTTTCGTCTATGGCACTTAAGATTTGAGGTTGCTCTCCGGGGGCTCCGTAATGTATCGACGAATAGGTTGTGACGACGGCGCCGACCAGAACCACGGCAACCAACAGGGCTGCTATGACGGAGAATTGGCCTTTACTGTTAAATCGTTTCATTTAGTTACCTCCTGCTAAACCAAGTTGCAAAACAACCAGCCGCGAAGTTCCCGTCGCCGTGTATTCTGAAGCGTAAACTCTGGGGTGATAATACGATAAGAGACTTAGTGCTGTCATACGCACGTCGGGGGTTCGGGTTAAACCCAGAGCCAAAAACGATCCAGTTATGGTGGAGGTGCCATGAGTATAGAGGGTACCTGGATAATAGTGCGTACCTGAAGCGGAGATTGGCTCTAGTACATTTACACCTACTGAAAGATGATAAGTTGAAAAAACAGTTTCCATTAGCGTTCTGGTGGCAGTTTGCGTTGATGATGGGTAAATGCCGTAGTAGTTGCAGGCATCCAATGCGGTTTGGGTAAGAGCGGCCTGTCTAGGATTGTTGTCAACTGCGCTTCCACTGGTACTGTAGGCTTGATTGTCTAAGCCCCTGAGAAACGCTATGGAGCCGCCTCCGCCCGTTTGCTTCATCCCATAGATACCCCAGTTGTTATCACTATCAGAGAAAAACCCTGTGTTGCTGACGTAGTAGAAGGGGTAACCTACTATGCTTGCCCAAGTCCAATTGTACAGATTGACTCTCTGCCCCAGGTACCAACTGTAGTAGGCATAGTTATTCTGGGAATAAGGCGTCGTGCAATAGGTACTGGGTATGGGGACGGCTTCTCCGCAAGTGTTGATGATGATTGCGTTGTTGAGGGTTTCACCGTTGATGGGTGTTCCGCCTAACAATTGGGCAAGCTGCGAAGTGTTTTGGACCATTACGGTGTTAACAAAATACGGTGACAGCAAAGTGTAGAGGTCTTGGGCTAAACTATGCGCCGTGTACCCTGTAATCCACCAACCGTTTGCGTCACTGCAATTTAAAATATAGAGGGTTCCGCCGTTTCCCACACCGATTTTGTCTGGAGTGACGTTGAAGGTTACGTTTGAAGA
>JBNIDO010000092.1:0-10416 GCA_050108095.1 Bathyarchaeia archaeon
TAATAGTAGGGCCATCGATAGCGAAACTCTCTTGAAGCCCAAGGTCGAATAACCACAGGCCACTTGTAAATGTCTTCGGCGGCGATACCAACAACGTAGGAGGCGTCTGGCCAAACCCGTTTCAACAGCCCCTCGTCTGCTGGTGCTGGATTGAACGAGAAGGCATTGTCCGCGGTGACTTCTATGGGGGCTTTAACCTGCCAGTTTCTGAGGCGGTCTGCCGCTTTCTGGGTCCGTGCAAGAATCAGGTTTGTTTTACTTGCTTCCCGCCGAATTAGCCAAGTGTTAAAACGTGATGCGGTGCCGGCATCTACGGAGTATGCTACGCAGGGTTTTTTCATGGAGTGGGCGTACCGTGTAGCCAGCAGATAGCTCCATAGGAGTGCTGCGCCCCAAGTGTCCATGTAGGTGCTGCCTTCAACAAGCATGATGAGGTCGTTTTGTTTGACGAGGTTATAGATGTCCCAGTAAAAAATTGAGGGTCGGACTTCTTTGATTTTGAGCGTCTCGGTTTCACTTAGGTATCGGCACAGGTTTTTTACGTTAAGCGAGGGAACGGTAAGTACTGCGTTGGGTCCAACAACTGACCGTATCTCATCGAGTATTGCAAGAAGTTTCGCTTCGGCTCCCGTGTTGTTTGCGCCATTGTAGCCGACAAGCAATATTTTTGGGGAGGTCAATCTGATGTTGGACTCCTTTATGGGGGTACTTATAATTTTTGTTTAAACATGCAAAAAGAAGCCTTAAAGAAAATATGCGTATAGACTAAATAGGTAGCAATAGATGACTCAACGCTTTTCTGCCCTTCTCTAATCAACTGAAACATGTTTACCCCTGCTTATACTTTATTGGCTCAGCAGTTATAGCCCTAACATTTAGAGCCACTACTCTAACGTATAGAGCAAAGAAAATAGGATAGTCTTTAGGAATAGTTACATTCCCGAAGTAGACCAATCGAGCAACTGCTACCAGCGACGAATTTGTCTCCAGTTAACCCCGCGTCCTGAAGCAGCCTCTTAAACTCGGCGTCTTCAAGCGATTTACGCCTGCCACCCGCATAAACCGCTCGTACACGGTCAAGCACTGCCGTAACTTCTTCACTGCTTGGGCAGATGCCGGTTAACTGGATAATCTTGTGTTTAACCATGTTTTTGCCCGACTGTTTTCCAATCGTTAGGCTGCGTGTGTTTCCAACTAACTCTGGCGGGTAAGGTTCGTAAGTCCAAGGGTCATTTAAAACGCCGTAAGTGTGTATGCCTGATTCATGCGTGAAGCCATATTTGCCCACGATTGCTTGGTTACATGGCACTGGGTACCCCGTGGCTTTACCGATGAAATCAGCGGTTTCTTTGAGTTTGCAGATTTTGTTTTCATATTTTTTTATGCCGTAGTTGAGGTACAGGTTGAGGAGGATTTTTTCGGTTTCAGCGTTTCCCGCGCGTTCACCCATGCCCAGAAAGGTAGTGTTGGCATAGATTTTTTCGTAGATGCCTGAGGCTGCTCGGATGGCTGCTATGGTGTTGGCGACTGCGTTGCCTAAGTCGTCGTGGGTGTGGATTTCTAATGATTTGATTTTGGTTTCTTTTTTGAGAGCTTTAATTTTGGCTGGGATACCCACGGGCAGAGGTGCATCCAACTCTGGTAAGCCAATACCGACGGTGTCACATACGCGGTAGCATTCAGCGCCTGCATCCGCAACGTTATTCACCAGTTGCCGCTCAAAACTCCACTCCGCTCTCGTGCCGTCTTCTCCATGAACAAAGGTGCGTAGCCCATGCGTCTTAGCAGCGTACTCAACTACATCAGCTAAGTCTGCTAAGAGTTCGTCGGAAGTTTTGTTAGGCCACTTAGCTTTAAGATGTGCATATGAAACTGGATGGGAAATGCCAACTTCATCGAACCCCAAGTCGAGTGCGCTGTCAATGTCAGCTTTCAGTGTTCTGCACCATGCTGCGACTCTGCAATCCAGCTTTTTGGAGAGGATGAGTTTGGCGGCTTTTTTGTCAACTGCTTGGTAATGGAAGAGTTCGATGCGCTCCGCTCCCACACCGCTGAGTAACTCTGCAATTTTGGCGGCGTCTTTGGGTTTGGCGGCTAAGCCGGGCATTTGCATGCCGTCCCGTAGCGTTGTGTCGTCGATTATGGGGTCGGTCTGCAATGTGGGCATTTTAAAGAAAAAATCGTCCAGTTTCATAGGAGGTCTGCCTACTCTCTGGCGTCTTGTATGGTGTTTACTATGTAGTCGAGCAGTTGCAGGGAGCCGCGGTAGCCAAGCATTGCTCTGCGTTGGTAGCCGAAGCGGTCAGCTTGCGGGAACCCGACACGCACCAGTGGAATGCCTTCTTCTTTTGCGATGTATTTGCCTTTGTAGTCGCCGATTATTAGGTCCACGGGTTTTTCTTTGATGCGTTGGTGCAACTCGTAGAGGTCACCGCCGACGATAATGCTGTTTTGGTCTTCGCCTGTACCGTAATCAGTTGCCAATGTTTTCATGTCTGTAGCGAAACTTTGGGATTCAAAGGTGGTCATTACGTGCACTGGTTGCATGCCTAACTCGTAAGCGAACCGCGCCAAACCGAGGGCAATGTCGGGGTCACCGAAGACGGCGACTTTGTTGCCAAAGGTGAGTTGGCTGCTGTCAACCATCGCATCCACCAGTAAGTCGCGCTCGTCTTGGAGGCTTTCAGGCACCTTTTTGCCGGTCAACTTGGAGACTTTGTCGAGGAATATCTCGGTAGATTCCACGCCGATGGGTAATTCGCCTATGCAGGCTGGTACGCCGAATTTTTCTTGGAGCACGTTTGCGCCGCTTTGCCCTTCGTGTTTGCAGACTACCATGGTTCCAAGCGAGTTGGCGCTGTCAGCGATTTCTGCCACGGTTGTGCCGCCGGGTGGGAAATGGGGCTTAGGCAGCCGCAGTGGGGCGTTGAGGGTTTTTGAGATGTCGGTTAAGTAGATGGCTTCGACGCGCATCAACTCAAGCATGTGCTTGATTTCCATTACGTCGCCGGGGTTTATTATTCCGGGGATAACGTTGACCTTGTTGTTGGGCGCCGTTTTTGCGGCAAGTTGTGAAGCCATGGCTTTTATGGCGTTGTCGTAGCCTGAAACGTGGGTGCCGACGTAGCTGGGCGTGTTGATGGTTACGATTTTGGTGCGGTTGGCAAGTTCAGGTTTTTCCGCTCGGAAGGCTTTGGTGATGCCGTGGATGTCGTCGCCTGTGGTTTCGCTCAGACAGGTGGTGATGACGGCTATGAGTTCGGGGTTTTGGCGTTCGATGAGGTTTGTCAATGCCAGCTTGAGGTTCGAGGCGCCGCCGAATATGGTTGCTTTCTCGTGCAACGAGGTAATGGCTACTTCGACGGGTTCACGAAAATGACGCCCAAGCAGGTTTCGGGGGTAAGTTGCGCAGCCCTGAGAGCCATGCACTAAGGGGACACTGCCGTGGACGCCAAGTGTTGCCCAGATGGCGCCGATTGGCTGGCACATCTTGGGCGCGTTGATGGCTACGCTTCGGGTCTTGTTAACAACGACCATCTACTGTGCCTCCTCTGTTTTTCTTATGAAACGCCAAGACGGCGAATAGAGGGCTTGGTAGATGTCTCGGGCGAAGCGTAGTGCGCCTTTGAATGCCATGTAGCCGCCTTTAGATTCGTATGTGTGGCCGTTGAGGAATGGGACGCCGTATTTGTAGCTGAGGTATTTTTCTTTGACGCCTGCAATGAAGAGGTCTGGTTTGTATTTGAGCATCAACTCTTCGAATTCGGGGGCGTTTGGGTTGTCAATGACTAGGGTGCCGGGTTTGACGCGTTTGACGATTTTCTCGTAGTCTCCTTCGTGCCCGAAGGTGGTTGCGACGACTTTGATTTCCATGCCCAGTTCCTCCATGAACGCTGGCCAATGCCAACTTCGGGGCCCGCCCTGGTAAATCATGACTGTTTTGCCTTTGAATTTCTCTCGGTAACAGTCCATCTCGTCTTTGATTTCAGCGATTTCTTTAGCAATGACTTCCTCCGCTTTTGCTTCGAGCCCAAAGAACTTGGCGATTTGCCGCAAATCGTCAGCGGTCTGCTGGATCCCATAGAGGTCAACTTCCATGTTGGGGGTTCCATATTTTTCTTTCATCATGTCAGCTATGTACATGGCGCTTCTGGCGCATCGGACAATGTTTAGTTTGGCAGCGTGCATTTTGGCTATGTCATGGATTGAGGCGTCACCAGTAAACGTACAGATCACCCGCAAACCCAACGCTTCGAGCAGGGGCAGAATCAGCCAGTCGTCGCCTCTGATGTTGTATTCACCGACCAAGTTAACGTCATAGGGCGTTTTCTCTGCTGGCTCCTCTGTTCCGACGAGTTGTTTGAAGAGGGTTTCGTTGCCCACATGGTGCCCGAGGCTTTGGCTGACACCGCGGAAACCGGGGCAGGCAAAGGCAACTACGGGTTTGCCGATGGCTTTGCTGGCGCGTTTCGCTACGGCATCCATGTCGTCGCCGATTAAGCCCGCAACGCATGTAGCGTAGACGAATACACCTTGTGCGTCGGGGAAGGCTCTGTTTGCTTCTATGATTGAGTCGTAGAGTTTCTTCTCGCCGCCAAACACAATGTTGGGTTCCCGCAGGTCAGTGGAGAATACGTTGGCTAAGTGGAAACTGGTGCCAGTTGCCACGTGTGGCCGAACATCCCATGGGTAGTAGGCGCAGCCGATGGGGCCATGCTGAAGTTGGATTACGTCTTTGACTGGTCCGCCGACGACTCCTCTGCAGCCAGCGTAGGTGCAGCCACGTTCTGTCATGTCGCCTGGTATGGTGGCGATGTTGCATGCGGGGATTGTAAAAGGGTCTCTGATGTCTTTTAGGTAAATGTGTTTTTGGCGTTCCGGCACAGTTTTGTCGCATTCAGGTAAGATTAGCGGCATCTATGCATCCTCCTTTTTGCAATAGCTCTTGTAATTTGGGTAGCGGCTTCCGCAAGCTTCTTCCGCGGGCACTCCTGAAGCGTCTGCTCTACATTGGACGCAGTTGTGAAATTGAATCAGGGTTCCTTGGAGGGCACGGCGGGTGCGATGGATTTCTTCGTGCGTGGGAGCAGCTATATTTGTGAATTTGCCCTGCGGAATCAGGGGCATGATGTTCATGATGTAAGCTCCTAAGCCCCGGACGGTTTTTGCGATTTCAGAGATGTGCTCGGAGTTCACGCCTGGGATGTAGACTACGTTAACTTTTATGGCGATTCCTGCCTCGGCTGCTTCTTTGAGGCCTCTGAGTTGGTTTCTGCTTAGAACCTCGAATGCTTCTTTGCCGTGCAGAACCTTGCCGTTATAGTTTACAAACGAGTAGATTTTTTCGCCGATATCGGGGTCTACTGCGTTTATGGTGATTGTGAGCGCATTTATGCCTACTTTTTTGATTAAGCTCATTTTTTCTGGTAACAGTAAGCCATTTGTTGAAAGACAAAGGGTCAAATCAGGAAATTCCTTGTGGATTTGCTCAAACACTTCAAATGTGGTGTCGCTGGTCAACGGGTCACCTGGTCCAGAGATGCCTACAACGCGGAGACGGGGGTCATGCTCCACTGCATAGCGGACTTTTTCGATGGCTTCTTTGGCGTTTAAGAGCTTGCTTGTAACGCCTGGGCGGTTCTCGTTGGCACAGTCGTATTTTCGGACGCAATAGTTGCATCCAATGTTGCATGAGGCTGCTACGGGGAGGTGGACTCTTCCGAATTTGAAGTGGGCTTCTGAACCGTAGCAGGGGTGTTCACGGATGGATTCGGGGCAGCTTTGTTTGTCCGTGCTCTTGTATTGGGTATATGTGAGGGTGGGTTGAGTCATTGCCATCACCGTTTAGTCGGAGATTCCGAATTCACGCATCAAACTTTCAAGTTCGTCAATGGTCATTGGTGATGGTATGGTAAATTCTGTGTTGTATACGATTTTTCGGGCGACGCCGCGGTAAATATCTGCTTGTGTGGAATATTGGTCATAGTCGATGACGGTTTTTCTGTTGATTTCCGCTCTTTGCACAATGTTGTCTCGGGGGATAAACTGGACAAGCTTGCTGTTTATGCGCTTAGCAAACTGGGCGACCAGAGCTTCTTCGTTCTCACATTTACGTGAGTTGCAGATGATACCGCCTAGACGTGTATGGCCTGCTTCAGCAAATTTTTTGATGCCCTTGCAGATGTTGTTGGCTGCATAGAGCGCCATGTATTCGCCTGAGGCGACGATGTAGATTTCCTGTGCGTACCCTTCGCGGATTGGCATTGCGAATCCACCGCAGACGACATCACCTAACACGTCGTAGAAGACAAAGTCCAGTTCTTCTTTGTACATGTTTAAGTCATGTAGTGTCTGGATGGAGGTTATGATGCCTCTGCCGCCGCAGCCCACTCCGGGTTCGGGTCCGCCTGATTCAACGCAGGTGACTCCACCGTAGCCAGCGGTGCTGATTTGTTCGGGAGTGCAATCTCCTCCGCCGTCGCGCAGTACGTCTAGTACTGTGGCTTGTCGTTTGCCGTGTAGCAGTAGACGGGTGCAGTCTGCTTTGGGGTCGCAACCCAGTAGCAGTACTTTTTTACCCATCTCGGCTAATGCGGCAACCGTGTTCTGGGTCGTGGTACTTTTTCCTATACCACCTTTTCCATATATTGCGATTTGTCTCATTTTTGTCACAACCTATTAGGCATTAGGAATCAAGGGCGGTGTTAAAAAGAGTAGTTGTGAAGATTTCACAATCGTTCATAATATATGGGTTATATCTCGATAACATTCCAGTAAATATAAAATATTATAGACAAATTTACATTACATAGAGTTATTGCTTGACATATGCTTTCTCAGCCCTGCAGATTGCGTCAAACCAGCAACATACAATCAACAACTAACCCACCTTTTGAACACTTAAACAGAACAGGCAACTCAAAGCATATATACGCAGGTGAGAAGAAAATAGACAGAGCCAACTCTTTTGGGAAATTAAGGAGGAATTAACTTTGAAGTTGAGCGCAAGAAACCAATTTAAGGGAAAAATCATATCCGTAGAAAAGGGCGTAATAACCGCAAAAGTTACGGTTGAAGTTACAGTGCCAGTCACCGTAACGGCGGTCATAACCAAAGACTCCGTTGAAGAATTAGGCCTCAAAGAAGGAGACGAGGTTGTGGCAATCGTGAAGTCTACCGAAATCATGATTGCAAAGTAAAATTCATCTCTTTTTTTAGCAATCTACACTTCAAAATTAATACTCCTTTACTTTTTGTGTTCCAGCAGTGTAGCATCAAAAAATCGCCTCTGCTTTCAAGAATATTTATTAATTCAGTTATAACGTGATATTATTCAACGATAATATCGTCCCATGCATCTTCCAACCCGAGGTAATCCACAATAGCAAAAATAGAACAAAACACAAAATTGAGTCACAAAGGATTCGACAACTATACCGCGGTTAATAACGCACTCGAAGGTTTTCTCTCTTCATACCTAAAAAACGGCTCCTTCACACCAAAAAAAGAACGTGTAAATCTTCAAGATGCAGTAAATAGGGTCCTCGCAGAAGACTTCGCAAGCCCAATCGACATACCACCATTTACCCGCTCAGCAATGGACGGTTACGCAGTAATCGCAAGTGACCTCAAAGGGGCTTCCCCTAAAAACCCCGTCACACTTGAAGTTGTCGGGAGAGCGTACGCAGGGGATGCAGCCGAATTTAAGATTGGGCGGAGTCAAGCGGTTGCAGTAGCTACTGGCAGCAGGGTGCCTCAGGGCGCAGACGCAGTGGTTATGGTGGAATACACCGCTGAGGACCAAGAAGCTAACAGAGTTAAAGTTTTCAAAGAGATCGACTGCGGGAAAAACGTCGCGAACAAAGGTGAAGACATAGGGAAGGACAAAGTTATTCTTGGACGTGGAACATGGCTACGACCCCAGGATGTCGGCGTCATAGCATCCGTAGGCGTCAAAACCGTTAAGGTTTATCAGAAGCCTAAGGTTGCGGTGTTCTCTACAGGGAGCGAACTGGTTGAACCCGGCTCAGAATTGAAAACCGAAGCGGTTCTCTACGATAGCAACAGGTACATGCTGTCATCTATGATAAGGGAGTTCGGCGGGGAAACTGTAGACTTAGGAATATGTAAAGACGACCAAAGCCACATACTGGCAGCACTCAAAAAAGCGCTGGAAAATGACGTTGTAGTCATCTCAGGCGGCTCATCGGTGGGTGAGAGGGACTTCGTGCCAGCGGTCATAAACAGCTTGGGAAAACCCGGTGTCATAGTCCACGGCGTCGCGATGCGTCCAGGCTCCCCAACAGCGCTATCCATCGTCGAAGGAAAACCCATTATTTCAGCCCCAGGGTACCCAGTTGCGTCTTTCTTGGCCTTCTACACGTTTGGAAGACCATTGCTTTTCAGGATGCTTGGAACTAAAGGGTTGCCTGAAGCAAAGGTGGCTGCAAAAATGGCCTCTGGAATCAAGCTGCAAAAGGGAATGCGGGCATTTATCAGAGTAAAACTAAAGACAGTGACAGATAAGAAAGGCACCGTTTCCTATCTGGCTGAGCCAGTAAGCGCGTCTGCGGCAAGCAAACTTTCAACCTTAACGGTTTCTGATGCACTAATCATAATGGAAGGCAAAAAACAGCTTATCAAGGGCCAAAAGGTGGAGGTTCTCTTACTTAGACCCACAGGGGATACCGCACCATGACTGCAAACCCCCCCGTGATTGATGGTTTCAACAGAGTGCCAAGGAAGCTACGCATCTCAGTCACTGACCGATGCAACATGCGCTGCGTATACTGCATGCCACAAAAGCAGTTCTCTTGGTGCCCAAGAAACGAAATTCTAAGCTACGAAGAAATCGCACGGTTAACAAAGATACTTGTGGGTCTTGGCGTTGAAAAGATACGGCTCACAGGAGGCGAGCCTCTGGTTAGGCCGCAAGTCGAAAAACTGGTTAGCGCCCTATCGGGGATTGAGGGCATAAAAAAGGTAGGCATGACAACCAACGGGCTACTTCTCGGAAGCAAAGTGGAGCAACTCAAAGCTGCGGGGCTTGAGAGCGTGAACGTGAGTTTAGATTCCTTAAAGCCGAGCAGGTTCAAATCAATCACTGGAGTCAACGGCCTTTCCCAAGTCAAAAAGTCCCTGAAGGCTGCCCGCGACGCGGGCTTTGAGATTAAAATAAACACCGTAGTCATCAGGGGACAGAACGACGATGAAATAGAAGCTTTCGCTCGGTTTGCTATGGTTGAAGGCTTCACTGTTAGGTTCATAGAGTTTATGCCGCTGGATGGGTCGCACATCTGGGATTCATCGCTTGTGGTGACTAAGGCAGAAATGATTAACAAAATCAACAAGATGGGACTGGAGTTGCTGCCCTTGAACAACAATGTATCTGACCCCGCTCGGCTTTATACATTCAAAAGTGGAAAAGGAACCATCGGTTTTATCCCCTCCATGAGCGAGTCGTTCTGCCGCTCTTGCGACCGAGTCAGATTAACTTCCGACGGCAAATTCTTAACCTGCCTCTTCGAACAGCCCACCCACGATGTCAAGAAATTGTTGCGCTCTGGAAGCACAGACAAAGCGATAGAGCGCTACCTTTTGGACTGTTACAAGAAGAAGCCCGAGGGCGTAGTGGGCATTATTAGGGGTAGGAATTTGATTTCGGGGTTAAACTTGATGAATACTATCGGTGGCTAAATGGAGGCAGAGAGTGATAAAGAACATGACTAGCAAAGAGGAAGTGGCGGCAACGACTTATAAGATTAAGCTATTTGGGTTCTTCAGAGAGGTAGTCGGTAGCAGGGAATTGTCAGTTATCCTTGGCTATGGGCAAACCACAGTTGCTGACCTAAAAAAGAGCCTCCGTGACTGCTACCCAGCATTGTCATCGCTCAATATGCCCTTCATTGTAGCAGTGAACAGAAAAGTCGCCGCTGACTCCACTTCGGTTCAGCCAAGCGACGAAATAGCCCTGTTGCCAATGATATCTGGAGGTTAAGGTGTGATAGCAGTAACTCAAGACCCAATCGACGTATCCGCCATAGCACGGAGCGTAGCTGACGATTCCTCAGGTGCAACAGTTCTGTTTCTGGGAACCGTCAGAAACCACGGCGAGGCAGGTGCTGTCTCCGAAATCTATTTTGAATCATACAAGGAAATGGCTGAAGAAGCCCTAAAAAAAATCGAGGCGCAGGCGATTCAACACTGGCACCTAACAAAGTTCACTGCGATCCACCGCATTGGAAACCTGCAAGTTGGAGAAATTATCGTTGCAATTGCAGCATCTGCGGCGCATCGAGCCGAAGCTTTCGAAGCATGCCGCTATGCAATCGGCACCATTAAAAAGACCGCGCCGATTTGGAAGAAAGAAATATCAGGTTCAACTTCCAGATGGGTAGACGGCGTTATGTTGGAGGA
>JBNIDO010000093.1:0-9656 GCA_050108095.1 Bathyarchaeia archaeon
TGCTCAAAAAACTCTCCGAAGAAGGCTACATCAAATACTCCCCCTACCACGGAAGCACCCTCACAGAAAAAGGCCTAAAAGAAGCCCAAAAAATCACCCGCAAACACCGCCTACTCGAAACCTTCCTAACCGACGTACTGCACATCGGCAAAGAAAAAGTACATGTGCAAGCCTGTGAAATGGAGCACACGCTTAGCGACGAAGCTGAAGAATCCCTCTGCCGCTTTCTAAAGCACCCAGACACTTGCAGCGACGACGGCAAAACCATCCCCGCCTGTGACCTGCCATTTTCCAGCTGCGAAGAGTGCATCAAACTCCACGCACAGGGACTTGAACAAGTTGGCAAACGCCATGAAAACCTAACGCCTATCCAAGAGCTCAAAGGCGGCAAATACGGCAAAATCAGCTTCATCCGAGGCGAACACAAAGTCCTCCAGCGGTTACTGGACATGGGTTTGACTCCGGGCACCAAAATTAAAGTGGTTAAAGTTGCGCCGATGAACGGACCCGTCGAAGTATCGGTTCGTGGCTCCAAATTAGCAATTGGGCGGGACATCGCGTGTAACGTGTTTGTGGAAGTGGAGAAAGAAGCAGTAGCAACCAATTAGAGGGGGTAATTATGCAAAGTAAAAAAGTGTTCTCTAATAGTCCCGGTAAAGTATCCAACAGCAAAGCCGCCAATGGCAAACACCTAACCTTTGCCTTGGCAGGCAACGCTAACGTAGGCAAAAGCGTCATATTCAACCAGCTTACCGGCTCGAATCAGATAATCGGCAACTGGCCAGGCAAAACCGTTGACCGCGCCGAAGGCACCTTGAGCTTTGAAGGCCACGAAATCAAAGTCATCGACTTACCAGGCATCTACTCGTTCTCCACATTCTCAATGGAGGAGTTGGTCTCCAGAGACTACATTGCACTCGAAAAACCCGACGCAGTCATAAACGTCGTGGACGCTTCGGTGTTGGAGCGTAACCTGTTCTTTACATTGCAGTTGCTGGAGATGGATGCGCCGCTGGTGCTCTGCCTCAACCAAATCGACGTTGCCAAAAGCAAAGGCATCATAATCGACAAAGACAAACTCGAAGACACCTTAGGAGTACCAGTGGTTTTCGCTACTGCCACCCGAGGCGAAGGCATCTACGAAGCCGCAAAAGAAGCCGTTAAAGTTGCCACTCACAAACCCAAACCGAAGCATCTCAGATACCGCAAAGACCTCGAAGACAAAATCGAACAACTCCAAGAAACAATCGAGAAGGAAAAACTTGGCTTACAGTACCCTTCACGTTGGCTGGCGATTAAGCTGCTTGAAGGCGACAGCGAAATCACCAAGCTTGTTGCAGAAAAATCACCAACGGTAGTGGAAGCGGCAAAAACTGTCGCCGCCGAACTCCAAAAGAGTTGCCAAGAACCCTGTTTCTCCGTCATCGCGTCGGAACGTTACGCGTTGGCAAGTCAAGTTGCCGCATCGGCGCTGCAACAAAGCGAAATCTGGACCACCTTCTCAGACAAGCTGGAGTGGTTAACCACTCACCACATACTCGGCTACTTCACCTCCGCCGGCGTCATAGTAGGCTTGCTGCTCTGGACGTTCTTTGTCGGCAACGGACTATCCACCCTGATTGCAGACGGATTAAACGCCATTAACCCCGTGGACCCTGCCCTGACAAGTTCACTGCCCCTCTTCGACATCATTTTAAACGGTGTCTGGGGCGGAATCGCCGCAGGCTTAACCCTAATCATCCCCTTCGTCATCCCATTCTATCTGCTGTTAGCCATAGTGGAGGATTCAGGCATCT
Source organism: Bathyarchaeia archaeon (assembly GCA_050108095.1). Classification (GTDB taxonomy): domain Archaea; phylum Thermoproteota; class Bathyarchaeia; order Bathyarchaeales; family Bathycorpusculaceae; genus Bathycorpusculum. The sequence continues at coordinate 1,797 of JBNIDO010000093.1, forward strand.
TAACCCGCGTCGCATTCATGATGGACAGCGCCATGCACAAAATGGGCTTACACGGTAAAGCATTGATTCCCATCATATTGGGCTACGGCTGCAGCGTACCCGCGATTCACAGTTGCAAAATCATGGAAACCCGCCGTGAACGACTCCTCGCCGCATTCGCCATCACCTTTGCACCCTGCTCCGCCCGAACCATCGTTCTCTTCGGCATGGTAGGCTTGTTCGTAGGTGTACAGTGGGCGCTCCTGCTCTACGTAGTCGATATCGTATTGATTTTTGTGTTGGGCAGGGTTGCCATGAAAGCGGTACCCGGCAAATCCACCGGTTTAATCATGGAGATGAGCAGTTTCAAGCGGCCCTCGATGAAGGTTGTGCTAAAGCAGACTTGGGCAAGAACCAAATCACTCATCTACATAGTGTTCCCAATCTACATCATAGGCAGCGCAATCATCCAAGTCCTATTCGCCTACAACATACTAACCCCAATCGGCAACGCTTTGGCTCCGTTAACGGTGTGGTGGCTTGGGTTACCCCTCTTCGCGGGGGTGCTGCTCATCTTGGGCACCATCCGTAAGGAACTCATTATCCTCGGCGCAGTAGTCATCCTTGGTACCACAGACCTGCTGGTCGGCTTTACCCCCGTACAGTTGGTTGTGATGGCATTGGTTGCAATGCTCTACATACCCTGCGTATCCACGATGGCTATTTTAGGCAAAGAGTTCGGCTGGAAAGCCACCGCAGTCATAACCGCCGCAAACATAGGCGTCGCTCTCCTTGTGGGTGGAATAGCGTTTAGATTGCTATCGCTGTTCATTTAACCCTTCTTTTTCCTTTTGCGCCAGCTCAGTTTAATTCCAATCCTAAGCTTATCACGTCATAATCTACCGATTTTGGACGTATAATAGCCTGAAACTAGGAAAGGAATTAAAAGGCAATCGAAAATATTGATAATCTTAATGCAGTCCTCTATAGCTGTCTTGCTTGCTAACATGGGGTTTGTTCTTCAAATCTCAGGGGTCTTCATCTTAATTCCTATAGTGGCATCCTTCATTTTAGGCGAAACAGACGCAAACCTAGCATTATTCATAACCGCCACCTCTTTCCTTGTGCTGGGCTTTCTAACTAACTCGCTGTGCGAAAGAAAAGCAATGACGTTCAAACAGTCCTGCGCCTTAATTGTGCTGGTTTTCGTACTGCTAAGCCTCATCGGCTCAATCCCATACCTCTACATCGGCATAGCCAATGGCGACATTTATCAGCACATAACCGACTGCGTTTTTGAATCCGTCTCAGGATACACAACCACAGGTTTCTCAGTCATACCTGACGTAACCCTTTTGCCCCAATCCATAATACTGTACAGGTCACTGACACAGTTCATCGGCGGCATCGGCATCGTCGTGGTTTTGCTGGCGTTCTTTTATCCAGAGGCTAAACTGCGTGAATTCGCCAAAACCATGGGACTCACCAAAAACAACCACAAAATCAAGACCACTTTCCTCTTCATTATAGGAATTTACTGCATAGTCACCGCTGTCATGGTGATTATAGGCTACGGCTTCGGCTACCATGATTTGATTGATTTGAGCTCAATAATTTTCTCCGCCATGAGCACAGGTGGCTTCGCACCCGTTAACGATTTAACAACCCTCATCACGCAGCCGCCGCTTAACTTTATCGTTCCATTCTGCATGATTTTTGGTGCATCCAACTTTCTGGTTTTAGCTACGCTGTATAGGCGTAAATTCAAAGAGTTCCTAAACTCTGAAACCACCGTGTTTCTAATAATCGCTATAGTATCGACTGTTCTTCTGATTTTCTTCTTCAAGTACCCCTCCTACGACGCTGGCTTCCAAGTGCTAAGCGCCATGTCCACCAGCGGATTCAGCTACACCGCAATCGCGAGCTTAAACGACTCGCTCAAACTATTCTTGGTGGCACTCATGTTTATCGGTGGAGCAAGCTTCTCCACGGCAGGCGGCATCAAAATCTACCGCTTCCTGCTTTTAATCAAAAGCATACCCAAAACCGTCAGTTTCACAATCATAGGCAAAGACACCAAAAACAGCAAAGTCAAGCTACTGAGCAAAAAATACACCTACTCAGAAGTCGTGCAAGCCGCCACCATGATTTTCCTCACAGCCATCGCCATCTTCATCGCCTCATTCATCGTCAGCTACTACGGTTTCAAACCCATTAACGCGATTTTTGACTGCACCTCTGCTATAGCCACAACAGGATTAAGCACGGGGGTTGTGGGTCCAGCCTTGCCACTGGAGTTGAAGTGGCTGTTTATGCTGTTGATGATTCTTGGCCGCGTTGAAATCATGGTTTTCCTAGTTGCGCTTTCAAGAACCAGAGAGAAACGCCTAAGGAACAACAACCATCGTTCCGTTGTATCTAAAATCGAGCAGATGGCGGCGCAGCAAGAAAAAGAAGAGGAAGAGGACAAAATAGAAGAATACGTAGAAGAGGAAAAAACAGAAGACAAAGACGAAGAAAGTCCCTAATACACCCATTAGGCATAAGAGTCATGTGGACCCCTTATTGGTTCAGCGGTTAAGCCCGGGTGATTTTTGCAACAACTGTCGCGCCTGAGAGAACAGCATTGTTTAGGAACGTGATTTCTTTGCCTGAATCCAGCAATACCGTTGTACGTAGGGGAGTTAACTCTTTAACGATACCCTCCTCGTTTCGGAAGTATGTTATAACTCGGTCGCCCAACACGTAGGGCAGCCTTGACGCTAGCCCCGGCTCCTGCGGAAGAACCGCAGTAACGATAACTCCTCCCGAGGCGATGGCGCTGTTTGGAATGGTAATCTGCCCAACGTCGGTTCGGATGCGGGTGACGAGGGCAGACATATCAGAGACTTTGCCAGGCACATTATTCACCATAACTGAGTCACCTATCTTAAGCTGATGCGTTGTAAAAACTAATGCGCCTGAGAGAATGCCGCCGACGAAAGTAGAGATAATTAAGCCGACGGTTATGGTGATTATACCAGCGCTGGCCAGTAATGGAGCGGGGTCAAAGTTAAAGAGCAGTAAAACGACGAATCCTGTAACCGTACCCGCCAATATCAGCAGTAGAACCTGAGCAACGGTTGCGGCTTGGAGCCCAATGTGGGGGGTTAAGAGTTTTTTGGTACGTCCTAAAAGGTAGAAAGCGACTGCGGCGAAGATGAAAACTATCGTTAAACTAAACAGCATGTTTACAGTTGAAGAAAGGTTCATGGAACCTGCTACAAAAAAGTCGAAGATAGCAAGAGTTACCCCCGCGAGGATAACAATAAAGACTAGAAAAGCCGCGAGTTTCTTGAGTGAATTAACGATGCCTGCCAAAGCTTCCGTCTCCAACCAATGGGTAAGTCTGCTTCTGCTATTCTCCTAGAAGGAACTATTATATTGTTTGCTGGTTCCCTTGATTTTATGCCAGTAACTGCCCCGAATTGTCCTTGCCCAAAAAAAGATTGCCCACACCATGGCGACTGCCAAGAATGCGTAAACTACCACAAAGCAAAAAACGAATTACCCTACTGCGCAAGGTAAACGGGAATGAAAAAATCGGGTTTAGAGGCGCAGAAAAAACGGGAGAACATTCAACGCCATTTTTGGGGCATCGTCGGCTCCCAAGAACACATAAACATACCTAAACTAAAAGACGCCATACGTAGGGAGTTCCGCCGCAACGACGACAGGTTCGTTTTGGAACAGGTGAACCTGATGCAGACAGAGGGGCGGATTAAGGTGCAGAATAAGGTTAAGGTGTGGATTAAGCAGCCGCCAGAGGCTACATGAAGTTACTGTTCGTCTGTTGTGGCGGGTTTGGTTTTGGCAACTTCGATGACTTGGAGCATAGGCGAGGGCACGGTGCGCTCTGAATCTCGGACGGCGACGTGTGTGGGGGACATTATTTCGACGCCTGAACGTTTGAAATCGTCGAGTATTGTGTTTATTAGTTCACTTTTGATGTTTACGAGGTTGTTTGGTTGGTTGGTGTAGGCGTTGATTTCGTAGGTTATCGAGTAGTTGCCTAGGTCGCGGAGCAAAACGAAGGGTGTTTTGCCGGGTGTGTTTATTATGCCTGAGGTTTTCGTTGCGCTTTCAATGAGCAGTCTTTTAGCGTCTTCTTTATCAATGTCGTAACCCAAAGTGACAGAAACATAGATGAGGACTTCTTTTAGGGCGCTAAAGTTGCGGATTTCTTTGCCCATAACAATTAGGTTGGGGACGCTTATGATTTCGTCTTTTATGGTTTTTATGCGGGTGAAGAAGAAACCGATTTCGTCGATGTCACCGTAACTGTCTCCGATTTGGACGCGGTCGCCGACATTAAACTCGTTGGTTCCTCCGAGAATGGCGTAGGCAAGCACGTTGCCCAAGACACTGGAGGTGAACAAGCCCAAGATGAAGGTTAAGCTGATGACTAAACCTGTACCGAGGACGCTGGATATCCATTGACCGATGGAGGAGTATGCCCAGATTAGAATAAGCGCTATTATTCCAGTGGCGTAAACAAGGTAGGTTAGGAACTGATGTATGGATTTGTTGGTTTTTTGTCTCGAGCCTCGGTCACGCACTATCTTGCCCAAAGCAGGTGAAACGGTGACTATGATGGCGGGTATGATTAGTTTTTTTGAGGCGGCCAAGAAAAGCCAGACTGTTAGCGAGAAGATTACCTTTTGAATTGTGCCGTAAATAATCAGTATTGTGTCCTCACTACCGGCAAAGTCGAAGACACCGAATCGGTAGGCAGATTCCAGCAGGACAAGGAGTATGACGATGGCTGCAACCCGTATTGCTAGCCAACCCAAGGATCGGCTAATGATTAGAGTGCGGGTTTCTGCTTTCTTCTTCTGCAATAGGGTAAGCCCTCAATATTGAAATGCTCCAAGCCCATTTAAAATTATTCCAAAAATCAGCGATGCTTCACAAAGAAATAAAGCAGTTGCACAATTTTTATAACCTACCACTACCTCAGGTATAGTGGAGACTTTTAAGCCGTTGCTTGTACCAAACAAGCCGTCCATTCTCATCATCGACGACGACACAAGTATTCTTCAGGTGTTCCAAAGGATTTTCCAGCGAAGAGGCTACCAAGTTACCGTGGCAGCAAAAGGCGCAGAAGCCATAGAACAATTAAGCCGCAGCCACTTCGACGTAGCACTCATCGACTTCTGCCTCCCAGACATGGAAGGAACCCAACTGTTCCCACTCATACAGAAAACTTCGCCGAGTACAATCAAGATCATGTTAACCGGAAAGGTCCTCAAAAAAGAACTCGCCCAAGGCGCAGACGTATTGGTGGGTAAACCAGTTAACCCAGAGTGCCTGCTCAGCATAATCGATAGCAAGCTAAAAGACCGCAACATCGAAATCTAAACTTGACGCTTAGATCTGGCTTTTAAGAAACGAAGGATACCAAAAGCAAGAATCGCAACGGTAGACGCTGACAAAGCGATTATTACGTAGGACAGAATCGGGGGATTGGGTGGTGGTGTGCTGTGTTCTGTTGGATTGGTGGTGGGTGTAGTTGTTGGTGACTGGATAGGAGTGGGAGATGGGGAAGTAGTAGGCGAGGGAGACGGTGAGGGCGAGGGGGAGGGCGTAACCGTTGGCGGTGGAGTCGTCGGGGTGGGCGTTGGCGTAGGTAGGGGTTCGATGGTAACGGGTTGCAAGTTCGGGTGGGTTATGTCCTCGATTTTGGTGGTTTGGGTTATGGTGTTCCAGTCACTGCTGAATTGGATGTCGTAGACGCCGTCTTGGGGGAAATCGGCGGTTACGTTTTGGGAGCCGAAAATAAAGGTTAGGTTGCCCTTGTTGATGGGCAGGCGGATTGATTGGTCGGTGTAGTTGAATCGCCACTGGGAGGTTTGGAAGTTGGTGAGGTAGTCTTGGTAGCGTTCGTTTTGGGCGGTTATGGCTAAACTGCCTGTGCCGGGGATTATTCCATAGAGAAACAGAGTCATAGCGCCCAGTATAGAGGCGTCATCGTTGTAATTGTTATCACTATCAAAGAAACGGAAACGGTCATTACTAAACAGGCTGCTGTTTACCAGTCCCTGCCAGCCGCTTTGGAGCATATCTTGGAAGTTTGTCTGGTTGCCCTCGGTGAAATCGGGGTAAAGCATTTGAAGCGTCATCAAGTTGCCCAATGTTTCGTAGAGCCGGCTTTGATTGTTGCTCGAAGCATGCCTAATCACGCCTACACTGCTCGGGCTCCAAGCGGAAGAATTGTATTGATTAGTGAGCAGGGTTTCCTCCAAATCCGCGATAACCCGATCGTAGTAGGGTAGCAGTCCCCGGCTGTTCTGATATTGGGTAATGATTATTGCGAAATTGCCCATTTCACATTCCACGCCGCCATCCTTGTTATTATAACCGTAGATTGAACCATTCCAATGGCTTTGAACGCCAAGCCAAGCATCATCAGCATAAGGCATGGCACCGCTGACTCCATTTAGTGCTAAAAGCAGAAACACGCTAAGGGTTTCAGCGTGCTCATCATAGTAGCGGGAAGTAAAAGAACCATTTTTGTTTTCCTGAGGGTTAATCCAAAGCATTTCGCCGCTCTCACTGCCTTTTGGCGGAACCAAATAAGCGTTAGACAAATCCTCAAAAGCACTGTTTATGTCCCAGCCTGATACGCCGAGTTCTTGAGCATAGCGGTAGGCGTTGACCATGTAGCGGTCGTAGAGTATGAAGCTGGCTGGAATTTGGCTGTTCCCATTGTGGGTTTGGGGGAGGCTGCCGCACATGGGCATGTTTTCTAACGCCTCCTTTAAGCAGGCATTGACTGTCTGTGAGGAGTAGCCGTTGAGTTCGGCTAGGCGGGCGATAAAAATAACTTCTTGGTAGTTGCTTTTGTTTAGGGCTTGGGTGATGGCGTTGTCGTAGACGGTGGTGTTTTGGCGGCAGAAGATTTGGTCGTATATGACGTTCCATGAGGAATTGGCTTCATGGATGTTGCTTAAGATGTTGTTGATGGTTTCTGCCAGAGTCGGCTGTGCCGTCTGCGCATTAACGCCTTGGCAACAGACAAGCGAAAGACTGACAATTACGATCAACAGTAAAGTTAAGGCTTTAGCAGGTGTCTTCACTTTTGTCGCCGACTGGGGAAGGTAAAAGATGTTTAATGCTAAATAGTTAACCATCCAAAACTGGGTTCGTCAAAGACTTTGGCGACGAAATTAATTTGGCAATTTACCCCTAAACACCTGAGAAACAATCAGGAAATGACCATAATTCACCGTTTTTTGAACAGGAACATTTTAAAGTACAATTTTCCCTTGAAAGGGTAAGTTGTGAAATTATGGTTGATTCAATTCAGCAAAAAGTACAAGCAGCACTCGACGAAATCCGCCCGCAAATCCAAATGGACGGCGGAGACGTACAATTAGTCGCCGTCGAAGGCGGCATCGTAAAAGTCCGCTTGGTCGGTCACTGCGCTGGCTGCCCCATGTCGCAGATGACCCTTAAAAACGGCATCGAAGCACACCTCAAAGCAACTGTGCCAGAAGTGCAGAGCGTAGAAGCGGTACATTAGTTTTCAACAAAAATTATTTTTTCTTTTGTTTTTATTTTCTTGTAAAATGTTCGGTGTTATATTCAGGTGCTTGCTGGCTTTTGACGCTATTACATAAGCGATAGGCACCGTGTAGAGCACGGTTGTAATGTTATATAGCACAAAAACCGGTATCAACCCCAAAAGGGCAATCTCGGGAAAAGTCAACCCGAAAAAAGCAGGAATCAACACATGGTATAGGGCACCGTAATCTATCAGGGGCATAATTCCACCCCTAAACAGCAGCGCAAAAACCGTCAAACCAACAAGCGGCGTAACTACAAACCCGAATCGGGGTT